>NZ_JBEXVE010000009.1:0-325116 GCF_040629205.1 Streptomyces sp. NPDC005962 | reverse complement strand
GCCGGATGGTCGGCATTCGTGAACATGCTGGAGTACAAGGCGGTCAAGCACGGCCGGTACTTCGGGAAGATCGGACGCTTCGAGCCGACCTCGCAAATCTGCTCCGTATGCGGCATCAAGGACGGCCCCAAACCCCTTCACGTCCGCCAGTGGACGTGCGCAGGGTGCGGGACCGTCCATGACCGCGATGACAACGCCTCCCGGAACACCCTGGCCGCCGGACGGGCGGACAGGCTAAACGCCTCGCGGAGCGCGGGTAAGACCAGGACGAAAGTCCCGGCACAGCGCGTTGAAGCAGGAAGCCACCCAGACGGTCACCCGACCGTGGCAGGAATCCCCGGACTTCAGGCCGGGGAGCACGTCAAGCGGTGACGGAGACCGCCGAGAGGCAGGACTCCCAGTCGCCCTTGACCACGCAGACCTTCATGGAGTGCTTGGAGCCCTCGGCGAGGTCGCCGGATGCCCAGGGGCTCCAGTAGGGCGAGCCGTGACCGCGGGTCGAGGCCACGCGGCCGGTCTCGAGGCGGGCCTCGACGCCCAGACCGTCGGCGGCGCCGTCGTAGGCGATGAGGGCGTCGCCAGGGTCGGTGTTGCCGTTCCCGTCGATGTCGCCGCCCGGGTCCTGGCTCCAGATGCCTGTCCCGGCGTAGACGCCGCCGTAGTAGATGTCCACCCCGGTGTACGGGCTCTGGGCGACCTGCGGTCTGAGGACGTAGCTGAGCTTGGGCTTCCCATCGTCGGCCTGGGCAGTGGCCTGGGTGGCCGCCACGGCACCCAACGCGAGCATGCAGGCGGCGCCCGCCTTAAGCGTCTTTCGGATCACTTGTTCCCCCTTGTGCCTCGAAATACCCACTGAGTATCTGCAGCACCATGCTTAACCGGGCGGTGACAAGCAACAAGTGCGCTTTCGGCCGCCGGTGACGGAGGTATAGGCCATTCCGCTGTCGGCTGTGGATGACCTATGAGGAAGCTGTCACCAGATGTCGGGGGTCGGTATCGCCTGGCTGAAGTCCCCGGCCCGCAGCGCCTCGGTGGGGATCGACCAGTGCATCCAGCCGCCGTCCCCGCCGATGTACCACTCGCCCTGCCCGGACAGCTGGAGCAGGTGGTGGTAGCGGTTCGGGTCTTCGCCGTCCGGCAGCATCGGTGAACTGCCCGTCGGGAACGCCGGTCGGCCGAAGGCGATGTCCTCCGACTCCAGCGCGCCCGGCCGTTGCGGCCACTCGGGCAGCAGGTCGTATATGTACGTGTCGGGCATGGCCCTGGCCATGTCGTCGACGTCGGGCCCCAGGTCGAGGTCATCCCAAGCGGGGTCGTAGGCGTCGGGAAAGGCGAACCCGGGCACCGCCGCCCACGGCGTCGGATCGAAAACGCTCGACCGGGTGGGCGGGGCCGTCTCGACGGCGTGTGTGGGGCGGGCCGCGATCACCCGCCCCACCTGCGGGTCGAAGCAGTCGTACTTCAGCGACAGCTCCATGGCGGCCGGGTCGGCGGCCTCGGAGTCACTGTCGAGCGCGAAAAAATTGAGCAGCCCCGTCCCGGCCGGGAGGACACCGTCGAGCCAGGGGGCCAGGGCATCCGTGTCGAGGACGGCGATCAGGCTCAGCGGAAAGCCGTCACAGGTCGGCCACTCCGTGCCCGGTTCGAGCAACGCCCGCCCACCGAACCGGCTGTGCCCGGCGGCAGCCCGCCCCGCCCCGGCTTCGGCAAGCCCGAACCCCGGCCGCGCGAGACGGACGAAGCGGTCCGCGAGGTCCGCGCCGAGACCTTCGGCGCAGAAGTCGTGCAGGGCGGTCAGCGTGACGTTCGGTTCCATGCGGGGGATTCAAGCAGCCACGTCTGACACCGCGGTGCCGGATGTGCTGGGTGCCGCGCACGAGGCGGAACATCTCGGAAGTGGGTGCCGGTGCGGCCTGCCCGTTCGTGATCGGGCGGGCCGCACCAGTGTGCCGGGGGGTCAGTCCAGGCTGTCGAGGGGGATGTCGAGGTAGGACTCGGTGCCCTGCGGGGAGGTGATTTCGATGGTGGACACCGCTGCGGTGGCGTTGGCCTCGGTGAAGAACGGGTCGTGGGTATCGATGATCAGCTGAAGCCGGCGGCCCTTGGCCAGGACGTAGTGGGCGGGCTGGAGGGGGAAGGTCACCGTGGTGGCCTGGCCTGCCTCCCGGTCGGTGAGGGTGTAGGGAGCGTGGGTGATGATGGCGGCCTTGCCGGTGGCCGGGTTGTAGTCCATCAGGTAGGCCACGATCATGGCGTTCGCCTGCTGCGGCTTCACGGTCACCCGCAGCTCCAGGTCGCCCTGGACGCGCATGGCCTGCTCCAGCGGCGCGCTGGTCCAGATCGCCGCGAGGCCGCGGTCGATCTCGGCAGTCTTGTAGACGTGCGGCAGGCCCATGCGCTCGGCCAGGCCGGTCTGGATCAGCTTCGGAGCGACGACGGCCTGCGTGCTCTCGCCGGTGGCCTTCACCGGGCGGGTCCAGCCCGCCTGCGGCGCGCCCTCGGCCAGCTGCCCGTCGCTCTGCCCGGCGGACGCGTCGGCGAGGTGGAACCGCTTCCTGGGCAGGGCGTAGCTCGCCCAGTCGGAGTGGCGCAGATCGGAGAGGAGGTTGTGCATGTACTCCGAGCGGACGTCGAATCGCGGCTCGCGTCCGTCGCCGGCGCTGCCGCCGAGGTGGTGGTCCATCCACCGGTAGGCCATCTCGGTGGGCTTGGACAGCAGACCGGCCAGGCCCGGGAGTTCGGCGTTGCCGTGGTCGCCGACCTGGACGAGCAGCGACTTGGGCCCCGTCAGGTTGGTGAAGAAGTCGATGACGGCGGGCACCGAGAAGATCGTCTCGTGCCAGGCGGTGGTCAGCAGGATCGGCGTCGCCGCGCCGTTGTACGCGTTCAGGTAGTGCCTGGGCGACCGTACCCGGGCGAACTCCCTGACCTGGTCGTCGATGGTGTTGCCGCGGATCTTCTGGATGACCTCGCGGAACTCCTGCGAACACCGCTCTTCGTCGAAGAGCTGTACGAGCGCTTCGAAGGCCTTCAGGTGGCGGGTGCCGTTCTCGTACAGCGAGGCGAACAGGTCTCCCCAGGCGCTGGTGCCGACGACGGCCTTGATCCGCTGGTCCTGCGCGGCCGCCAGCAGGCTCGTCCCGGCGCCGTAGGAGGAACCGAAGAAACCGATCCGGTCCGGGTCGACGCCGTCCTGTCCGGTCAGCCAGTTGATGACCTCGGTGGCGTCGGCCACGTCCTGCGGTCCGGCGACGTGGATCTCGCCCGTGGATTTGGCCAGTCCGCGCTGGCTGTAGGCCAGGACGACGTAGCCGCCGAGGGCCCAGCGCGGGAACTTGCCGAGGTAGGCGCGGTGCCCGATGTTGTTCAGCGGGGCGGGCAGGACGACCGCGGGGCAGCTCTGTCCGGGGGCGAGGTCGCGCGGGACGCTCAGCGACGCGTCGAGGACCGTCCCGTCCGCCATGGTGAGCGAGACCTCCGCGTACCGGGCGGTCTCCGTGTACGTCTCGTAGCTGTCGGCCAGACCCCACTGGTCCAGGCGGCCGATCCGGCGCGGCGACGGGTCCAACAGCGCCTCGCGGACCGCGTCCAGCCTGGCGAGGTCATCGGCGCCGAGCGCGAACGGGGTCTCCGGGGTTCCGTCAACAGACATGGCTGTACCCGCCTTTCGTGGCAGAGAGGGTCGGACACATGCTCACCCCGCCAAGATCGCCCCGGGGAGACGTTCCGCATCGACCACCCGAATGGATGGTCGGCGCCACTCAAACCTCCAGGCAGTCAACAGGCCGGAGCTTGACCGAGAACGGCTGGGCACAGCCGAAGCCCCGGCCAGGAGCCTCACGTACGCGAGGACGGCGTCTGCCACGCCGCCCTGATCGACGACTGCGATATGCGGCTGACCGAGTTCGACGGCGGTACGTACCGCGGCCTCGACCTTCGGGGCAACGACCTCTCCCGGCTCCGCGGCCTCGCCTTCCTCAAGCGGATCGTCATCGACCAG
The DNA here is from genome assembly GCF_040629205.1 of Streptomyces sp. NPDC005962. Classification (NCBI taxonomy): domain Bacteria; kingdom Bacillati; phylum Actinomycetota; class Actinomycetes; order Kitasatosporales; family Streptomycetaceae; genus Streptomyces; species Streptomyces sp. NPDC005962. The sequence goes on along the minus strand of NZ_JBEXVE010000009.1, from coordinate 321,116 downwards.
GCGCAGACGCTACAGCTGGCCGAGGCCCTCGCCGCCGAGCTGGACATCGCCTTCGGCGAAGACCTCGACGACAAGTAGCCCCGGCAGCAGCACTGTCGCGTGGTGGGGAGAGACCGAGTTCGGGCTATCGCTCGGCCGGGGAGCCGGGCAGGTCGAGTTCGGCCCAGATCTCCTTGCCGACCGTGCGCTCCCGTACGCCCCAGCGCGGGGCGAGCGCGCGGACGATGAGCAGGCCGCGGCCGTGCGTGGCCTCGGGGGACGGCTGACGGGGGTGGGGGAGCCGTTCGCCCTTGGGGTCGGCGACGGCGATGCGCAGCGTGGTTTTCGTCAGGGTGAGGCAGACGCGGAACAGCCGCCCGGGGACATGGCCGTGGCGCAGGGCGTTGCCCGCCAGCTCGGAGACGATGAGCGCGGCGTCGTCGGCCAGGGCGGGGTGGCCCCACTCGGCGACCATCCGGGCGGCGTGCCGCCGGGCGCGGGTCACGCTTATCGGTGTCGGGACGTAGTCGACGCGGTCCTCGTGGATGACGGGGTCTTGGGGTGCGATCGACATCGCGTACCTCCGTGCGGGCAGGGCGGAGCGCATCCGCCAACTGGCGTCCCTGTGCAAGCGGTTCATCACGGACCGTAGCCCTGGCTGCGAGATCAGCACAAGTTCCTCTTGGAGGAATTCCCCCGATCTGGTTTGCGGTGGCGGTTGGCGGCGGCCAGACTGTGCGCGTGACGACGAGTCAGCCCATGCAGGGGAACAGCACCTCGACCGTTCTGGGACGCAGGCTGGGTGGGGAGCTGATGCAGCTCCGCGCGGTGGCGGGCCTGACGCAGACACACGCCGCCAAGGCCCTGACCGGGTCCACGACCAAGGTCGCGAAGATGGAGGGCGGCTGGGTACCGATGCGGGACCCGGACATCCGCGCGTTGTGCGAGTTGTACGGCGTGAGCGATCCGGCCGCCGTGGGCGGGCTGCTGGAGCTGGCCCGCGTCGACCGCGAGCGTCGCAAGGCCAAGGGCTGGTGGAATGACGTCCCGCTCACCAAGACCATGAGGGAGTACGTACCGCTTGAGAGCGCGGCCACGGCTGTCAAAGCATGGCAGGTGTCGTTCATTCCCGGGCTGCTTCAGACCGCCGACTACGTGCGGTCGGCGCGTCGCGCGTCGGCTCCAGGCGATAGCCCCGATCAGATCGAGACGTTCGTCGCCTCCCGGGTCGCCCGTCAGCAGCGGCTCACCGAGGGCAATCCGCTCTCCCTCTGGGCCGTCATTGCGGAGGCGGCGCTGCGTATCCCCACGTCAGAGCCTCAGATGCTGCGGGAGCAGTTGGCGAGCCTGCTCGATTGGAGCGAGTGCCCCAACGTCACGATTCAGGTGCTCCCCTTCGGCGCGGGGATGATGCCAGCGCTCGCCGGTTCGTTCAACGTTCTCTCGTTCGCCGAGCCGGGTGCCATGGACGTGGCGTACCAGGAATTGCCGTTCTCCACGACGTGGGTCGAGGGTGGCGAAGGCGCTGCCCAGCACGTAAGACTGTTCGAGGAGACTGCGCGGGACGCGCTGCCCGAGGCCGAGTCCCGAGCTTTCATCGGGACACTCAGCAAAGGACTTTGAGCTGTGACAACGTTCGTCTTCCGTAAGTCGAGCTACAGCAACGGGCAGGAAGAGTGCGTCGAAGTAGCCACCAACGTGCCCGACACCGTGGCGATACGCGACTCCAAGCACCCCGGTGGGCCGATACTCCACCTGGCCCCCGCCGCTTGGGCGGACTTCCGGGACGCCCTCGTCGGCGGACGGATCGCGGCGGCACCTCGGCCGTGAGCGAATGGTCGGGCGGCACCGCCGTGCCGCCCGACCATCACCGGATCACGATCACGCCGTGGCGCGGAACGGCCCGGTGACCTCATACGTGATGCCGCCCGAGGAGCTGCCCGTCGTGCCGCGCTGGCTGGAGAAGTACAGCCGCTTGCCGTCGGGGGAGAAGGCCGGGCCGGTGATCTCCGAGCCCGACTGGCCGGAGACGCGCAGGAACGGCGCGACGATGTCGTCCGGGGTGATGACGCAGATCTCCATGTTGCCGCCGTCCTCGGCGACGAACAGGTCGCCGGAGGAGGTGCCGGTGACGTTGTCCACGCCGGTCAGCGGTGCGGGGCCGGGGTTGACCAGGCTGTCGTCGTAGGCGAGTTCGTACGTGCTGTTGGCCAGGTTGAGCTGCCAGACGCGGTTGTCGCCCTTGGTGGTGAACCAGACGGTGTCGTTGGCGCAGTGGCAGCCCTCGCCGCCGTTGAAGATCTTGGCGGTCGAGACCTGGTCGCGGGTGGCCGTGGGCGAGCCGTCGGGGTCGGGCACGTTGGCCCAGCTGAACGACCCGGAGGTGGCGGCGCCGGCGACCAGCACCTGCAGCGTGCCGGAGGACAGGTTGCCCCAGGTGGCCGGGGTGAACCGGTAGAAGCAGCCGTCCGTCTCGTCCTCGGTCAGGTAGATCACCTTGCGCACCGGGTCGGCGGCGGCCGCCTCGTGCTTGAACCTGCCCATGGCGTCGCGGCGGACGGCGGCGTTCACACCCCACGGGTCGGTCTCGTAGACGTAGCCGAGGGACACCTCCTCGCAGGACAGCCAGGTGTTCCACGGGGTGGCGCCGCCCGCGCAGTTCTGCCGGGTGTTGGACAGGACGCGGTGGGCACCGGTGATGGTGCCCGAGGAGTTGAACTTGACGGCGCCCGCGCCGCCACCGGGATTGATCTCCGAGTTGGAGACGTAGATCCAGCCCGAGCCGTCGGCGAAGCAGGCGCCGCCGTCGGGGGCGCTGTGCCAGGTGTACGAGCTGCCCGGCACCGTCTGGCCGGACCGGGCGATCACCCGGCTGGTGAAGCCGCTGGGCAGCGCGATGCCGTTGGCGTCGGCAGTGAGCAGAGCACCGTACGGGCCGGGGCCCGTCTGGGCCGGGGCCGCGTAGGCGGCGCCGCGCATGAGGGTGCCGCCAAAGGCGGCGGCAGAGGCTCCGATGACTGATCCGCGCAGAAAGATGCGACGTTCCACAGCTACTCCTTCATCAAACAAGGTCGATGGATGGCTTGTTGAGCGCTGCCGACTGGTCACGGGGAAGAACTTATGGCCGCCGCACCTGGCCCATAAGGCCCTTCTGGGCGAACTCTTCACGGCCAACCGGTGAGTCATATCGCGCAGCGTCCGACCCGACCGCCGGCTACCTGGTGGAGGAGGACGGAACGCCCGTCTTCCCGGACCGACCGCCTGGCCTGAACCGCGCAATCCGATGGCGCGACGCCGCTCGGGCGTCAAGAATCGCCGGATGCGGGAAGTGAAGCTGTCCGACGGGGTCGTCACGCTGTCCCCGCTGCGCCCGGACGACGCGGAGGCGCACCTCGCGGGGGAGGACGAGGCGCTGGTGCGCTGGCTCAGCGGCGGTCCCAGCACACCTCAGGTCGTCGAAACCTACTTCCGGCACTGCCGGGAACAGTGGGACACCGCCGGACCGCTCCGCGCCTTCGGCATCCGAGCAGACGCAGGCGCGGGCGCAGGCGCAGGCGAGGCACTCGCGGGGACGATCGACCTGCGGTTCACGGTCGAGGGCTTGGCTCCCGGCCAGGTGAACGTCGCCTACGGCCTTTACCCGTCCTGGCGGGGACGCGGCCTGGCCACCCGCGCGGTCCTCCTGGCCTCCCGGTACGCGGCATATGAGGGAGGGAAGGAGGCGGTGATCCGGGTGGAGCCGGAGAACACCGCATCCGCCGCGGTCGCCCGGCGGGCGGGGTTCACCCCCGGTGGGCACAAGCGCGACGGGGACGGGACACGGCACGACTGGTACGTACGGGACCTGCGCGTCCAACCTGCGGAGGGAGCCCACTGGCTCCGGCGTCACACCGGCCGGTGGGCCCGCTTCGCGCGGGTGACGGTCCGGGTCGTACCGGCGGCGGGGGAGACGACCGTCGAGATCGGGGACGATCCGTACGGCTGGCTTCGGGCGGCGTACGGGCCGGACGCCCGGCCGTACGTCAACGACGGCGGCCTTCGGCGGGAGGCGGTCGACGGGGTCCGGTACGCCCTGGAACGGCTCGCCGGCCCGGTGCCGCGGGTGCGGGTGGTCGTCACCGAGATCCGGGACTACCTCGTGGACACCGGGCCCGGCGACGTGAAGTACGCGGCGGCCTACGCGCTCTGGGACGCCCTGGGCGTCGAGCCTCCCGTACGCCCCTACCTGGCCGAGGCGGACGGGACGCCCGTCTTCCCGGAGTAGGCCCGCGCGAGAGGCGTCACGAGCAGTCCGAGTGGTGGGCGTAGGGCCTGTCGGGGCATCGGCGGCAGTCGAAGAGGTAGATGCCGCCCATGTCACCGAGCATGAGCCCCGGCGCGCGCTGGATCAGTGTGCGTTCCTCGTAGGGCAGGTCCCGAATGGTGCCCGTGACGGGCGTGTCCTCGACGGGGAGCCAGGTGCGCCAGCTCGCGCCGTCGAACTCGCCGCTGTTGATGGTCAGCAGGTGGTCCATGCGGTGGCCGCAGCCGGGACAGTCGGGCCAGACCGGCTCCTGCGTCCACGTCGGGTATCCGCCGACCTTGATGCCTTCGGACACGGAGAGGTGGGACTGGTACGACCAGCCCGTCTCCTCCTCCAGCTCCTCGAACCGTTCCCGCAGACCGTCGAACAGGTCCTCGGGAAGATCCCAGCTCGGATAGTCGGTGACCCGTTCCGGGTGCAGCACGCACGGGTTCGGGAGGTAGTGGCCCGAGGCGCCGACCGGGCGGGGCGGCTCGGTCGGGGGGACGTCACAGGTGGCGGCGGCCCGCCAGAAGAGTTCGGGCCGGGGGACGTAACCGGCGTCGTGATCGAAGGGGCACCACAGCACGTGGAGGAGGTCCGTGTCGGGTGGGAACGGCAACTCGGGGAGGTCGGCGGCGAAGAGCTGGAGGACCGGCACCAGGGGGATCGCGTCCGTGGTCGGCGGGGAGAGCGCGGTCCGCGGGTGGTCGTCGTCGCAGTGGGGCCACGGCTCCGAACGCGGCCACAGCAGGGGGCCTCCGAGCGAGCTGTCCCGCGCCCCCGGAGCGCCGATCCGGGGGTGCAACCGGACGGCGTCCCTGCGGAGGTCGGCCACCTCCGGGAACAGCGCCTCTACGTCGAGAGGCCGTGGCGGAGTCGTACGGGCCAACGGGTGGGCTCCTCACCGGGCGGGCGACGACCGTTTGCCGTCGCGGTTCCCCGCACAGTAGCCGTGCGGGTGACGGCTCCTCGGGGAGGGGCGTATCGGCACCGCCGAGGGCGTGAGGGTCCTCGCGATCGCCGGTGGCGGCGGCGATCGCGAGGCTCGGTCACGCGACCAGGCGCAGCCACGCCGCCGCGAGGGCGGCGTGACCGGCGGGGGTCGGGTGTACGCCGTCCGCGGCCCAGTGCTCCGGCCCGGCCGTCGCGGCGAGTTCGGCGAACATGCCGTCGGCGGCGAGCAGATGCGCACCGTATCTGCGGGCGAGCCCGCGCACCACCTGGATCTTCGGGTCCAGGTCGGTGCGCCATTCCGTTCGCTCTTTCTCGCCGATGAGCGCGGTACCGGCACCGGCCTCGATGACGCCCTGGATCGGCAGGAGGAACGGCTCGATGAGGATCAGCTCCGTGCCCGCCTCGGCGAGGGGCGCGAGCAGGCGGTCATAGCCCGCTTCGAACTCCTCGGCGGGGATCACGTAGCCCTTCGGGTCCACGGTGTGCCAGCCCATGTCGTTGACCCCGACGAGGATCGACACCACGTCCGGGCGCGCGTCGAGTACGTCCGTCTGCCAACGGGCTTCGAGGTCCCGCACCTTGTTGCCCGCGATCCCGGTGTTCAGCCAGGTCACGGGGTGGCCCGGGTGCCGGAGCCCCCACTCGCCCGCGATGCGCAGCGGGTAGCCGAACCCGAGACCGTCTTCGCTCTCCAGCCGTTGGCAGTCGGTGATCGAATCGCCGGTGAACATCACGGTGCTTCCCGGCCGGACAGTGATCGTCATATGCGCTCCTTCGAACTCGGGTGAGAACGAGGAAAGCGCGACCACACCGACAGCGGACCGACAGTCCCCGATATGCCGCCGACACCACGGGTCACCACCACGTGGTGCAGGCGACCTCCGAATAGTTGCTGGCCTTGCCGCAGGCGCGCATGAGGTTGCCCTGGTTGTTGAACGCGTCGGTGTGGTTGCTGCCGCCGGTGCTGATCTTGGTGACGCCGAGCTGCTTCCAGGTCCGGCCGCGGTCGAGGCTGCGGTCCACCCACACCAGGTCGCCCGGGGAGCCGAAGATCCTGCCCCAGGCGCAGGTGCCGTTGTAGCGCAGCTCGATGCCGCGGGAGTGGGTCGAGGCGGACGCGACCGTCCGGGCGTTGTTGGTGTTGCAGCCCTCGGCGGCCTGAGCCGGAGCCGGGGTCACCGCGGTGAGCATGGCTCCGGTGAGCCCGGCTGCGGCGAGGGCTCCGAGTACGGCGTTGCGAGTACGCATGTCTGACGTCCTTCCGGTTGTGTGGATCGCTCATCCAGCGACAATCCGGGGTATACCGCGAGCCCGCCGGGACCGGTCCCGGAACCGCCTCGGGGTGACCTTGGCCGACCGGCTCAAGCGGCCGGAAACACCTACTTGACGACCTGAACCGCTGGCGCGATGGTCGTGCAATCGAGCGCAATCACATCGACAACGGGATCTGGCATGAGGCTGCGGTTCCTCGGGATCATCCCGAATACTCCTGTGGATGACTCGCCGACCATCTGGTTGGACGAAGACACTGGCGACCTGTTGATCCAGTCGTACAGAGCGACGGAGGCCGAGGTGAAGGCGTGCCAGAAGATCGGTTCCATCCCCGGTCACTCCACCGACGTCCCGGATCACGAAACGATCGTCCGGCTTCCGGCCGTGATGCTGAAGTACGTTCCGCGACCGGAAGGCAGCAACAGTGAAGTACCCCGTCCGTGAGGGACTGGCGCAGGCGCGGCACTCCGCCGTGCATCTGGAGATGAGGGACCGATACACCCCGAACGACCCCGAGTTCGCGCGCTGGCGAGCGGGACACCGCTATGCCGACGACCCTGCCAAGCTGCCTGACTGGTGGGGCTCGTGGCGGGACCTTGTGGGCGAGCTGACGGCCCGTGGAGTCGTGATGCGGCGGGCCCGTATCGTCTCCGAACCTGTCACGGACTACATCCAGTACGAGCACGACATGACGTTCGCCAATGTGGCGGCGGGTGAGCTGGTCCGCTGGCTGCCTCGCCGCCGGGCGGCGGACATCGCGCTTCCGGGAACCGATCTGTGGATGTTCGACAGATCGGCTGTTCTGTTCACGTTCTTCTCCGGCGACGGGGACGTGGTGGACCGGGAATGGAGCTCAGATCCTGCTGTGCTGGATCTCGTGAGCACGGCCTTTGAGACGGTGTGGGAACGGGCCACGCCGCACGAGGATTACAAGCTGACCTGAACAATGCCCGTTTCAGGATCATCGAGTGTTCAACAAGCCCGGCGTCTGCTTGCCGACCGCCTGAGAGAACTGGTCAAGGACGCCGGGCTGGATGGCAAGGACGTAGCCGCTCTATGCGGCTGGCACCCGTCCAAGGTGTCCCGTATTTCGACAGCGAAGACGCAGCCGAGCGCCGATGACATTCGCGCGTGGTGCGATGCCTGTGGCGCCAACGACCAAGCCGAAGACCTCGTGGCCTCGCTGCGCGCTGTCGAAGGCATGTGGGTGGAATGGCACCGAATGGAGCGCTCGGGGCTTCGACGTGCACAGCAAGCTGTGCTGCCTCTCTTTGAGCGCACACATTGGTTCCGTGCGTACTCCTCGTGGTTTGTGCCGGGCCTGCTCCAGACGCACGGATACACCGAGGACGTGTTGCGCGCGGTTCAGCGGCGGCGAGTCTCCGTGGATGACGTAGCCGATGCGGTGGCGGTACGGATGGAGCGGCAACGCGTCCTCCATGAGGCACCGCGCAGATTCGCGTTCCTGGTCGAAGAGTCCGTGTTGAGTAACGGGCTGGGAGATGCTGACACGCAGGCTGAACAGCTTGAGCGGCTGGTGGCGGTGAGCACCCTGCCCAATGTCAGCGTCGGTGTTGTGCCCACCCGTCTTGGTCGAACACGCATGCCTGTTGAGGGATTCTGGATCTTCGATGCGCGACAGGTGAACGTCGAGCTTGTCTCGGGACACCTCACGTTGACGCAGCCCAGCGAAGTGGGCGCGTACGCCGACGCCTTCGCCATGCTTGCTGATATGGCGGTCTACGGCCCGCAGGCGCGAGCCTTGATCTGCAAGGCGCGGTACTCGCTCGGCTAACTGGTGCGCAATCACGTGCAATCGGCTGTGCGATGAGGTGTTGCCGTTCCTAGCGTTGGTCACACGGGAGACGTGAAGGGGTTGGCAGCACCGCGCTGCCCGTGCTGGGCGTGACCCGCTCACCACAACTTGGGTTGAATCAGCTACCGCAGGCGCCCCCGCGCTTGCCCAATCGAAAGGGTGCGCATGAAGCGAATCGTTGCCCGAGCGTGGAAGCTCATTCGCGGCCCCCTGCAATGGCGCATCCTGTGGCTCGCACACGCCAAATTCATGGTGGGTGTGACGGGCGTGGTGCGAAACGAACACGGGCAAGTCCTTTTGCTCAAGCACCGCATGTGGCCTGCGGGCCGGCCATGGGGGCTTCCGACCGGCTACGCAATCAAGAATGAGGAATTCCCGAAGACCATCGTTCGAGAGGTTCGGGAAGAAACCGGCCTTGAAGTGGTGCCGGGGCGACTGGTTCAGGTGGTCAGCGGCTACAAGCTCCGCGTGGAAATCGCGTACGAAGCTCTTCACGTGGGTGGAAATCTCAAGCTCGACGGCTTCGAGATTCTGGAGGCGAGATGGTTCAGCCCGGATGCGCTCCCGGAGGGGATGCAGGAGTCTCACGTTCAACTCATCAAGTCGGACACCCTGACCTAACGGAACTCGCCCCGAACGAGTCCGTCACCGGCGTCGAGGCAATGGCGGCACTGGCAGCCATGCGCGCCGACCCGTCATCGCTCACGGGAAGGCATCCCGCCCACGTGTTCCGGCCCCTCTCGGAAATGCTCAGCGAGTGGGAAGCGGACGGGATCGACACTGCGCCTTTCCACGCGGGCGTCGAAACCGCCGCTCACCGGTACGCCGGGTGCGGGCTAGCGCAGTTGCTGCCGTTTGAGCGCGTGCTGGTGGGCTGCGAGTCCTCGCGTACCGGTGCCTTCGGCGGATTCCACCACCCGGACCAGGGGTATCGGCACCTTCACATGGTGGCCGTCATCACCATGTACGGGCCCATGGGGCACCGGAATCCCGAGTGCCCCGCGTTGGCCCTTCTTGATCTGCTGCGCGCGTACGCGCATGACTGCCTTCACTACGGGGCGCGTCGCCGGTACGTGGAAGTGGCAGGCGTGCCCGTCCGCACTCAGTACGGAATCAACTACCGCCGCACGAGCGGACAGTCCTACTCGGCTGCCGACCAGCGCGGAAGCCACCACACGCGGAACCTCGGAATCGTCATGGAAGGCGCATGCGACAAAGAGGCGCGCGCTATCACACGGCAGGCGGCAGAACGCTTCGGCCTGACGGAACCTTCCGACGTTCTCGGCGCACTCGCGTTCAGGGACATGACGGGAACGCTGACGGAGGAGGACGCCGACTGCGCGGCGAGGGTGTCGGGAAGCGATGAGCGGACGCGATACGCGGCGGCCCTCACCGGTTTCGAGAAGGGCGTCAATCGCCGGTACGCGCGCTTCCTCGAGGGGTTCGCGCCCGGAGAGGAAGGCGACTGCCACGCGCGGCTCCTCGGAGCCATTATCAGTGGTGACCTGACGGCGCTGGGGGCATGGCTGGACGAACGGCACGGCCCCGGAACCTTCGCAGGTCTGTTCCGCACGCCGAGGTACTTCGAACCCGGCTTGACCGCCTAGATGGCCCCGCGGCGGCCCCGTCCGTGCGCTGCCCCTCCCGGGCGCATGGGCGCTCTCCCCGCTCGTCCCGCCAGCCCGGACGCCACAGCGCATCGGGCCCACTCCCGTCCCCAAGCCCCCGACGGGCCGATGCTCCACCTGGCCCCGCCGCCTAGGCGGACTTCCGGGCCGTACGTGGAACGGCGTCATCAAGTCGACGGGGAGGCGTGTCGTCGACGTGGCTCCCTCGGCGGGAGTCTGCGAAGCGAGCCGGTTGGCGGCTTGGACCCACCCGCTCCTTGCGTCGGCTTGGCCTCAACTTCGGTCATGTCTGAGGCTGCTTGTGTGGCCTTGACTGCGGCCAAACACGCGACCAAGGAACCAATCGCTCCGATCAAGGAGGTCTGACCATGACCGAGACAAGCCCGGGCAGTCGGCGTGGAAGTACGGGTACGACATCGACTGGGACGCGCCGGTCGCCCCGGAGATGAGAATCAGCTTCTCAGCAGGGTCTTGAGGCGGGTCGCTCCGGACGCGCTCAGCCAGGCCTCGAAGGTGAGCAGGCCGGGGTGGAGCGCGCGGAGCGGTTCGATGTCGACCAGGGGGTATAGGCCGTCGTTGAGGGACTGGATGCCGCGGGCCGCCTCCTCGCTCCGGGCGCGTACGGCTTCGAGGGGGATGTGGACGTACGGGACCTCCTGGCCCGTGGCCCGGCTGATGGCGGCGGCGGTCTCCGGTGGGGTGAGGACGTCGCCCACCAGGTCGAAGGCGCGGGCGCGGAAGCCCGCGGGGTCGGCGAAGGCGAGTGCGGAGAAGGCCGCGATGTCGGAGAGCGCGATGAACTGCTGGCGGGTGTCCGGGTTGTAGGGGGTGGCCAGGGCGCCGCCCTGTAGGCCCCAGGTGGGATGGAGGAGGTTCTCCATGAAGGACGTGGGGCGCAGGACGGTCGCGGGCATGCCGATCGCGCCGATGTGTTCCTCGATGTGCCGCTTGCTCTCCAGCGTCGACAGCCCGCTGTCACCATCGGCGCCGAACGCGGAGGCGTAGACGAGGAGTTGGGCGTTCGCGGCCAGCGCGGCGTCCGCCACGTTCCTGCCCAGCCGTACCTCGTCGTCCGGGCCGTACTCGGTGGGCAGGCCCGGCATGCCGGGGGTGGGCTGGACGCTGAAGACACCGTGGGCTCCGCGGGCCGCCGCGTCGAGCGAGGGGCGGTCGTCCAGGTCGCCCGCGACCAACTCGGCGCCCGCCGAGGCGAGGGCGTGCGCCGTGGGGCCGGTGATGTCGCGGGTGAGTGCGCGGACGTGCCAGCCGTCGCTGAGCAGGCGCCTCGCGGTCGCGCCGCCCTGCTGACCGGTCGCGCCGGTCACCAGGATGGTTCGTCTCGACGTCAGGGTGGTCATAGTTCACGGCTCCCGGATAGAATCGGAACGAGTAACCCGGTTAACGTACCGGAATGACTGACCCGTTTGTCAATCAGGAGCGATGGTGAGGGGCATGGCAGAGGAGGAGGAAGCGCTGCCCTCGCGGGCCGACGCGCGGCGGAACAGGGCACGGGTGCTGGCCGCGGCCAGGGCGTCGTTCGCGGCGGAGGGTCGCATGGTGCCGCTCGGAGCCATCGCCGAGCGGGCCGGGGTGGGCGCCGGGACGGTGTACCGGCACTTCCCCTCCAAGGAGGACCTTTTCGAGGCGGTGATCGCCGAAAGCGTGACGGATTTCGTCGCCGAGGGCCGGGCGCTGGCCGTGGCCGAGGACCCGGGGGTGGCGTTCTTCGGCTTCCTGGGGCGGGTGATCAGGGAGGCGTCGCTCAACCGCGCGCTGTGCGAGGCCTTCGCGCGGGAGGCGCCCGGCCGTTCGCCCGAGGAGGCGGTGGCCGGTGCCAGGAGCGAGTTCGGCGACGTGCTGGCCGCACTGCTCCGGCGTTCGCAGGAGGCCGGAGCGGTCAGGGCGGACGTCGAAGCGGCGGATGTGCGGGCGCTGGTGGCGGGGTGTGCGGCCATGGAGCAGGGGCACGGCCCCGGCCCCGGGGTGCTGACGGCGGTGATGTGTGACGGGCTGCGGCCGGAGCGGTCCGTAACGAAATTCCGTAACGTAATCCGCGAGGGGGAAGGGGAAGTCGCCGGTCCGCGTGACGAAAACGATCGGTGTGAGATGTGCGGGGACCGGCTGTCCGGCGAACGCGCGGGCCGGGCGGGCCGCCCGGCGCGGTTCTGCGGGGCGGCATGCAGGCAGAAGGCTCATCGGCGGCGCGCGCGTGCGAGTGGCTGACCACCCGCCGACTCACCCGGTCCGGGTGACCGGTGTCTTCAGAGTTGTCGCCGTCAGTACGTCCGCCAGCGGCGTCGCGGGCCGTCCCAGCAGGTGGGCGAGTGTGGGATCGGCCGGGGCGAAATCGCCTCGGCGGCTTGCCGCGAACAGGCCGACGAGCAGGTCGGCTTGGGGCCCGGGCAGGCCGTGGTCCAGCAGATGCGCGCGGTAGGCGGCGTCGGAGACGACGACCCTGCGGACCGGACGGCCCGTCAGCCGGGTGGCGAGGGCCGCGACGCCGGCCAGGTCGATCGCCTCGGGGCCGGTGAGGGCGGGGGTCGTGCCATAGAGGCCGTCGAGGCCGTCGCCGGACGCGGTGAGGGCGAGCACCGCCGCGTCGGCGAGGTCGGCGTGGTCGGTCCAGGCGACCGGCCCGTCCTCGGGTGCGATCAGCTCGCCGGTGTCGAGCGCGGCGCCGAGCAGCATCGCGGCCGATGAGGCGTAGAAGCCGTTGCGCAGCGCGGTGAAGGGGACGCCTGACGCGCGCAGCGCGGCCTCGGTGGCGGCGTGGTCGGGCATCGGGGCGAAGGGCGAGGTGGGGTGCGCGCCCATATGGCTGGTGTAGAGGATGCGTCCCGCTCCGGCCGCCGCCGCGGCGGCGATGGCCGCGCGGTGTGCGCGTAAGGCCGTCTCGCCGGTGGCGTCGGTGGAGACGATCAGGACCTGTGCGGCGCCCTCGAAGGCGTCGGCGAGGCCCGACGGGTCGGTGAAGTCGCCCCGGCGCACGCGTATGCCCCGGTCGCCGAGGTCGCGCGCCTTCTCGGTGTCGCGCACGCTGACGCCGATCTCCTCGGCGGGAACGCGTTCCAGCAGTCGTTCGGTGACCGTGCGGCCGAGCCTGCCGTTCGCTCCGGTGACGATGATCACGAGGTCTCTCCTGACCTGATGTTTCCGTTGATAACGCGCAGAGCTTAACACCGGAAACGCACGCCTGCTAACGCGATCCTGTTATCGTTGGAAACATGGAGAACGACGACGTCACCGCCGCGGACGGTCACCGGGAACGCATCGTCGCGGCCGCCGCCCGGCTGCTCGCCGAAGGCGGCGCCGACGCGGTGTCGACCCGCGCGGTGAGCGCCGCCGCCGGGGTGCAGCCGCCGACCATCTACCGGCTCTTCGGCGACAAGCAGGGCCTGCTCGATGCCGTCGTCGCCCATGGCTTCGCGTCCTACCTGGCCGACAAGACCGCCGCGGCGCCCACCGACGACCCGGTCGAGGATCTGCGCGCCGGGTGGGATCTGCACGTCGGCCTCGGTCTGGCCAACCCGGCGCTGTACCTGCTGATGTACGGTCAGCAGCCGCCCGGGGCGTCGTCGCCCGCGGCCCTCGCCGCCTTCGACGTACTCGCCGGGCACATCCGGCGCATCGCCGAGGCGGGCAGGCTGCGCGTGCCCGAGGACCGGGCCGCCGCCCTCGTGCACGCCGCCGGGTCCGGTACGACGCTCGCGCTCATCGCCACCCCCGGGGAACGCCGCGACCCGGAGCTGTCGCACGCCGCCCGCGAGGCCGTCCTCGCCGCGATCACCGCCGACGCCCCCTCCACCCCCGAACCCGAACCCGGGGCCGGGGCCGCCGCGGCCGCCGTCACCCTCCGTGCCGTGCTGCCGCGGACCGACGCGCTGACCGCGTCCGAAAGCGCCCTCCTGCGGGAATGGCTCGACCGGATCGCGGGCCAAGCCAGCTGACCCTGGGGTGTGACGCACGTCACCGGAACTCGCCCCTCCCCGCAGGTCAGTTGAGAGTGTGACCACAGATACGCGAACCCGGGTACGGGCCGGGGACCCCGACGCCTTCGCGGAACTCTTCGACGAGTACGCGCGTGCGGTGTACAACCACGCCTTCCGGCTGACCGCCGACTGGTCCGTCGCCGAGGACGTCATGTCGGCGACGTTTATGGAGGCGTGGCGGCGCCATGCGTCGGTCGAGGCCGAAGGGGGGTCGCTGCGGCCCTGGTTGCTGGGGATCGCCACCAACGTGGCTCGCTCGCACTGCCGCGGCAACCGGCGCTACCGGGCCGCGGCCGCCGCTGCCGCCGGGGCGGGGGCCGAGGCCCAGCGGATACCCGACCACGCCGAGGAGACGGCGGGCCGGGTGGACGACCGGCGGCGCATCAACGCCACCCTGACCGCCCTCAGCTCACTGAAGCGCGCCGAACGCGAGGTGCTGGTGCTGTGTCTGTGGGAGGGCATGGAGTACGCCGATGTCGCCCGCACCCTTGGCATCCCCCTCGGAACCGTCCGCTCCAGGCTGTCGCGCGCCCGTACGAAGCTGCGCAAACTCGCCGATGCCGAACTCGTCAGGAAAAAACGGGAACCCGCCTCTCCCACCCGGCAGATAAGAGGCGATCGCGGCTACGCGATCCGGTCCGCAGAGGAAGGAAACCGATGAACGCCACCCCCTCCCAGCCGCATCCGGCTGAGTGGCCGGAGACCGAAGCGCTCCGGGACACCGGGGAGCGGAGTCTTCCGGCGGGCCGCCACACGTTGCACAAGGAGCACCTGATGGCCCAGATCCGCGAAGACCTCCGTACCGCCGGGACCGCCGGAACCGCCCGCCCCGCCGCCCCCGCGCGGCAGCGCAACCCGTTCCTGCGCAAGACGATCCTGCTGCCCGCCGCGGCCTGCGCCCTGGCCGGTGCGGTCGTGGGCGGTGTCGCCCTGTACGGCGGGGGCGACGGCGACGGTACGACCCCCGTGGCCACCGGCCCCGCGCTGACCACCCAGCTCGGCGCCGTCGACGCCAAGGGCGGCCCCCAGCTGCTGGACCGCGTCTCCCTGGCGGCGGGCTCCGGCGACACCGACGGGCCCGTGGTGCGCGACGGCCAGTACATCTACGTCGCGTCCAAGGTGGCCGACACCCACGCCAGGACCGTGGACGACAAGACCACGGTGGTCAGCACCGAACTGCACGACCGTCAGGTCTGGCAGTCGGCGGACGGCAAGGACGGCTGGCTGATCGAGCCGGGCCAGACCAGTGACGAGGGCATGACCCTGGCCGGTCCGCACCCGATGAGCGCGGCGTACGACAGCCTCGTCAAGCTGCCCACCGACCCCGACGCGCTGCTGAAGAAGATCTACCGGGACGCCCGCGCGGAGAAGGACAAGGAGGTGCCCCTCGACCAGGCGGCCTTCGTCGCCATCGGCGATCTGCTGACCGAGAGCTACCCGCCCGCCAAGCTGGCCCCGGCCCTCTACAAGGCCGCCGCGAAGATTCCCGGAGTGGTCGCGGTGGACGACGCGACCGACGCCACGGGCCGTCACGGGGTCGCGGTGGCGCGGATGGAGGACCAGAGCGGCCAGCGCGAGGAATGGATCTTCGATAAGAAGAGCCTGAAGTTCCTCGGTGAGCGCACCGTCCAGGTCAAGCCGAGCCCGGACAAGGACGACCCGATCAAGCCCGGCACCGTCACCTTCACCAGCGCGATCACGCAGCGCGCGGTGGTCGACGGCAATAAGCAGATGCCCGGGCATGCGGGCTGACGTCGGACCGTCGAAGTCCTCCACGGCCGCGGTGTGCGTCCTGCTGGTCGCGGGCGCGCTGACGGGGGTCGCGCTCGCGGCCCCCGGGTCCGCCTCGGGCGTACGCACGTCGGTCACCGGGGACCGGGTCCGGCTGGACGGCCGGTTCCAGGCGTCGGCGGAGCCCAATGCCAAGGCCAAGCCCAATGCCAAGGCCAAGGAGGTCAGCGGAGGATAGGATCGCGGGTCGGGCGAACACACGGCCGACGGGGGGAACATGACGGGGTACCTGGGGCCGCTGGAACTGGTCGGGGACCGCTGGATCATCGGGGACCCGAAGCGGGAGGGCGGCTCGTGCCTGGTCCTTACCGCCGAGGGCCTGGAGCACCACGAGCCCGGAGCACCGGAACCTCGAGCCGTCACCCCGTGGTCCAAGTTCGTGGAGCTGAATATCCGAGCCAGCTTCCGGGCGGCGCACGCCACCCGCACCATGGGCGTGCTGGGCGCGTTGGGCGGCGGTTACCTGGAGACCGGCCGCAGCAGCTGTTCCGTGGGTGGGCTCCTTCGCCATCCGTACGAGGGGTGGTCGGTGAACTACACCCATCACGAGCGCCCCTACACGGGCCCGCACGTCTTCGCGGTGAAGGCTCTGTTCCAGAAGACGTCCGAAGCGAGGGCGCTGCACCGCCTCGGTGACCCGGAATGGCTGGGAGCGGCTGTTGCCCGGCTGGCGCCGTTGTCTTTCTGGTGGGCGCCCAAGGGGAACCGCCAAGTGGGCGAGATCATCGAGGACCTCGGCACCTGACGAGCCCCGGACCGCCGATCCGGGCATCCCGCGAGCCGCCCTCTCAGACCTCCTCGCGCATCAGCCGCAGATACACCACCGAGAACGCCGCGCCCACCAGCAGCAGCAACAGCGCGACCGCCGTGCCATAGCCGATCAGGGACTTGTTGAACGCCTGGTCGTACATGAACACCGGCAGGGTCTGGCTGCGATTGCCGGGGCCGCCGCGGGTCATGGCCCAGATGAGGCCGAACACCGACAGCGTCTGCAAGGTGTTGAGCATCAGATTGGTGCCGATGGAACGGCGGATCATCGGCAGGGTGACATGCCAGAAGCGGCGGAGGCCGCCCGCGCCGTCGACCTCCGCCGCTTCGGTGATCTCCTTGGGGATCTCCGACAGGGCGGCGGAGTAGACGAGCATCGAGAAGGCCGTACCGCGCCAGACGTTGGCGAAGGAGACGGCGAGGATGGGCAGGGTGTACAGCCAGTTCTGGGACGGCAGGCCCAGTCCGGCCAGCACCTCGTTGAGCGTGCCCTCGCGGCGGAAGAAGGCGTAGAGCAGGAAGCCCGCGACGATCTCGGGGACGACCCAGGCCGCGACCACGACCGCCCCGATCAGTGTGCGCACCGGCTTGGAGGCGCGCCGCATCAGGGCGGCCAGGGCCAGGCCCAGGGTGTTCTGGCCGAGGAGGGAGGAGATGACGGTGAAGACGAGGGTGAGGACGACCGCGTTGCGGAAGTCGGCGTCCCCGAAGGCGCGGCGGAAGTTGGCGAGGCCGGTGAACTCCGTGGTGGAGGTGCCGGTCAGCTGCATGTTGGTGAAGGCGATGTAGCAGCAGTAGCCGATCGGCCCGCCGAGGAAGAGCAGCAGCAAGGCGGTGGCCGGGGCGAGCGGCAGCCACCGCAGGCGCCCCCGGCGCGCCCTCACCGCAGGCGCCGCCTTGGCCGAAGGGGCGGTCGCGGTGGTCATCCGCCCACGGCACCGTCGGTGACGGACTTCAGCTGCTCGTCGTACGCCTTCGCCGCGCCGCCCGGCGAGGAGTCACCCGTGGTCGCCGCCTCCATGGCCTCGCCGATGGCCGAGGAGACCTGCGGGTAGACGGGGAGCGCCGGGCGGTAGTGGGTGTACCGCACCAGGCCGGTGAAGAAGCGGATGCCGGGCATGGAGGAGAGGTATTCCGGGTCCTTCGCGACGTCCTTCCGGACGGCGATCTGGGCGTTGACGATGTCCCACCGGACCGCGTTCTTCCTGGTCTGGAACTGTTCGATGAACTTCCAGGCCAGATCGGGGTTCTTGGACTTGGCGCTGATCGCCCACGTCCAGCCGCCGGACATGCTGACCTTGCCGGGCGCCTGCCCGGCTTGCGTCGGCATCGGGGCCTGACCGAGGGTCTTCGACCACTCGGGCCAGGGCTTGCCGCCGGTCTTCAGCCAGTTCTGGCCGAGCCAGGAGCCGTCGAGGGCGATGGCGAGCTTGCCCTCGGGGAGCCATTCGCTGAAGACGGTGGTGCCGACGTTGGGGTCGAGGGCGTCGGAGATGTCGGGGCCGAGCTCTTCGTCGTAGACGGTCTTCAGGAACGCCAGGGAGTCCTGGAAGCCCTTGCCGCCGGTGACCCACTTCTTCGTCTCCGGGTTGTAGAGCGGTTCGTCGCCCGCCGCGCCCGTGCCGTACAGCAGCATCTCGAAGCTCTGCATGACGGAGGTCTCGCCCGGGGCCTTGCCGGTGTACACGTTGAGCGGGATGACGCCGGGGACCTTCTTCTTGATGGCGCGGGCGGCGTCGAGGATCTGGTTCCAGTTCTTCGGCGCCCAGTCGGCGGGCAGCCCGGCCTTGGCGAGGATGTCCTTGTTGAACCACAGCCCGCGGGTGTCGGTGCCGTCCGGGACGCCGTACGTCTTGCCGTCCTCGGCCCTGGCCGCCGTCTTCGCCGTGTCGACGAACTGGTCCCAGTTCTTCCACTTGGCCAGGTAGTCGTCCAGCGGCCGCAGATAGCCCGCCTTGATGTCCGCGTTGATCCGGAAGGTGTCCTCGTAGACCAGGTCCGGGGCGGTCTTCGGGGACCGCATCATCTGCTGGACCTTGGTGGCGTAGTCGTTGTCCTGCGCCTGGATCGGGACCAGCTCGACCTTCTTGCCGGGGTTCGCCTTCTCGAACTGCTTCTTCACCGCGGCGAGGTGGTTGTCCTTGAAGCGGATCTTGTTGTCGGTGCTGCGGTTGTACGCGACCTTGACGGTGTCCGGATCGCTGCCCGAGCCGCCACCGCAGGCGGTGAGCCCGGCGGTGGCGACGAGGGCGGCGGCGGTGAGGATCAGTGGGGCGGTGGTGGGGCGCACGGCACGACCTCCTTGCCGGCCTCGATGGCCTGCGGGCCGACCGTAAGGTCGCCTTCAACGCAAGGTCAATCCCCGTGAACAGGGAGGTTGTCGATCGAACTCGGGTGCGGTGGGCGGTAGTTCAGCCGGTGTAGCCCGCGAGCGCCTTGGTGAAGTCGTACGTGCCCTGGTCGATGCCGCTGCACGCGTCCGCGTCCGTGCCGGAGTCGCACTTGCGGTCGCGGTTGAGGGACCAGAAGCTGACCCGGGCCAGGTGGTGGCTCTTGGCGTACGAGATCACCGAATTGAAGTTGGCCAGGGACACCGTCTCGCCCGCGACATCCGTCTTGCCGTTCATCGAGGAGAAGCCGGCCTTGCGGTAGGCGGCGTCCGAGGAGAGTCCGTAGGCGCTCGCGACGGTGTTCTTCAGGCCGTCGACCGCCGACTTGGTGGCCGCCGCCATGTCGACGGAGCCCTGCCCGAAGTCGAACGGCATGACCGTCCAGCCGTCCACGTCGAGCCCGGCCGTGGCGCCGCGCTTGACCAGGTCCTTGCCGTTGGCGTCGGGTCCGGTCGTGGTGGTGCCGAAGGTGACGTAGACCTTGAGGCCGCTGTTCTTCTGCTTGACGGTCTTCAGCGCGTCGACCACCCGCTGCCGGACCGTCGCGTTCTCGAATTCGGTCGACTCGATGTCGATGTCGATCGCCTTGAGCTGGTACGCGTCGATGACCTTCTGATACGCGGCGGCGAGCGCGGAAGCGGACGAGCACTTCTCGCCGAGCTTGTTGCCGCTCCAGCCGCCGAAGGAGACCGTGACGTCGCCTCCGGCCGCGCGTATGGCGTTGATGGTCGACTGGTCGGTGCCGCCGGTGAGCGCGCGGGAGCCGTCCCACTTGGGGGTGCAGCCGCCGTCGGAGAGCATGAACGCCATCGTGAACTGTCTTGTGCCGGTCGCCGACATCACGTCCGTGGCCTTGGGCGGGCTGCCCCAGCCGAGGTAGAGGTACGGGCCGGTCTGGCCGGTGACGGCGGCCGCCGTGGCGCGGGGCGCGGGGGTGGCCTGGGCGGCGGTGGCCGCGCCCGTGGCGATCAGGGCGACCAGCCCGGTGGCGGCGGCGAGGGTGCGTCTGTGGTGGCGCCGGGAGAGCTGCATGGGGCGTCCTCCTGGGGGATGTGCGACTGAACGCTAGCGAGCCGCCATGGCCACGACAAGATGGTGGATAGGAAACTTTCCTAATGATCGCCCGGCGGGGGCGCTCGGCGCTCGCAGGGCAGGGCGTTCGGGTTCAGTGCTCGCTGAGCCAGCGGTAGACCAGCTCCGGGCGCCCGATCGCTCCGTAATGCGGCGTACGGGCGGCGCGGCCCGCGTCCACCAGGTGCTCCAGATAGCGGCGTGCGGTGATCCGGGAGATCCCCACCGCCTCCGCCGTGGCCGCGGCCGAGACACCGTCCTGGGCGCTGCGCAGCGCCTCGGTGACCGCGTGCAGGGTGGCCTGGGTGAGCCCCTTGGGCATCGCGGCGGGCTGCGGTGCGCGCAGGGCGGCCAGCGCCCGGTCCACCTCGTCCTGCCCGCTGGCCTCGCCCGCGGTCGACCGGAACTCGGCATACCGCTGGAGCCGGTCGCGGAGGGTGGAGAAGGTGAACGGCTTCAGTACGTACTGGACCACCCCGAGCGAGACCCCGTCCCGGACCACGGCGAGGTCCCGGGCCGAGGTGACGGCGATGACGTCCGCCCCGTGCCCGGCCGCCCGCATCGCCCGCACCAGCTGGAGGCCGTGCCCGTCGGGCAGGTAGAGGTCGAGGAGGATGAGATCGGCGGGCGTCCGCTCCAGCAGCCGCTGGGCGTCACCGCCGGTGCGCGCGGTGCCGACGACGGCGAATCCGGGGACGCGCTCGACGTACATCCGGTGCGCGTCCGCCGCGACGGGGTCGTCCTCGACGACGAGCACCCGGATCGCCTCCGGGGTCGGGGTCGCCGAGTTCGCCTGCGGCGGGCTCATGGTTCGGGTTTCCTCTCGGGGGCGGGCACATCGTGGCAGGCACATCGGGGCGGGCCGGGCGCCGGACTGGCAAGAACCTCGGGGCCCCAATTTACGGAGCGTAATGAACAGTGGCCAGGGTTACGGCCCTGTGAATCCTTTCGACCGGCCTTTAAGGACCACGTGCCGACCGTTCACGAGGTGACGGCCGCGGTGGCCAGCGGGAGGCGGACGGTGAATTCGGCGCCGGAGCCGGGCGCCCCGGCCACGTCCACGGTGCCCGCGTTGCGGCGTACGGCCTGCTGGACCAGGGCCAGCCCCAGACCGCGGCCCGCCGACTTGGTGGACCAGCCGCGGCGGAACGCGTCCTCGGTCGCCGCCGGGTCCAGACCGGCGCCGGTGTCCGCGACGCGCAGGGTCAGCTCGCCGTCGTCGGCGCGGACGGTGACCGTGACGCGGGCGCTGCGGGGGCCGCCGCTGCCGACGCCCTCGGTGGCCGCGTCGATCGCGTTGTCGATGAGGTTGCCGACGATGGTCACCAGGTCGCGGGCGGCAAGACCGGGCGGCACCAGACCGTCGTCGATGCGGCTCTCGGGGGTGAGGACGAGCTCGACGCCGCGCTCGCTGGCCTGCGCCGCCTTGCCCAGCAGCAGCGCGGCCAGCACGGGCTCGGCGACCGCCGCCACCACCTGGTCGGTGAGGGCCTGGGCCAGCTCCAGCTCGGCCGTCGCGAACTCGACCGCCTCGTCCTCCCGGCCCAGCTCGATCAGCGAGACGACGGTGTGCAGCCGGTTGGCGGCCTCGTGCGCCTGGGAGCGCAGCGCCTCGGCGAAGCCGCGTACGGAGTCCAGCTCGCCGGACAGCGCCTGCAGCTCGGTGTGGTCGCGCAGCGTGACGACCGTGCCGCGCTGTTCGCCACTGCTCACCGGGGAGGTGTTGACGACCACGACCCGCTCCGCGGTCAGATGCAGTTCGTCCACGCGCGGCTCGGTGGCCAGCAGGGCGCCGGTGAGCGGGCTGGGCAGGCCCAGCTCGGAGACGTAGGCGCCGACCGCGTCGTCGGACAGCCCGAGCAGCTCCCGGCCGCCGTCGTTGATGAGCGCGATCCGCCGCTGCCCGTCCAGCATCAGCAGCCCCTCGCGCACCGCGTGCAGCGCCGCCTCGTGGTAGTCGTGCATCCGGCTCAGCTCGGAGGCGTTCATGCCGTGGGTGTGGCGGCGCAGCCGGGCGTTGATGACGTACGCGCACAGGCCCCCGGCGGCCAGCGCCCCGACGGCGACGGCGAGCAGCGCGAGGAGCTGGCGCCGCACCTGGGCGCTGATGGTCTCCACCGTGATCCCGGCGCTGACCAGCGCCGTGATCCGGCCCCCGGCCCGCGCGTCGCGCACCGGCGCGACCACCCGCACCGACGCGCCGAGGGTGCCGGTGTACGTCTCGGGGAAGATCCGGCCGCGCAGCGCGGGCTCGATGTGGCCGAGGTAGCGCTCGCCGATCCTGTCCGGATCGGGGTGTGTCCAACGGATACCGCGCGGGTTCATGATGGTCACGAAGGTGACGCCGGTGTCCCGGCGCACCTTCTCCGCGTACGGCTGGAGCCGGGCGGTGGGGTCGTCGGACCGTACGGCGTCGGCCACCGAGGGCGAGTCGGCGACCGCGGCGGCGGCGGCCGTGGCCTGGCTGCGCGCGGCCGCCGTGGCCTGGTCGCGGTCGGTGATGTACGCGAAGACGGCGCATCCGGCCACGAGGGCCGCGACCAGCACTACCTGCATCGCGAAGAGCTGACCGGCCAGGCTCCGCGGGTGGGGGATGCGCATGTCCATCAGTCTGCACACGAATCTTTGTGTGAACGAAATGAACGGAAGGGTGACCCCCGTCACAGGCGTGGGGCATAGTCGCCGGAACCGTTCAAGGCGGTGTGCGAGCCGCACACGGTACAGCGCCGGGACAGTTGGACGGCCATAGAGAAGGAGGCAGCACCGTGGCTGCGGAGATCACGCCGCCCGCATCGGGACGTACAGAGCCGGAGCGGCCGAAGGCGAAGAAGAAGGAAAAGATCCACTACCTCTACCTCGCCGTGATCGGCGCGGTGGCGCTGGGGATCCTCGTGGGCTTCGCCGCCCCCGACACGGCGGTCGAGCTGAAGCCCATCGGCGAAGGCTTCGTCAACCTCATCAAGATGCTGATCTCGCCGATCATCTTCTGCACGATCGTGCTCGGCGTCGGTTCGGTACGGAAGGCCGCCAAGGTCGGCAAGGTCGGCGGGCTCGCCCTCGGCTACTTCATGGTGATGTCGACCGTCGCGCTCGCCATCGGCCTGGTCGTCGGCAACATCCTGGAGCCCGGCAGCGGGCTGCACATCAGCCAGGAAGTGGCGAAGGCCGGTCAGAGTCAGGTGGACAGCGGCGCGAGCGAGGGCCTGGACGGGTTCCTGCTGAGCATCATCCCCACCACCCTGATCTCCGCGTTCACCTCCGAGCAGGTGCTCCAGACCCTGTTCGTCGCCCTCCTCGTGGGCTTCGGCCTCCAGGCCATGGGCAAGTCCGGTGAGCCGGTGCTGCGCGGCATAGGCCACATACAGCAGCTCGTCTTCAAGCTGCTGTCGATGGTCATGTGGCTGGCCCCGGTCGGTGCCTTCGGCGCGATGGCCGCGGTGGTCGGCGAGACGGGGCTGGACGCGCTCAAGGCGCTCGCCGTCATCATGATCGGCTTCTACACCACCTGTGTCCTCTTCGTGTTCGTCGTGCTCGGCACGATCCTGCGCCTGGTGGCCGGCGTGAACCTGTTCCTGCTGCTGAAGTACCTGGCGCGGGAGTTCCTGCTGATCCTCTCGACGTCCTCCTCGGAGTCCGCGCTGCCGCTGCTCATCGCCAAGATGGAGCACGCGGGCGTCAGCCGTCCGGTCGTCGGCATCACCGTGCCGACCGGCTACTCCTTCAACTTGGACGGCACCGCGATCTACCTGACCATGACGTCGCTGTTCATCGCCGACGCCATGGGCAAGCCGCTCGCGATCGGCGAGCAGATATCCCTGCTGCTGTTCATGATCGTCGCCTCCAAGGGCGCGGCCGGTGTCACCGGCGCGGGCATGGCGACCCTCGCGGGCGGCCTCCAGTCGCACCGGCCCGACCTGGTCGGCGGTGTCGGCCTGGTCGTCGGCGTCGACCGCTTCATGAGCGAGGCCCGCGCCCTCACCAACTTCGCGGGCAACGCGGTCGCCACCGTCCTGGTCGGCACCTGGACCAAGGAGATCGACAAGGACCGGATGAACGAGGTCCTCGCCGGGCGGCTCCCGTTCGACGCGGCGGCCTTCGCGGCGAACGGCGGCGGCCACGGCCCGTCCGCCGACTCCGATGGTGCTGAGGGTGCCGACACCAAGGCGCTCCACGAGCAGCGTGATGGTGAGACGGCCAAGGAGCACGTGCCTGCCTGACACCCCACGCCCCTGCGGCCCTGCCCTCCTGAATCGGGGCAGGGCCGCGGTCGTGTTCGCGGCCCTGGTGGCAGGTGGTGTCCCGCGTCTTCCCCCCGTGGCAAGACACGGGACACCGGCACAGGGAGGGCGAGGCCCGTGGGGTCGCGGGTCAGCGCTCTCCGTCCGCCGCCGGACGGAGCCGTTCGGGGAGCGCGGTCCATTCCGGGCCGCCGTCGCGCGGCTTGACCCACGCAACGTTGCCACCTGCGTCGATGTAGGCGACGCGGCCGACGGCCTCGCGCTCGATGTCGTAGACGAGATCCCCTATCCGGGGCCTGCGGCGGGTGCGTCCGGCCGTGGTCATGACCCCCAGGGTCCTACGAGCCGCTGATATACCGCTGATGCCTTGCTGACCTGGCCCGGTGGGTAGGCTGCGGGATTGTCGAAGTGAATCTCTGGTACCGACGGGGGCAGCGCGTGGACGGGACCGGGTTACGCCTCTTGGGGCCCGTGGGGATATGGCGGGACGACCGGCTGCTGGGCCCGACCGCCGCGCAGCAGCGTTCCGTTCTGGCGATGCTGCTGATGGAACCGGGCCGGGTCGTCTCCGTCGACCGGCTGGTGATGGCCGTCTGGGGCGAGGACCCGCCGGGTTCGGCGCGCAACGCCGTACAGGTCCAGATATCCAAGCTGCGCCGCATCCTGGCCGCCCTGCCCGAAACCGAGCTGACCACCTCCGCCATGGGCTACTGCCTCACCGCCCCGCGCGCGGCCGTCGACCTGCACCGCTTCCGGGACCTGGTGCGCGAGGCCCGCACGGAGAACGACGACCGGGCCGCGGAACTGCTGTGCGCCGCCCTGCAGTTGTGGCGCGGACCCGCGCTCGCCGACGTGGCGGGCGGCTGGCTGTCCGACACCGTCGGGGCCGGTCTCGAGGAGGAGCGGCGGGCCGCGGTGGAGGAGTGCGCCGCGATCGACGTACGGGCCGGGCGCCACCACGAGGCCATGGCGCAGCTGTCCGCCCTGGTCGCCGAACACCCGCTGCGCGAGCGCTCGGTGGCCCTGCTGATGGAAGCCCTGCGCCGGTCCGGGCGGCGGGCCGACGCTCTCGCGCTGTTCCGCGCCACCCGGCAGCGGTACGCGCAGGAGCTGGGCATCGAACCGGGGGAGGAGCTGCAACGGCTCCACCGCGAGGCGCTCGAGGCGCGGGACGGATACGGCCCCGGCCCCGAGCCTGCGCCCGAGCCCCGTACCGACCCAGGGACCGCGGATGCGTCCGGAGCCCACGCCGAGTCCGGAGCCGGATACGCGGCCGGGCCCGGGGCCCCGTCCGGGGCGGCGGAGGCCGCCGGGGCCGACGGGGTGCCCGGAAGCGCGGATGACGTCACCGCCGCTCCGGGGCCGCACACCGCCCCCGCCGCCGAAACCGCCGTACCGCAGCAACTGCCGCCCGACGTCGCGCACTTCACCGGGCGTGAGCGCGAACTCGCCGGACTCGATTCCCTGTTGCGGGCCAACGCCAACGCCACCGCGGCCGTCATCGGGGTGATCGCGGGCAGTGGCGGGCTCGGCAAGACCACCCTCGCGGTGCACTGGGCGCACCGGGTGCGCGAGCGCTTCGGCGATGGGCAGCTGTACGTCAACCTGCGCGGCTTCGGACCCACCGGGTCGGCGATGACCGTGGCCGAGGCGGTCCGTGGCTTTCTCGACGCCCTCCAGGTGCCCGCGCACCGCATCCCCGCCACCGTGGAGGCGCAGACCGCCCTCTACCGCAGTCTGCTGGCCGACCGCCGGGTGCTGATCCTGCTCGACAACGCCCGCGACGTCGAGCAGGTACGCCCGCTGCTGCCCGGTTCGCCCGGCTGTCTGGTGGTGCTGACCAGCCGTAACGAACTCACCGGCCTGGTCGTCGCGGAGCAGGCCCGGCCGCTGCCGCTGGATCTGCTCGACCGGGCCGAGGCGCGCGACCTGCTCGTCGGCCGCATTGGCACCGAGCGCGCCGCCGCCGAACCGCGGGCCGTGGAGGATGTGGTCACGGTGTGCGCGGGGCTGCCGCTCGCGCTCGCCATCGTGGCCGCCCGCGCCGCCACCCACCCCCGGTTCAGCATCGCGGCGCTCGCCGGTGAGCTGCACGACGCGCGCGGCAGCCTCGACGCGTTCGAGGGCGGGGACGCCACCACCGATGTCCGGGCCGTGTTCTCGTGGTCGTACCACTCCCTCGGCGCCGACGCCGCCCGGCTGTTCCGGCTGCTCGGCGTCCACCCCGGCCCGGACATCGCCGCGCCCGCCGCGGCCTCCCTCACCGGGGTGGACGTACCCCAGGCCCGCAGGCTGCTGAGCAGGCTCACCCGGGCGCATCTGATCGCCGAGCGCAGCCCGGGCCGGTACGCCTTCCACGATCTGCTGCGCGCGTACGCCATGGAGCTGACCCAGGAACACGACACGGAGGAGGACCGCCGGTCCGCGCTGCACCGGGCGCTCGACCACTATCTGCACTCCGCCTTCGCCGCCGGGCGCGCTTTCACCCCGTACCGGGAGCCGATCACCCCCGGCCCGGCGCAAGCCGGTGTCGCCGTCGAGACGTTCACCGAACACGCCCAGGCGCTCACCTGGTTCACCCTGGAACACGCGGTGCTGATCGCGGCCCTCCAGCGGGCCGCGGACGCCGGATTCGAGACCCACGCCTGGCAACTGGCCTGGTCCCTCGCCGAGTTCCTGGACCAGCTCGGCCACTGGCACGACCAGCGCACCGTCCACCGCATCGCCCTGGGCGCCGCCCACCGCGTCTCCGATCCGGCCGGTCAGGCCCACGCCCGCCACGGGCTGGGCCTCGCCGATCTGCGCAGGGGCCGGTACGACCGGGCCCGCGGCCATCTGCTGCGTGCGCTCGACCTGCACGGCGAGACCGCCAACCACATCGGCCAGGCCCGCATCCACGTCGCGCTCAACATGACGGCCGAGCGCCAGGGCCGGGACGAGGAGCTGCTGTACCACGCCCGGCGCTCGATGGAGCTGTACCAGGTGGCCGGTCACCGCAGGGGTGAGGCGTACGCCCTGAACAACATGGGCTGGGCGTACGCCATGCTCGGCGACTGCCGTCAGACCCTGGTGCACTGCGCCAAGGCGCTCGCCCTGCTGCGGGAGGCGGGCGACGGGCGCGGCGAGTCGGCCGCCTGGGACAGCCTCGGGTACGCCCATCACCAGCTCGGCGACCACCAGCAGGCCATCGCCTGCTACCGGCGCGCGGTCGAGCTGCGGCGCGGCCTGGACGAACGGGTGCGGGAGGCCGAGTCGCTGCACCGGCTGGGCGGCGCCCAGCGCACCGCCGGGGACGTGGCCGGGGCGCGGAGCAGCTGGCGCGCCGCGCTGAGCCGCTTCGACGCCCTCGGCCACCCGGACGCGGACCGGGTCCGGGACGAACTCGCCCGGCTGGACGAGTCCGAACCCGGCAGCGCGGCCCGGTAGTACAGCCCGGTAGCGCTAGTTGAAGGGGATGCGGACGGTGGACTGGTTGCCGGTGCCGAGGGTGCTGGTGCCGTTGCCGATGGCGTTCCACACCTCGACCCGGACCTTGCCGTTGCTGAGGTTGCCCAGCGCCGAGCCGGTCGTGGACTTCAGGCCGCGGGCCTGCGTGTAGTGCTCGTAGCCCGGCGCCGGGTCGGTGGCGAAGTACTGGTAGGTCTCGGTGCGGTCCCAGCTGCCGTCGCCCGTGAGGTCGTAACTGACCCTGATCTGCTGCCCGTTGGCCACGGTCGTGCCCGCGTCCACGAACAGGTCGAAGGCCGTCGAGCCGCCGCTGTACGTCCGGGTGATGCCGGACGAGGTGAAGGTCTGCGGCTGGTACGGACTCCCGTCGTGGTTCGCGCCGCCCGCCGAGGCCAGGGTCGTGGCGCTCGCGGACGAGGACGCCGCGCCGAGGGCGCCGCCCGTACCCGGGTAGAGCGTGGCGGAGCCGGTGCCGGGGTCGGTTCCGCCGCCGCCCCGGGTCCAGACCGCCACGTAGTCGACGAGCATGGGGTGGCCGGGGACGGTGGCCGCGGTGGGGGTGGCCGCGCCGTGGACACCGTTCGGGAAGGCGCCGCCCATGGCCACGTTGAGGAGCAGGAAGTAGCCCGCGTGGTCGGTCATGTTCGCCCAGGTGGTGGCGTCGACCTGATTCTGGGCGACGCTGTGGAACTGCTGGCCGTCCACGTACCAGCGAAGCTGGTTCGGGGTGGTCGAGCGGTCCCATTCGAAGCGGTAGGTGTGGAAGGCGGACTGGCAGCTCGACCCCGGGCAGGCGCGGTTGGCGCCGATACCCGTGCTCTCGTTGCAGGCACCGCCCGGGTTCACCCCGCAGTGGAGCACGCCCCACACGGAGTTGATCCCGTTGACGTTCTCCATGATGTCGAACTCGCCGATGCCCGGCCAGTTCTGGTAGTTGCCCCGGTACGGGCTGCCGAGCGCCCAGAAGGCGGGCCAGTAGCCGAGGGCGGCGTCGCCGGTGACGTTCGGCATCTGGATACGGCCCTCCATGCGCAGCACACCGCCCGCCGGGGCCTTGAAGTCGGCGCGCTTGGTCTCGATACGGGCCGAGGTCCAGTTGCCCGCGCCGTCGCGGAGCGGGGTGATGCGGAGGTTGCCGCCGCCGTCGAGGCCGAGGTTGCTGGTGGAGTCGGTGTAGCGCTGGATCTCGCCGGTGCCCCAGTTGCCGGGCCCGCCGGGGTAGCTGTAGCCGGTGTCGATCTGCCAGTTGGCGGCGGAGGGGAGGGTGTTCGCCGCGCCGGTGAAGTCGTCGCTCCACGCGAGGGACCAGCCCGACGGCGTGGGTGGCACATCGGCCCGTACGGAGGTGGCGCCGAGGAGGGCGACGGCGGTGGCGGCGAGTGCGGCCAGGCCGGACCGGAGGGCGGATCTGGGTCTGTGGGGGCGTCGCATGGACGTACCTCCTGAGGGGGTGAGAGCGCTCTCACCCCCTTCTTTTAGGCGTGTCCACGTCACTCGTCAACCTTGTGAACGGGGGTTCAGGCCGGACGCAGCCAGATCGTGGCCAGCGGCGGCAGCACCGGCAGGAGGCTGGCCGGGCGGCCATGGGCGGCCGTCGGTTCGGCCTTCAGCGGTTCCGGATTGAGGACGCCGCCGCCGCCGTACCGCTCGTCGTCGGTGTTCAGCACCTCCCGCCACAGCGGGACCGTGTCCGGTACGCCCACCCGGTACGCGTGCCGCACCACCGGCGAGAAGTTGCTGACCGCCAGCAGCGGGGAGCCCTCCGCGTCGAAGCGGAGGAAGGCGAACACGTTGTCCTCGTGCCCGTCGCCCTCCACCCACGTGAACCCCTCCGGCTGCGTGTCCCGCTGCCACAGCGGTGGGGTCGCCGTGTACACGCGGTTGAGGTCGCGGACCAGGTCGCGCACGCCGCGGTGGTCGGGTGCGGCGGAGTACGAGGGGTCCAGCAGCCACCAGTCGGGGCCGTGGCGCTCCGACCACTCCGCTCCCTGCGCGAACTCCTGCCCCATGAACAGCAGTTGCTTGCCCGGGTGGGCCCACATGAAGCCGAGGTAGGCCCGGTGGTCGGCGCGCTGCTGCCACCAGTCGCCCGGCATCTTGCTCACCAGTGCCCGCTTGCCGTGCACCACCTCGTCGTGCGAGATGGGCAGGACGTAGTTCTCGCTGTACGCGTACACCATCGAGAACGTCATCTCGTGGTGGTGGTACTTGCGGTGCACCGGCTCATGCGCCACGTAGCCCAGCGAATCGTGCATCCACCCCATGTTCCACTTCAGCCCGAAGCCGAGCCCGCCGAAGCCGCTCGGCCCCACGTGGTGGGTGGACCGGGTGACGCCGTCCCAGGCGGTGGACTCCTCGGCGATGGTCACGACGCCGGGGCAGCGGCGGTAGACCGTCGCGTTCATCTCCTGGAGGAACGCCACCGCGTCCAGGTTCTCCCGGCCGCCGTGCGCGTTGGGCGTCCACTGGCCGGGCTCGCGCGAGTAGTCGAGGTAGAGCATGGACGCCACGGCGTCCACCCGCAGACCGTCGATGTGGAACTCCTCGCACCAGTAGACCGCGTTCGCGACCAGGAAGTTACGCACCTCCGTGCGGCCGTAGTCGAATTCGAGCGTCCCCCAGTCCGGGTGTGCGGCCCGCAGCGGGTCGGACGGCTCGTACAGCGGCTGCCCGTCGAACGCGGCCAGCGCCCAGGCGTCCCGGGGGAAGTGCGCGGGCACCCAGTCCACCAGCACCCCGATCCCGGCCCGGTGCAACGCGTCGACCAGGTACTTGAAGTCGTCGGGGGTGCCGAGGCGGGCCGTGGGCGCGTAGAAGCCGGTCACCTGGTAGCCCCAGGAGCCGCCGAACGGGTGCTCGGCCACCGGCATCAGCTCGACATGGGTGAAGCCGAGATCCCTGACGTACGCGGGCAGCTGCTCGGCGAGCTGCCGGTAGGTCAGACCGGGCCGCCACGACGGCAGATGCACCTCGTACACCGAGAACGGCAGCTCGTGCACCCGCCCGCCGTCCCGCCGCGCCATCCAGTCGCCGTCGCGCCAGTCGTGGTGCGAGGCGTGCACCACCGAGGCCGTCGCGGGCGGGCACTCGGTGCGCCGCGCCATCGGGTCCGCGCGCAGCGTGCGGCCGCCGTCGGGCCGGGTGATCTCGAACTTGTACAGCGCGCCCTCGCCGACGCCCGGTACGAACAGCTCCCATACGCCGCTGGAGCCGAGCGAGCGCATCGGGAATCCGGTGCCGTCCCAGTGGCAGAAGTCCCCGGTGACCCGGACCCCGCGCGCGTTCGGCGCCCAGACCGTGAACCGCGTCCCGGCCACCTTGTGGTGCGTCATCGGCTGCGCGCCGAGCGCCCGCCACAGCTCCTCGTGGCGGCCCTCGCCGATCAGGTGCAGATCGAGTTCGCCGAGCGCGGGCAGGAACCGGTACGGGTCATGGACCAGCGTCTCGGCGTCGTCGTACGCCACGAGCAGCTGGTAGTCGGGGACGGCGGTCAGCGGCAGCACGCCCGAGAACAGCCCGTCCCCGTCGGCCCGCAGCCGCGCGCGCGGCCCGTCGGCGGTGACGGAGACGGTGACGGCCCGGGCGTACGGGCGCAGCGCCCGGAACAGCACCCCGTCGCGGACGAGGTGGGCGCCGAGCAGCGCGTGCGGGTCGTGGTGCGACCCGGTGAGCAGCCGCTGCCGATCGTTGTCGCCGAGCGGGCTCGCGGCCCGCACCGCGAGGTCGTCGTACGCCGCGTCCTCCGGGGCGGGGGCGGGCGGCCGCGGCGCGGCGGGCACGGACCCGCCCCCCGCGGCCCCCGCCGCCCGCGGCGCCCGAGGCTCGGGCGGCGCCCCGTACGACGGCCGCGAGCTGGGCTTGATCCCCGCGGACTCCGGCGAGGCGGGGTCGTCGCGGGGTGATTCGGGCCCCCGGAGCCCGGCTTCGACGTCGGGGGTGGTGGCCGGGGCGGCGGGTCCGGGCGGGTTCGCGCGCGAGTCTTCCGGCCGGGCGTTCTCGGCGTGTGCCGCGGGTTCGGCCGCCGTGGGCTGTGGGCTGGGCTTGATGCCCGCGGATTCCGGCGAGGCGGGGTCGTCGCGGGGTGATTCGGGTGCCCGGAGCCCGGCTTCGACGTCGGGGGTGGTGGCCGGGCGGGTTGTGGGGCCCGGCGGCGTGGCGTCGGAACGCCGCCGGGCCCCGGCGGATCGGGCGGATCGGCCGGGGAGGAACGTGGGCGGGACCGCCGGGCCCGTCCTGGCGCCGGTGGTGGCCGGGTCGGGGCCCGGGCCCTCGTCGGACGGGTGCTGGCCGGACGGCGGTCGTGCGGTCACGGGGTGGTCCTCCCGGGGGTGTCGGAGGGTGTCTGGAGGGGGTGTCGGAGGGTGTGCGGAGGTCGGAGGTGGTGTCGGCGTCGAGGGGATCAGCGGACGGCGGCGGCCAGTCGGCGGATCGCGGTCATCGGGACCGGCAGCCAGTCGGGGCGGTGGCGGGCCTCGTAGAGCACCTCGTACACCGCCTTGTCGGTCTCATGGGCGCGCAGCAGCTCCGGTTCGTCGCGCGGGTCCGTACCGGAGGCCTCCGCGTACCCCGCGCAGCAGGCGTCACGCATGCGGGCCGCCCAGCCCTGCGGAGTGTCGGGGCCGCCCACGGCCGCCGCGTAGTCGAAGGAGCGGAGCATTCCGGCGATGTCGCGGACCGGCGGCTGCGGGCGGCGGCGTTCGGCGAGCGGACGGGACGGCTCGCCCTCGAAGTCGATCAGCGACCACTGCCGTTCCGCCGTCAGCAGGGCTTGGCCCAGGTGCAGATCGCCGTGGATGCGCTGGGCCGCCCAGGTGCGCCCCGCGCGGCCGAGGGCGGCGACGTCCTCGTACGCGGTGTGCAGCGCGGCCCGGTACGGCTGGAGCGCGGGCACCGCGGCGGCGGCCGAGTCGAGGCGTTCGCTCATCGCCGCCGCGAGGTGTTCGATCTGCGGGCGGCGCAGTACGGAGACGGGGAGCGCTTCGGCCATCGCGAGGTGCACCTCGGCGGTGGCGTGGCCGAGGGCGCGTGCGGCGTCGGTGAAGTCGGCGCGTACGGAGAGGGCGTCGAGGGCGAGCTGCCAGCCGTCGGTGGACCCGGCCAGGTAGGGCTGGAGGACGCCGAGCGTGAACGGCTCCGGGCGCGGGCCGGGCCCCTCCGGCGGCGGCGCGGCCTCGAACCAGGCGGCGGGGGCGGGCACCCGGGTGCAGCCGGTGCGGGCGAGGGCGAGGGGGAGTTCGAGGTCGGGGTTGGTGCCGGGGCTGACCCGCCGGAAGAACTTGAGGATGAACGTATCTCCGTACACGACCGAGGAGTTGGACTGCTCGGCGGTGATCATCCGGGGCGGGAGGATGGACGGGATGGCGCTGGAGGGTTCGCGTACGAAGCGCAGCGGGCCGAGGCGGCCGGGGACGCGCAGCCGCTCCAGGAGGAGCGAGGCGAGGCGGGGGTCGGCCAGCGCCTCGTACACGGTACGGCCGTCCAGCGGTCCGCCGCTGGGCCGCCCGATGAGGGCGGGGGCGAGCGAGGGCGGCAGGGTCGAGCGGACGCCGAGCAGGATCTGGTAGCAGTCGCTGGCGGCCGCGCCACGGCGGTGGCCGCAGCCGAAGCCGTGGCGGTGGCCGGGCGGTTCCGGCTGCTGGGCGCGGACGAGCAGATGGAGCAGCCCGGGGGCCGCGCCGCCCGGCGGGCAGGGCAGTAACTCGGTCGCGGAGACGAGGGCGAAGCCGGTGACGGGGCGGCCCTTGCCCGCGAACCAGCGCTGCCGGGGGAGCCACTCGGCGAGCAGCGGCGCGAGTGATCCGAGCAGGGCGGGCGGACTGGCGTTCGGGCTCGCCGTCGCGGCGGTTGACGGGGGTTCGGCTGGTGGTGCGGCGGTCGGCGGGTGGTGTGCCCCCCGGGAGAACGGAGCTTCCGGCATGGCGTCGCGTCCTTTCCCCGGGCACACGACAGATCAGGGCAAAGTGTCCCGGATTGCGGCATTGACTGTGCGACGGTGCGGGACGTGTCGGGCGAGGATCGTCCGTACGGCGAGTACGGAGTACGCGATCGGCTCCGCCGGTGGCGGCACGTAGGTTCAGAGTGCCCATGAAGGGGACGCGAAAACGCCGCTTGCGGGCGGAGGACACGTTTTCCCCCACCCCGCCCCTTCCCGAACCCGGGGGCTCCGCCCCCGGCCCCCGTTCCGGGCCGCGCCCGAGCCCCCCGGGGCTGCGCCCCCGACCCCGCTTCGGGGTTGCGCCCCCGACCCCGATTGGGGGTTGCGCCCCTGGCCCCGATTGGGGGTTGCGCCCCTGGCCCCCACCTCGGGGCTGCGCCCCCGCCCCCGCCTCGGGGCTGCGCCCCCGCCCCCGCCCCGGGGCTACGCCCCTGGCCCCCACCGGGCTGCGCCCCCGACCCCGCTTCGGGACTGCGCCCGCGACCCCCCACCGGGGCTGCGCCCCCGACCCCGCGTCAGGGTTGTGCCCCTGGGCCCGTCTCGGGGTTGCGGCCCCGACCCCTGCTTCGGGGTTGCGGTCCTGGCCCCGTCTCGGGGTTGCGCCCCTGGACCTGCTTCGGGGTGGCGCCCCGGGCCGTATCCAGGCTGTGCCCCTGCCCTCGTATCCGGGCTGTGCCCCTGGCCCCCGCCTCGGGGCTCCTCTGAACCGGGGGCCGGTTCCGGGGCTGCCGCCCGGAGCTCGTAGGCGGGGCGACCTTGCGGGCTCGCGGCGGCGGGGCTTTGCGCCTGGGGCGGGGGTCCGGGGGCGGAGCCCCAGGGTTCGGGAAGGGGCGGGGTGGGGAACAGGTCCCCGCCCCGGCGCCGGTCAGACCGGGGTGCGGTGGGGCGTCGGCTCGGGTCGGCGTAGGCGGAACCAGTAGAAGCCGTGGCCCGCCAGGGTGAGGAGGTAGGGGAGTTCCCCGATGGCGGGGAAGCGGACGCCGCCGATCAGCTCGACCGGGTGGCGGCCCGCGAAGGACTGGAGGTCCAGCTCCGTCGGCTGGGCGAAGCGCGAGAAGTTGTGCACGCACAGCACCAGGTCGTCCTCGCCGTCCCGGGTCTGCGGGGCCTCGCGGAGGAACGCGAGGACGGCGGGGTTGGAGGAGGGCAGCTCGGTGAAGGAGCCCAGCCCGAAGGCCGGGTTCTGCTTGCGGATCTCGATCATCCGCCGGGTCCAGTGGAGCAGCGACGAGGGGCTGCTCATGGAGGCCTCGACGTTGGTGACCTGGTAGCCGTAGACCGGGTCCATGATCGTGGGCAGGAAGAGCCGCCCCGGATCGCAGGAGGAGAAGCTCGCGTTGCGGTCGGGGGTCCACTGCATGGGGGTGCGCACCGCGTCGCGGTCGCCGAGCCAGATGTTGTCGCCCATGCCGATCTCGTCGCCGTAATACAAAATAGGCGAGCCGGGCAGGGACAGCAGCAGAGCCGTGAACAGCTCGATCTGGTTGCGGTCGTTGTCCAGCAGCGGGGCGAGCCGGCGCCGGATGCCGATGTTGGCGCGCATGCGCGGGTCCTTGGCGTACTCCGCGTACATGTAGTCGCGCTCTTCGTCGGTGACCATCTCCAGCGTCAGCTCGTCGTGGTTGCGCAGGAAGATGCCCCACTGGCAGCCGGACGGGATGGCCGGGGTCTTGGCGAGGACTTCCGAGACCGGGTAGCGGGATTCGCGCCGCACGGCCATGAAGATGCGCGGCATGACCGGGAAGTGGAAGGCCATGTGGCACTCGTCGCCGCCCGCCTCGTAGTCGCCGAAGTAGTCGACGACGTCCTCCGGCCACTGGTTGGCCTCGGCCAGCACCACGGTGTCGGGGTAGTGGGCGTCGATCTCGGCGCGGACCCGCTTGAGGAGCTCATGGGTGCGGGGGAGGTTCTCGCAGTTGGTGCCCTCCTCCGCGTACAGATACGGCACGGCGTCGAGCCGGAAGCCGTCGATGCCGAGGTCCAGCCAGAAGCGCAGGGCGCCCAGTACTTCTTCCTGGACGGCCGGGTTCTCGAAGTTGAGGTCCGGCTGATGCGAGAAGAAGCGGTGCCAGTAGTACTGCTTGCGTACTGGATCAAAGGTCCAGTTGGACGTCTCGGTGTCGACGAAGATGATGCGCGCGTCCTGGTACTGCTTGTCGTCGTCGGCCCAGACGTAGTAGTCGCCGTACGGTCCGTCGGGATCGGCGCGGGACTCCTGGAACCACGGATGCTGATCGCTCGTGTGGTTCATGACGAAGTCGATGATGACGCGCATGCCGCGCTGGTGCGTGGCGTCGACGAACTCGACGAAGTCGGCGAGGTCGCCGAACTCCGGCAGCACGGCCGTGTAGTCCGAGACGTCGTAGCCGCCGTCGCGCAGCGGCGAGGCGAAGAAGGGCGGCAGCCAGAGGCAGTCGACGCCGAGCCACTGGAGGTAGTCCAGCTTGGCCGTGAGCCCCTTGAGGTCGCCGACGCCGTCCCCGTTGCTGTCCTGGAAGGAGCGGACCAGCACTTCGTAGAAGACGGCGCGTTTGAACCAGTCGGGGTCACGGTCCTTGGCCGGGGTGTCTTCGAACTTGTCCGGTACAGGCTCGTTGACGATCATGTTGTGGGTGACCCTCCGATCGGTGAGGACGGTCGCAGGGAGAGCACGTGCGCGGGAGCCATTTCACGCCCAGGCTCCAGGCGCACGTAGTTGTCCCTGCCCCAGTGATAGGTCTCGCCGGTGAGCTCGTCGCGCACCGGGGCGGACTCGTGCCAGTCGAGGCCGAGTTCCGGCATGTTCAACGAGACCGTCGCCTCCTGGGTGTGGTGGGGGTCCAGGTTGACGACGGCCAGCACGCACGAGTCGCCCGTGCGCTTGGAGTAGGCGATGACGGAGTCGTTGTCGGTGTGGTGGAATCGGAGGTTGCGCAGCCGGCGCAGGGCGGGGTGCCGCCGGCGCAGCCGGTTGAGCCGGGTGAGGAGCGGGGTGAGGGTCTCCCCGGTACGCTCCGCCTCCGCCCAGTCGCGGGGGCGCAGCTGGTACTTCTCCGAGTGGAGGTACTCCTCGCTCCCGGCGCGCAGCGGGGTGTTCTCGCACAGCTCGTAGCCCGCGTAGACACCCCAGGCGGGGGAGAGGGTGGCGGCGAGGACGGCCCGTACCGCGAAGGCCGGGCGGCCGCCGTCCTGAAGGTAGGCGTGGAGGATGTCGGGGGTGTTGACGAAGAAGTTGGGCCGCATCCAGGCGGCCGCGTCCCCCGACAGCTCGGTGAGGTAGTCGGTCAGCTCCTGCTTGCCGTTGCGCCAGGTGAAGTACGTATACGACTGCTGGAAGCCGATCATGCCGAGGGTGTTCATCATCGCGGGCCGGGTGAACGCCTCGGCGAGGAAGAGGACATCGGGGTCGGTGCGGTTGATGTCCCCGATCACCTTCTCCCAGAAGACCACGGGTTTGGTGTGCGGATTGTCGACCCGGAAGATCCGTACGCCGTGCGACATCCAGAACCGCAGCAGCCGCTCGGTCTCGCGGACGAGGCCGGAGAAGTCGGCGTCGAAGGCGAGGGGGTAGATGTCCTGGTACTTCTTGGGCGGGTTCTCGGCGTACGCGATCGTCCCGTCGGCGCGCCGGTGGAACCACTCGGGGTGCTGGGCGACCCAGGGGTGGTCGGGCGAGCACTGGAGCGCGAAGTCGAGCGCCACCTCCATGCGCAGCTCGCGCGCCCGGGCCACGAAGTGGTCGAAGTCGTCCAGGGTGCCGAGGTCGGGGTGGATCGCGTCGTGGCCGCCGTCCGGGGAGCCGATGGCCCAGGGGGAGCCGACGTCGAAGGGGCCCGCGGAGAGCGTGTTGTCGGGGCCCTTGCGGAACGCGGTGCCGATGGGGTGGACGGGCGGCAGATAGACGACGTCGAACCCGGCGGCGGCGATGGCGGGCAGCCGCTCGGCGGCGGTGCGCAGCGTGCCGCTGACCGGCCGCCGCCCCTCGGCCACCTTGGCGCCCTCGGAGCGCGGGAACAGCTCGTACCAGGAGCCGAACAGCGCGCGCTCCCGCTCCACCTGGAGCGGCATCGGACGGGAGGCGGTGACCAGTTCGCGCAGGGGGTGGCGGCCGAGGGCGGCGGTGACCTCGGGGGTGAGGGCCGCCGCGAGCCGGTCGGCGACCGGGCGGCGCTCGTCGCGCAGCCCGTCGACGGCCCCGAGCACCGCCTCCCGGCCGTCGCTCTTGGGCACTCCGGTCGCCGCTCTCTCGTGCAGCCGGGCGCCCTCCTCCAGCACCAGATCGGTGTCGATCCCGGCCGGGATCTTGATACGGGCGTGCCGGCGCCAGGTGGCGACGGGGTCGCTCCACGCCTCGACCGTGTACGACCAGCGGCCGGGCGCGGTGGGGGTGACCTCGGCGCCCCAGCGGTCGGTGCCGGGGGCGAGTTCGCGCAGCGGGGTCCATGGCCCCGACCGTCCCGCCGGGTCGCGGAGGACGACATTGGCGCCGACCGCGTCGTGGCCCTCCCGGAACACGGTGGCACTGACCTCGAAGGTCTCGCCCACGACCGCCTTGGCGGGACGGCGGCCGCAGTCGATCAGCGGACGGATATCCAGAAGGGGAATACGACCGATCATAGGATCACCTGACGGCGTCGCGGGCTGATGTGCGGAGGGCGCTCGATGGTCGGCGGCGGCTTCTGTCCTTTGTATAGGCTTTACCGCCGGGCGATGGGTTGCGGGCATGACAGCTCCTGTCCGCGTTCACTCTGGTGGGCGGATGAGTCGGCCATGGGGGGCGCGTTCGGGAAGCCTTCCCACCGCACACCGGGAGACAATCCGGGTTCCCGTTAACTACCGGTTCGTAACGCGGGGTGCACGACAAGGCCCCGCGCGTATCCGTGCGGGGCCGATGATATGACCGCAATCTCGGGTGATGTCAGATGCCGTGTCAGCCGCCCACGCGCAGCAGCCGGTTCGGCGAACCGCGCCCCGCGTTCCGTACCGCGCCCTCGGTCGCCTCGGCGTCGAGCGCCGCGCTCACCCGGGCCGGGCTCGCCGAGCGGTGGGCGGCCAGGTAGAGCGCCGCCGCGCCCGCGACATGGGGCGCCGCCATCGACGTACCCGACAGCGTCGCCGCCGCCGTGTCGCTCGCCCGGGACGCCGACACGATCCGGTCGCCGGGCGCGAACAGATCGACCGCCGGACCGTAGTTGGAGAACGGCGAGCGGCGGTCCGCCCGGTCCGTCGAGCCCACCGTGATCGCCTCGGGCACCCGGCCCGGCGAGTACGACCCCGCGGGCCGCCCCGCGTTGCCCGCCGCGACCGTGAAGGTGAGACCGGCCCGCACCCCGGCCCGAACGCCTGCGTCCCACTCCGGCACCGGCCCGGCGACCGGCGACCCCAGGCTCAGGTTCACCACCGCCGGTTTCCGGGCGTGCCGCAGCACCCAGTCAAGACCGGCCAGCACCTGGGCGCTGGTGCCCTCGCCCCGGTCGTCCAGCACCCGGACGGCGACGACCTCGGCCTTCTTCGCCACGCCGTACTGCGTACCGGCGGCGGTCGCGGCCACATGGGTGCCGTGGCCGTTGCCGTCCTGCGCCACCGGGTCGTCGTCCACGAAGTCCCAGCCGGAGCGGGCCCGGCCGCCGAAGTCCCGGTGGCTGGTGCGCACTCCCGAGTCGATGACGTAGATCGTCGTCCCGCGCCCGCCGCCCGACGGGGCCGAATACCGCCCGTCGAGCACCCCGGCGCGCTGATCGACCCGGTCCAGCCCCCAGGACGGCGGATACGCCTGGGTGGCCGTGGAGCGCAGCGACACCTCCGCGTCGCGGGTCACCGACGCGACGCCCGGGTCCGCCGCGAGCCGTCTCGCCTGCGCCTCGTCCGCCCGTACGGCGAAGCCGTTCAGCGCCCTGCTGTACGTACGGCGCACCGTCGCCCCGTACCGCTCCACGATGCCCCTGCCCTGCCCGGACGACGCCGACGGCGCCCCCGCCCCCCGTTGCAGCGTCACGATGTACGTGTGGTGCGCCGCCGAACCCGCGGCCTGGGCGGGCAGAGCCCCGCCCGTCAGCATCAGCGCGGCGGCGGCCAGCGCCCCGGCCGCCCGGCGGCGGCCCCTGCTCCTCCCGCGCGTGCTCCTCCTGTGCGCCATGGACGAACCCCTCCCACCCTCCCCGATGCGAAGGCGGCCAGGGTCTCGTGGGGCGGGGACCCCGACAAGTGCGCATCAGGGGGCGGAACCGGCGCGGTGCGCCCACGGGACGCGCGCCGCGCCCGTCCCCGGTGAAGGGGGCGGACACGGCGCGCGGTGGACCCGTTCCGGCGCCTACTTGTAGGAGATGTCGGACTCCTTGTAGAGGCACGTCTTGGCGTCCGGGCCGGAGCCGGTCTCCTCGGGCTCCGCACCGGTGTCGTTGCCCTGGAAGTGGACGCAGGGGTCGATCTTCTTCTTGTCGTCCCCGATGATCGTGATGTCGCTGAGCTTCGCGGTGTCCCCGAAGTTCTCGTTGACGCCGACCAGCGACTTGCCCGGCGCGGTCACCTCCACGCGGTCCACCACCACCGCGCGCTTCTGCTGCTTGGAGCAGTTGCCGCACGAGCGGTAGAGCTTGCCGAAGTCCCGCACGGCGAAGTCGCGGATGGTGAGGGTGCCGCCGCCGTTGTGCTGGAAGACCTTGTCGTCGGCCTTGCGCGCGCCGCCGCCCTCGACGGTGTACGTGGCGCCCGCGCCGCCCAGGAAGGTGGCGGCGTCCTCGCCGACGTCCTCCCACCAGACGTTTTGCAGCGTGCAGCTGCCCTCGCAGTGGATGCCGTCGGCGGCGGGGGCGCCGATGACGACGTTCTTCAGCGTGGCGCCGTCGGCGAGTTCGAACATCGCGGGCTGGCCCTCGTCCTGGCCGCCGTCGCCGAGTTCGCCCTCGCCGATGAAGCGCCGCATCTTGCCGTCGACGACCCCGGAGATCTTCTGCGTCGAGCTGACCGGCTTGTCGTCACCGGGGGTGGGCCACTCGGCGGACGCCGAGGCCGAGGAGAGCATCGTCCCGGCCGTGATCGCGCCGAGGGTGAGGGCCGCGGCGCCGAGGCCGCCGATCAGGGCGCGCTTGCGGGTGGGACGCGGTTTGTGGTGCTGCCGTGCCATGGGTATCCGTTCCGTGGGGGGAGCCCGGCCCGCGGAGAAACCACGGGCCGGGCGGTGGACCTCAGACGCGCGTGATGGCTACTTGTAGGTGAGGTCGGAGCTGCTGTACTTGCAGTACGTGCCGTCGGCGTCGGCGCCGTTCTTCGTCGGCTCCTTGCCGGTGTTGTTCCCGATGTACTTCTGACACGGGACGATCTTCTTGCTGCTGTCTCCGACGATCGTGACCTTGCGCAGGGTCAGCGAGTCGCCGTAGTTGGTGTTGATCCCGCCGATCACCTTGCCCGGCGCGGTGATCTCGGTGTTGCTCACATTGATCGTGCGCTTGTACTGGCTGGAGCAGTTGCCGCAGGAGCGGACGAAGGTCGAGAAGTCCTGTCCGGCGAAGTTGGAGATGTTGAGCGTGCCGCCGCCGTTGAACTGGAAGATCTTGTCCGAGGCCTTGCGGGCGCCGCCGCCGATGACGTTGTACGTCTCGCCGGTGCCGCGGAAGGTGGCGGCGTCCTCGCCGACGTCCTCCCACCAGACGTTCTGCAGGGTGCAGCTGCCCTTGCAGTGGACGCCGTCGGCGGCCGGGGCGCCGATGATGACGTTCTTCAGGGTCGCGCCGTCGGCCAGCTCGAACAGCGGGCCCTGGTCCTCGTCCTGGCCGCCGGTGCCGAGATCGCCGGAGCCGTAGTAGCGCTTCATGCCGCCGTCGGTGGTCCCGCTGACGGGGATCGTCTTGGTGACGGCCTGTGGGGTGCCGCTGGGCGAGGGCCAGGTGGCGGCCGACGCGGCCGACAGGGACAGCCCGGTGGTGATCGCGCCCG
Organism: Streptomyces sp. NPDC005962; assembly: GCF_040629205.1. Taxonomy (NCBI): domain Bacteria; kingdom Bacillati; phylum Actinomycetota; class Actinomycetes; order Kitasatosporales; family Streptomycetaceae; genus Streptomyces; species Streptomyces sp. NPDC005962. Next base: position 279,642 of record NZ_JBEXVE010000009.1, on the reverse strand, counting down.
CGGTGAGGGCGATGGCGCCGAGGGCACCGCCGATCGCCCGCCGTCTCATGCGTGGTTCAGCCATGTCACAGCTCCTTGTGCGGAAGGGGGTGATGGTGAATTCGGGAGGGGGTCAGGGGGTCTTGATGGACGGCCGCGGCGGGGTCGCCATCTTGTTGCCGAGGAAGAAGCTGGGGTGCGGCGGCTGGTTGTAGGCGGTGTTCTGCCAGGCCAGCGCCTCGCGGTACTGCCGGTCGTGCAGCAGCGTGGTGATCCGCCGGTCGGTCTCGTACGGCGTGGAGTAGATCCGCAGCGCCGTGTTGTCGCTGGTCGGCCAGATCACCTCTTCGCGCCAGTCGCCGAGGATGTCGCCGGACAGCGACGGAGTGGCCTTGGTGCCGTTGTTGGAGTGCACCCCGGAGGCGGTGAGCTGCCGGGTCTCGCCGGACGTGCCGTACTTGTCGATGCGCGTACCGTCCAGCAGCTCGCGCACCGGGTCGCCGTCCCACCAGGACAGGAAGTTCATCGACGACGGCTTACGGCCCTTGGCGGCACCGGAGGCCGAGCGGATCTGGTCGTCCTTCGCGGACCACATCTCGGCGCCGTCGTTGCCCGCCCAGATGTCACCGGCCACGCCGCGCCCGTTGTCACCGCTGGCCGGGGTCGTCCAGAGCACCTGGCCGGTCTTGGCGTCCGCGAGGTACGAGGACGGCTTGGAGGAGTCCTCGTCGACCTTGAAGTACTCCAGGCCCGGCCGGGACGGGTCGAGGTCGCCGAGGTGGGCCGCGTCGCCGTGGCCGTTCTTCGTCGTCCACAGCCCGGAGCCGTTGTCGTCCACGGCCATCGAGCCGTACACGATCTCGTCCTTGCTGTCGCCGTCCACGTCGGCGATGGCCAGTGCGTGGTTGCCCTGGCCGTCGTAGCCCTTGCCGCTGTTGGTGGAGCTGTTCGTGTCGAACGTCCACTTGCGGGTCAGCTTGCCGCCCTTGAAGTCCCAGGCGGCGATGACAGTGCGGGTGTAGTAGCCGCGTGCCGCGATCAGGGAGGGCGTGGAGCCGTTCAGATACGCCGTCCCGGCCAGGAAACGGTCCACCCGGTTGCCGTACGAGTCGCCCCACGAGGAGACCGTGCCGCGGGCCGGGACGTAGTCCACGGTGTCCAGCGCGGCGCCGGTGCTCCCGTTGAACATCGTCAGGAACTCGGGGCCGCTCAGCACATAGCCGCTGGAGTTGCGGTAGTCGGCGGACGCGCTGCCGATCGTCTTGCCCGCGCCGTCGACCGTGCCGTCCGCGGTCTTCATCGCGACCTCGGCCTTGCCGTCGCCGTCGTAGTCGTACACCTGGAACTGGGTGTAGTGGGCGCCGGAGCGGATGTTGCGGCCCAGGTCGACGCGCCACAGCCGCTTGCCCTGGAGGGTGTACCCGTCCACGATCGTGTTGCCGGTGACGCCGGACTGCGAGTTGTCCTTCGCGTTCGTCGGCTGCCACTTGAGGACGAGATCGAGGTCGCCGTCGCCGTCCAGGTCGCCCACGGAGGCGTCGTTGGCCTCGTACGTGTAGTCGGAACCGGCGGCCGGGGGCGAGATCGGGACATCGAGGTAGCCCGAGCGGAACTGGAGGGCGCCCGGTGAGGCGGGCTGCTCCGCGCCGTTCACCACGGCGCGCACCGTGTACGTCTCCGTGGCCGCCGCGCCCTTGTCCAGGTAGTTGGTCGAGCCCGTGATGGGGGACGCGTTGACCTTGGTGGAGCCGCGGTAGACGTTGAACGCGACATTGTCCGGGTCGGTGGCGAGCCAGCGCCAGCTGACCAGGTTGTCGCTGCCCGAGCGGACGCTGACCAGACCCCGGTCCAGCTTCTCCAGCTGGGCGGCCGCGGCCGCCTTGGCCGTCGCGCCCTTGGCCGCCGTTCCTCCGGCTTCGGTGTCCGTCTCGGCGGCCCCCGAGACGCCCGCCAGACCGGTGACCGCCAGCCCGCCCACCGCGAGCGCCGCGACCAGCGTCCGGGGGCGGCCGAGACGGACGCGGGCGGCGTGTCTGGGCGGGTGACCGGGTGCGGGCTGCGATTCGTCCCGAATACGCACGGGGCCTCCAAGGCATGGGGGGAAGTGAACGCCCCCTAGTCGTCGCCCTGGCCGGAAAGGTTGCCGCCTCCCGACCGAACTTCGCGGGGCAAGACACTCCCTAAGACGAAACAGCCGAAACGGGGGCGCGTCGGCCGCTACCGTCGAAGGCGTGAAGGCCATCCGTCGCTTCAGCGTGCGTCCCGTGCTCCCGGAACCCCTACGACCGCTCCACCGGCTGGCGCGCAATCTGCGCTGGTCCTGGCATCCCGAGACCCGCGAGCTGTTCGAGTCCATGGACCCCGAGGGCTGGCGGGCTTGCGGTGGCGACCCCGTACGGCTGCTGGGCGCCGTACCCGTCGCCCGCCTGGCGGAACTCGCCACGGACCGCGCTTTTCTGCGGCGGCTCGCGGCGGCCGCCGATGAACTGGACGACTATATGACCGGCCCCCGCTGGTACCAGGGCCGTACAACAGCCCCGGACGCCCCGGGCGGTATGGACGCCCCGGGCGGTATGGACGCCCCGGGCGGTATGGACGCCCCGGACCGTATGGACGCCCCGGACCGGACAGCCCGGTCGGCGACATCCCCCGCCCTGCCCGCCGCCATCGCCTACTTCTCGCCCGAGTTCGGCATCACCGCCGCCCTGCCCCAGTACTCCGGCGGTCTCGGCATCCTCGCCGGGGACCATCTCAAGGCCGCCAGTGACCTCGGCGTTCCGCTCATCGGGGTCGGGCTGCTCTACCGGCACGGCTACTTCCGGCAGTCCCTCTCGCGCGAGGGCTGGCAGCAGGAGCAGTACCCCGTCCTCGACCCCAACGAGCTGCCGCTCACCCTGCTCCACGAGCATCACCCCGGCGCGGGCATCGGCAAGCCCGCAAGGATCACCCTCACCCTCCCCGGCGGCCGCCCGCTGCACGCCCACATCTGGCAGGCCCAGGTGGGCAGGGTGCCGCTGCTGCTGCTCGACTCGGACGTCGAGGGCAACGGCCCCGGCGAGCGCGACGTCACCGACCGGCTCTACGGGGGCGGCAGCGAACACCGGCTGCTCCAGGAGATGCTGCTCGGCATCGGCGGCGTGCGCGCGGTGCGCGCGTACTGCCGGCTCACCGGGCACGCCGCGCCCGAGGTGTTCCACACCAACGAGGGCCACGCCGGGTTCCTCGGCCTGGAGCGCATCCGCGAACTCATGGCGGAGGCCGGTCCCGGCGTGGACTTCCCCGCCGCCCACGAGACGGTGCGGGCCGGTACCGTCTTCACCACCCACACCCCGGTCCCCGCCGGGATCGACCGGTTCGAGCGCGACCTCGTCGCCCGGCACTTCGGGGACGGCGGCGAACTGCCCGGCATCGGCGTCGAGCGCGTCCTCGCCCTCGGCCGGGAGACCTACCCCGGCGGCGACCCCGGCGTCTTCAACATGGCCGTCATGGGACTGCGGCTGGCCCAGTGCGCCAACGGGGTCTCCACCCTCCACGGCCAGGTCAGCCGCGAGATGTTCGCAGGGCTCTGGCCCGGATTCGACGCCGACGAGGTGCCCATCACCTCCGTCACCAACGGCGTCCACGCACCCACCTGGCGCGCCCCCGAGGTGACCCGGCTCGGCGCCCGCCAGTTCGGCCACCTCCCCGCCGGGGAACTGTGGGAGCTGCGCCGCACCCTGCGCAAGCAGCTCGTCGCCGAGGTACGGCAGCGGCTGTACGCGTCCTGGCGGCAGCGCGGCGCGGGCACCGCCGAACTCGGCTGGATCGACTCCGTCCTCGACCCCGACGTCCTCACCATCGGCTTCGCCCGCCGCGTCCCCTCGTACAAGCGGCTCACCCTCATGCTGCGCGACCGCGACCGCCTCACCGAGCTGCTGCTGCACCCCGAGCGGCCCGTCCAGATCGTCGTCGCGGGCAAGGCGCACCCGGCCGACGACGGCGGCAAACGCCTCGTCCAGGAGCTCGTCCGCTTCGCCGACGACGCCCGGGTGCGGCACCGCCTCGTCTTCCTGCCCGACTACGGCATGGGCATGGCCCAGAAGCTCTACCCCGGCTGCGACGTCTGGCTCAACAACCCGCTGCGCCCCCTGGAGGCGTGCGGCACCAGCGGAATGAAGGCCGCGCTCAACGGCTGCCTCAACCTCTCCGTCCTCGACGGCTGGTGGGACGAGTGGTACGAGCCCGACTTCGGCTGGGCCATCCCCACCGCCGACGGCTCGGCCGTCGACGACGACCGCCGCGACGACCTGGAGGCGACCGCCCTCTACGAGCTGCTGGAGAACCGCGTCGCCCCGCAGTTCTACGACCGCGGCCCCGACGGACTCCCCGGCCACTGGATCGACATGGTGCGCGAGACCCTCACCACCCTCGCCCCCAAGGTCCTCGCGGGCCGCATGGTGCGCGAGTACACCGAGCGGCTCTACGCCCCCGCCGCCCGCGCCCACCGCGCGCTGGACCCCGGGACGGCCCGCCGCCTGTCCGCGTGGAAGGCCCGGGTCCGCGAGGTCTGGCCGCAGGTGGCCGTCGACCATGTGGAAACCCGGATCACCCCACCCGCCCCGGGCGGCGCCGCCGAGCTCGGCTCCGCCCTCTCCCTCCGCGTCCAGGTCCGCCTCGGCGGCCTCGACCCGGCCGACGTCGAGGTCCAGGCCGTCGCGGGCCGCGTCGACGACGGCGACCGGCTGACCGACACCACCGCCGTCCCCCTCAAGCCCACCGCGGGCCCCGACGACGAGGGCCGCCACCTCTACGAAGGCCCCCTTGCCCTCGACCGCACGGGCCCCTTCGGCTACACCGTGCGCGTCCTGCCCACCCACCCCCTCCTGGCGTCCCCGGCCGAACTCGGCCTCACCGCCCTGCCGTCCGAATCCACCTCCGAGGTCGCGGGAGTCCTGATGCGCTGAACCCCTGTGCGCTGAACCCCTTCACCCTTCACTGAACGGACGACGAACAGTGCGGGATGTTTTGGCCATGGCCGCCCGATGTCCGTTTTGGGCCCGTACATTCGCCCCCCAAGACATGCGTCCGACGGGGGAAAAGACATGGAGTGGCTGGAACAGCTGCTGGCTCCGGAGAATCTGCTGGCGCTCCTCGGTGTCGTCGTCACGCTCGGCGGACTGTCGTACGAACGGCTGATCCCGGGGCGGAAGCGCATCGGCTACCGCGTGCAGATGGACACGCTGATAGACGACGCCGCCGAGGACGGGCAGATCCACCAGCGGCTGCGGATGCTGGAGAACACCCCGGATCTGGCCGGGGCCTCGCTGGTGCTGCTGCGCATCGAGAACGACGGCTTCCGCAGCATCGACGCCGACGACTACATCACCGCGCCGTCCACGGAGCACCGCGGGCTCACCGCGACCTTCCCGAACCGGACCGTCCGGGACGTGGCGGTGACCGAGCCCAGCCATCCGGACCTGCTGCGCCATCTGCCGCAGAACGGCACCGAGGAGCGGCCCGGGCTGATCTGTACGGGGCATGAGATCGCCCTGCCGCGGGTGCCGTTGAACAAGGGCGACCACTTCAAGCTGCTGGTGCTGCTGACGGGGAACGGCACCGACAAGCCGCCGCATGTGGGCGGGCGCATCAAGGAAGGCAGAATCCGGAACAACGAGAAGTTCCGGCGGCCCAGCAACCGGGTGCTGGGGCTCATCGGGAGCCTGCTGGCCTTGCTGATCCTCCAGACGTTCGGTACGCAGTTCCTGAAGGACGATCCGCTGCCGCGCGGCTGTGCCCAGGGGACGCTGACGGTCGTGGGGTCCACCGCGTTCAAGCCGGTGGCGCAGGATCTGGGCGGGGCGTACGAGAGCGACTGCCTCGGGGCACGGATCGAGGTGGCGGCCCAGGGCAGCGGACGCGGAACGAACACACTGCGGGAGGCGGGGGAGTCGGCCAAGGCCGGTTTCCCCGCGTATCTCGCCTTCTCCGACGGCCCCGCCGGGGACGGGGACCCGAAACTCAAGGAGCATCTGGTCGCGCTGTCCGTCTTCAGCGTGGTGGTGAACAAGGATGTACGGATTCCCGACCTCTCGCTCACCGAGCTGCGCGGCCTCTACGCGGGGCGGATCATTCGCTGGAACCAGCTCCCCGGCGGCCCCGATCTGCCCGTGCGGCTGGTGAGCCGGGACGCGAAATCGGGTACCCGCGGGGTGTTCGAGGGCCGGGTGCTGGGCGGCAACGAGATCTCCCGGACGTCCGACAACTGCCGGACCCCGAATTTCGCCAGGGACACCGTCATCCGCTGTGAACTCGACAGCACGGGCGAGGTGCTGAAGGCCGTGGCGGACACGCCCGGCGCGATCGGATACGCGGAACTGCATTCCGCCGAGGCGAGCGCCGCCGGGGGCGATGTCCGGCTGCCGCGGCTGGACGGGCGTATTCCCTCCACCGACGCGGTGCGGGCCCGGACCTACCCCTTCTGGGAGCCGGAGTACGCGTACACCTATACCGCACCGCCCGCGAACTCCCTGACGTCGAAATTCCTCGACTATCTGGCGGGGGACACCGGGCGGAACCTCATCGAGAAACACGGCCATCTGCCGTGTTCCGTCCCGGAGAACCGGAGGGCCTGCGACATCCGGTGATATCCGGGGACGGTGACATCCGGGGACGGTGATATCCGGCCGGGCGGGTCACGGGGCCCGCCCGGCCGGTTATCGGTTCATCTCAGGGCCGTCACTTGACGTTGACGCCGCCCCAGGCGTTGTTGACCGTCTTGTACTCGGTGCTGTTGGCGCCGTAGAGCTTCTTCGCGGCGCTGAGCGTCGCGGTGCGGGCCTTGGCGTAGTTGGTGGTCGAGGTCATGTACGTGGACAGGGCCTTGTACCAGATCTTCTCGGCCTTGGCCCGCCCGATGCCCTTGACGACCCGGCCGTCCTTGGTCGGGCTGTTGTACGTGACGCCGCCGATCACCTTGCGGCCACTGCCCTCGGCCAGCAGGTAGAAGAAGTGGTTGGCGATGCCCGAGGTGAAGTGCGGGTCGTCCTCGCCGACGCCGCTCTTCCAGTAGTCGTAGGACAGTCCGTCCTTGCTGGGCTTGTCCATGTAGCGCAGCGGGGTGCCGTCACCGTTGATGTCGATCTTCTCGCCGATGAGGTAGTCGCCCGGGTCCTTGGCGTTCTTGGAGTAGAACTCCACGGCGGTGCCGAAGATGTCGGAGGTCGCCTCGTTGAGGCCGCCGGACTCGCCGCTGTACTCCAGGTTGGCGGTGGCCGAGGTGAGGCCGTGGCTCATCTCGTGGCCCGCGACGTCGAGCGAGGTCAGCGGCTTCTTGTTGCCCTCGCCGTCGCCGTACGTCATGCAGAAGCAGGCGTCGTCCCAGAACGCGTTCTGGTAGGCGTCGCCGAAGTGGACGCGGGAGTACGCGGCCTTGCCGTTGCCCTTGATGCCGTTACGGCCGAGGACCTTCTTGTAGTAGTCCCAGGTCTTGGCGGCGCCGTACTGGGCGTCCACGGCGGCGGTCTGGGCGATGGTGGGCTTGCCGTTGCCCCACACGTTGTTGGGGTCGTAGAACGCCGACCCCTTCTTCGTGTCGTCCCACGAGTGCTTGGAGTTGTACGTCCGGTGGCCGCCGCGCGCGGTGTCCTTCATCAGCCACTGGCTGCCGCTCTTGACCGAGCCGACGGTGACCTTGCCGTTGTGCTGGCCGGTGCCGGTGCCGTTCTCGATGGCCTGGTACTCGTACAGCTTCTTGCCGCTGTCGGCGTCCGTGATGACGTGCAGCCGGTTCGGCGTGCCGTCCTTCTGGAGGCCGCCGATGACGGTCTCGTACGCCAGGACCGGCTTGCCGGTGGCGGCCCAGATGACCTTGCGCGGGGCGCGCTCGGTGGTGGCGCCGGTGACATCGGCGGCCTTCGCGGCGGCGAGGGCGGTCCGCTGCGCGCCGGAGGCGGCGAAGGAGGCGCGGGTGTCGGCCACCGTGATGTCGGCGTTCGTCGCCTTGGTCACGCCGTCCTTGGCGCCGCTCGGCGTCTGGTGGACGATCAGGTCGCCGCCGAGGACGGGCAGTCCGTCGTAGGTGCGCTCGTAGCGGGTGTGGACGGAGCCGTCGGCGTCCGTGACGACATCACGGACGACCAGCTTCTCCTTGCCGCCGAGCCCGAGGGACGCGGCGGTGGTGCCGGACTGCGGAGTCGCCGCGCCCGCGGGGCCCGCGGTGGCGCCGGCGGCGAGCAGGGAGGCGGCCAGGGTGGCCGCTCCGGCGGCGAGGGCGGTACGCGAACGTCTATGACGGGATATGCCGGATATGGCAGACGTCGAGCGTGAATCCACGCGTATCTCCTGTTGTCATGGGAGGTTGACCGACACGTCGGTGCAACCCGGCAAAGATGTGTCTTTGCTGTGAAGAAAACATACCGGTGCCCGGGGACAAACCCCGGGCACCGGCCGCATGTTGTGCGTTACGCATCGGTAACGCCGTTGGTCCTACTTGACGTTGACACCCGCCCAGGCGGCGTCCACGCCCTTGGACTCGGCGCTGCCATCCCCATAGAGGTCGTTCGCGGCCTTCTGGGTTGCCTCACGCGCCGCCTTGTAGTCCGTCGTGGAGGTCATGTACGTGGTCAGGGCCTTGAACCAGATCTTCTCGGCCTTGTCCCGCCCGATGCCCTCGACCTTCTTGCCGTCCGAGGTCGGGCTGTCGTACTTGACGCCGTCGATCTCCTTCGCGCCGCTGCCCTCGGACAGCAGGTAGAAGAAGTGGTTGGCGACACCGGAGGAGTAGTGGACGTCGAGGTCGCCGACCTTGTCCGACCACTCGTCCGCGGACTGGCCGTCCTTGCTGGGCTTGTCCATGTAGCGCAGCGGGGTGCCGTCGCCGTTGATGTCGATCTTCTCGCCGATGAGGTAGTCGCCCGGGTCCTCGGTGTTCTTGGCGCTGAACTCGACCGAGGTGCCGAAGATGTCGGAGGTGGCCTCGTTGAGGCCGCCGGACTCGCCGCTGTACTCCAGGCCCGCGGTCTTGGAGGTGACGCCGTGGGTCATCTCGTGCGCTGCGACGTCGATGGCGGTCAGCGGGGCCTTGTTGCCCTCGCCGTCGCCGTACGTCATGCAGAAGCAGGAGTCTTCCCAGAAGGCGTTGACGTAGCTGTCGCCGTAGTGGACGCGGGACGTGGCGGCCTTGCCGTCGCCGCCGATGCCGTCGCGGCCGTGCACGTTCTTGTAGTAGTCCCAGGTCGTGGCGGCGCCGTAGTGGGCGTCCACGGCGGCGGTCTGCGGGTCGTCGCCCTTGCCGTTGCCCCAGGCGTCGTCCTCGTCCGTGAACTCCTTGCCCTCGCCGTCCTCCTTGTTCTCCAGGTTGAGGGTCTTGTGGCCGCCGCGGTCGGCGTCCTCCAGGGTGAAGCCGCTGCCCTTCTTGGAGGTGCCCAGCTCCACCTTGCCGCTGTACTCGCTCTGGCCGCTGCCGGTTTCGACGCCCTGGCGCTCGTAGAGCTTCTTTCCGGTGGCCGCGTCGGTGATGACGTGCAGCTCGTTCGGTGTGCCGTCCTTCTGGACGCCGCTGACGACCGTCTCGTACGCCAGGACGGGCTTGCCGCTGGCGGCCCAGATCACCTTGTGCGGGGTCTGCGCCTTCGCGTCCGTGCTGTCGTCCGCCTGCGCGGCCTTCACCGCGGTCCGCGCGGCGCCGCTGGGGGCGGTCTCGGCGGTGGTGGTGGCGACCTTGACGGTGGCGTCCGTGGCCTTGCTGACGCTGCTGACCTTGCCGTTTCTGGCCTGGTGGACGATCAGGTCGCCGCCGAGGACGGGCAGTCCGTCGTAGGTGCGCTCGTAGCGGGTGTGGGTCGTGCCGTCGGCGTCCTTGATGACGTCCTTGACGACCAGCTTCTCCTTGGCGCCGAGGCCGACGGCCTTCGCCGTGTCGGCCTTGGTGGCGTTCGCGTCGCGCAGCAGCTCGGCGCGGGCGGACGCGGTGAGCTTGGCGGGCAGGGCGCCCGCCCTGGCGTCCGCGTCGGCCGGTGCGGCACCGGCCGATCCGGTGGTCAGTCCGGTGGCCAGCAGTGCCGCGGTGGCGACCGCGGCGCCGGCGGCGATCGCCGAACGGCGCTTTCCGCCACCGGATATGGGCATGCCGAAGGTCTTGCTCACGCTAACTCCCTCGTTGCTGTGGGGGTCAGTGCCGGGCAGCGGGAAACGCGGCACGGCACTGAACAAGAGGTACTGGTGCGTAATGCGTGGGCAGACTGTCATATCGGCCACGGACATGTCACGGGTTTCCTGGCGGGTCCAGCAGAATTTGTTCATGGAAACGCGGGCAAACACATGGAGACGCCGCCAGGAGGAGTCGGGTCACTCCTGGCGGCGCCTGGTTCTCTGTGGCGTTGCTGTAGGTGTTGTCGTAAGGGCTGCTGACGTTATGTCAGAAAGTCAGCTTCCAGCCGTTGATGGTTCCGGAGTCCGAGGAGTAGACGTCCTGGACCTTGAGGTTCCAGGTGCCGACCGAGGTCTCGGACGAGGCGTCCACGGTGTAGGTGGTCTTCACGTCGTCCACCGAGTCGAAGATGCTGGAGTCCTTCAGCCGGTAGGCCGTGCCGTCCGGGGCGATCAGGTCGATCACCAGGTCGCCGCGGTAGCTGTGGGTGATGTCCACGGTCACCTGGAGGGCGGACGGGGCGTTCCCGGCCCGGCTCACGGTGATCGGCGAGTTGACCGCGTTGCCCCCGTCCGGGATGGCGAGCGGCGTGTTGTTCTCGAAGACGTTGCCGCCGGTGGTGTTGACGGTCCAGGTGAACGACGCGGTGCCGGTCTCGCCCGCCGAGTCGGTCACCGTCACGGTCACCGCGCCGGCGCCCTCGGTGGTCGGGGTGCCGGAGATCAGGCCGGTGGCGGAGTCGAGCGAGAGGCCCGCCGGCAGCCCGGTGGCCGCGTAGCTCAGCGCGCCCGGGTTGGAGCTGGTGGCCTTGATCTGCACGCTGGTGGCCTGGCCGACGATGCTGGTCTGGTCACCGGGCGGGGTGACGCTGACGCCGTCGACGATCCGGGCCCCGACGTTCACCCCGGCCCAGGCGTTCGCCACCGCGTTGTACTGGGCGCTGCCCTGGCCGTACAGCTCGCCCGCCGCCCACAGCGTCGCCTCGCGCGCGGCGGCGTAGTTGGTGTTGGACGTCATGCGCTGGCTGAGCGCCTTGAACCACACCTGCTCGGCGGCGTCCCGGCCGATGCCGGTGACCGGCAGTCCGTCGGAGGTCGGGCTGTTGTAGCTGACGCCGTTGATCACCTTGGCGCCGCTGCCCTCGGAGAGCAGGTAGAAGAGGTGGTTGGCGACACCGGACGAGTAGTGCACGTCCACGTTGCCGACGCCCGAGTACCAGCTGTCCTTGGACGCGCCGTCCTTGCTGGGCTTGTCCATGTAGCGCAGCGGAGTGCCGTTGCCGTTGATGTCGATCTTCTCGCCGACGAGGTAGTCGCCCTGGTCGGACGCGTTGTCGGCGTAGAACTCGACCGCGGCGGCGAAGATGTCGGACGTGCCCTCGTTGAGGCCGCCGGACTCACCGCTGTAGACCAGCTTGGCGGTGGCCGCGGTGACGCCGTGGCTCATTTCGTGCGCCGCCACGTCGATCGAGGTCAGCGGCTTGGCGTTGCCCGAGCCGTCGCCGTAGGTCATGCAGAAGCAGGAGTCCTGCCAGAAGGCGTTGACGTAGCCGCTGCTGTAGTGGACCCGGGAGTACGCGCCCACGCCGTCGCCCCGGATGCCGCTGCGGCCGTGCACGTTCTTGTAGTAGTCCCAGGTCTCGGCGGCGCCGTAGTGCGCGTCGACCCCGGCGGTGGCGGTGTCGGCGGTGGTGCCGCTGCCCCAGACGTCGTCGGCGTCGGTGAACAGGGTGCCGGTGCCCGAGGTGCCGCGGTTGAGGTTGTACGTCTTGTGGCCGCCGCGGTCGGCGTCGGTCAGGTTGTACGAGCCCGAGCTGCCCGAGGTGCCGAGGGCGACCTGCCCGCTGTACTGGCTGTTGCCGGTGCCGTTCTTGACGCCCTGGTACTGGAAGAGCTTCTTGCCGGTGGCCGCGTCGCTGATGACGTGCAGCTCGTTGGGTGTGCCGTCCTCCTGGAGGCCGCCGACGACGGTCTCGTACGCGAGCGTCGGCGTGCCCGACGCCGCCCAGACCACCTTGCGCGGCGCCCGGTCGGCCCCGGTCTGCCGCGAACCCTGCGCGTCCGCCGCCTTCACGGCGGCCTTCTCGGCGGCGCCGGGCTTGACGGCGGCGGTGGTCGACGCGACCGTCAGCCGGGCCTTGGTGGCCTTCGCGACCGTCTCCACCGCGCCGCCCTTGGCGCGGTCCACGACCAGGTCGCCGCCGAGGACGGGGAGCCCGTCGTAGGTGCGCTCGTAGCGGGTGTGGGTGGTGCCGTCGGCGTCCTTGATGACGTCCCTGACGACCAGTTTCTCCTGGGAACCCAGGCCCAGGGTCTTCGCGGTGGCGGCCTTGGCGGAAGCGGTGTCCGCGGCGCGGATCAGCGCGGTGCGGGCCGCGGGGGACAACTGCGCGGGCAGCGCGCCGGGCCGGGCCTTGGCGGCCATCGTGCCACCGGCCTTCTCCGCGGCCGAATCGCCCGCCCGCGCGGTGGCGGGGCCGGTCTGCACACCGACGACGATCATCGCGGCGGCGGCCACCAGGGCGCCGGTCGCGGTGGCGCGCCGGTGGGATCTGTGAGGTCTGGAATGCCGTTGGGGGAAGGGTCTCACGCTGACTCCTTCTGCGCTGGCCGCGCGTGGCACGGCCGTCCGGGCTGGACATGGCGGAGCAGGGTGGTACGGCGTGGGGGGAGATGGGGGGTGGCCCGAGGTGGGGATGAGCTGGAGTTACCGCACCTCGGTCGAGGGAAGAGTGCCATCATTGGACTCAACCTGTCAGGAGCGCGACAAGAATGTGGCCGGAAAGCGTCCGTTGACACGTGTGCTGTATTCGCATACCGGATACCGGAGTCCAGTCCGAGCCACGTCCGGTGCTGACCTTCGTCGAACGGCGCTGGCTGCGCTGGGGGTTCCTCGGGGAGCCGGTGGACGCCCCGTGGGGCGACCGCGGGCCCGGCGACCGCTGGCAGGTGCCGGACGAGCTGACCGCTGCCGAGGTCCGGGGCCGGTTCGAGGCGCAGTGCGAGGAGTCGCGGGCGGCCGTCGCGGGCGTACCGCTGGACCGGCGGGCCCGCACCGGCGGCCGGTTCGCCACCGAAGCCGACGCGCCCGTCCTGGGCTGGATTCTCTTCCACCTGCTCCAGGAGTACGCCCGCCACGCCGGACAGCTCGACGTCGTACGGGAGTTGGCGGACGGCGCCGTCGGGGAGTGACCCCGGCCGCTCAGGCCTCCGCGGTGTCGAACCGCGCCGTCGCGCCGAGCAGCGCGCTCAGGTCGTGGCCCGGCCGCAGTTCGGACACCGCCTCGCCGCGGCGGAAGAGCACGGCCCCGGCCTCGATGCCGCCCAGGGTGAGCCGGTCGCCGTCGCGGCGCAGCCAGGTGCCCTCGCGCAGGCCGAGCACCGGCACGTCGTTCTCCTCCAGGAACTGCTCCAGGCGCTGGGCGCGGGTCTCGCCCATGTGGGCGCTGTCCGGGCGGGCGTCCAGGAAGTGCGGGTTGATCTGGAACGGCAGCAGGCCCAGCGCGTCGAAGCTCGGCGGCTGGACGATGGGCATGTCGTTGGTGGTGCGCAGGGTCGGGCAGGCCATGTTGGTGCCCGCGCTCGATCCCATGTAGACCGCGCCCCGCTCGATCCGCTCGCGGATCGCCCGCACCAGACCGTGCCCGTGCAGCGCCTTGAGCAGCCGGAAGCTGTTGCCGCCGCCGACGAACACCGCCGCCGCGTCCCGTATCGCCGCGGCGGGCTCGGCCGCGGTGTGCGCGCCGGTCACCGTCACGCCCAGCGGTTCCAGGGCGCGCGCCACCTGGGCGGTGTAGCCGTCGTGGTCGGCCAGCGCGTACGGGACGAAGACCAGCTCGCGGGCGCCGCCCAGCGCGGAGGCGATCTCCTCCAGGGCGTGTTCCAGGTAACCGCGGCCGGGCGCGGTGGAGTTCGAGAGCAGCAGCAACTGCATGAGGGGCCTTTCCGGTACGGACGTAAGGGGGCGTCAGGGGCGCGGTCAGCGCCGGTCGCGGCGCGGGACCTGCCGCGGCCGGGCCGGGGTCAGCAGTCTGCCCAGGTCCGCCGCGCCCTGGAGCAGCGGGGCCACCAGGTCGTCCCGGCGCGGCCGCAGCACCTCCTGGGTGGCGGCCAGGGTCAGGGTGCCGACCGGGCGTCTGCCCACCAGGACCGGCGCGGCCAGCGCCGCGGTCTCCGGATCGTACTCGCCCTCGGAGTACGTGAAACCCTCGCGCCGCACCTGGGCGAACCGTTCCTCCAGCGCCGCCGGGTCGGTCAGGGTGTGCGCGCTGAACCGGGCCATCGGGCGGCCGTAGATCAGCGCGGCCCGGTCGTCGGCGTTGAGCATGCCGAAGTACGCGCGGGAGGTGGCCCCCGCGTGCGCCGGGTACAGCTCGCCCGCCAGCACGTAGTAGCGCAGCGGCCCGGTCGCCCCGTCCACCGCGGCCACACAGCGCATGTGCACCCCGTCCGGGACCGCGAACAGCGCGTTCACCCCCGCCTCCCGGGCGAGGACCGCCAGCGCGGGCCGGACCAGGCTGGCCATGCCGCCGCCGCGCTCCCACACCCGGGACAGATGCCAGACGGCCGGGCCCAGCCGGTAGCGGCGGGTGCGCCGGTCGGAGACCAGGAAGCCCCGGTGGGCGAGCGCGGCGAGCAGCCGCTGCGCCACCGACTTGTCGAGGCCGAACTCGGCGGCGACCTCCGTCACGCCCCACTCGGGGCGCTCCCGGTCGAAGGCGAGCAGGACGCTCAGCACGCGGTCCGCCGTCTGGAGCGGCGGTGCGCCGGTTACCGGTGTCTCGTCGGACATGACGAAAGCGTAAACAATCCCGGATATAGAGAAAACATTGCGCCCTGGGTCACACCGGGCGGACGCTGGCCGCCCCCACCGCTCCCCCCGAGAGGTCCCCGTGCTCAAACACGTCCTTGAGATCATCGAACTCCTCGACCGCCCGCAGACCGGCGGCGCACTGCTCGCCGAGCATCTGCGCGCGGTCCAGGCGGCGGCCGGTGCCGACGCGCGGACGGTGCCGGAGATCGAGGTACGCACCGTCGAGGGCGACCGGGGCAGCACCGACTTCGTCTCCGTGACCGTCCCCGGCCGCCGCGGCAAGACCGCCGGCGGCGACGCCCCCACCCTGGGCGTACTCGGCCGGCTCGGCGGCGTGGGCGCCCGCCCCGAGCGCGTCGGGCTGGTCTCCGACGCGGACGGCGCGGTGGCCGCCCTGTCCGCCGCGGCCAAGCTGCTGGACATGCACGCCCGGGGCGACGTCCTCGACGGCGACGTCATGGTCTCCACCCATGTGTGCGGCTGGGCCCCCACCCGTCCGCACGACCCGGTGCCGTTCATGGACTCCCCGGTCGACACGCTCGTGTGCAACCGCGAGGAGGTCTCGGCCGCGATGGACGCGGTCGTCTCCATCGACACCACCAAGGGCAACCGGCTGCTCAACCACCGGGGCGTCGCCCTGTCCCCGACGGTCCGCGAGGGCTGGATTCTGCGCGTCAGCGAGGATCTGGTGGGCCTCCTGGAGACCGTCACGGGCGAGCCCGCGCGCATCCTGCCGATCACCACCCAGGACATCACCCCGTACGGCAACGGGGTGCACCACATCAACTCCATCCTCCAGCCCGCCGTCGCCACCTCCGCGCCCGTCGTCGGCCTCGCCGTCACCGCCGCGACCGCCGTCGCCGGATGCGCGACCGGTGCCAGCCACGAGGCCGACATCGCGGCCGCCGCCCGGTTCGCGGTCGAGACCGCCAAGGAGTTCGGCCGCGGCGCCGTCCGCTTCCACGACCCCGAGGAGTTCACGCGGCTGGTCGGGATGTACGGACCCATGACCCACCTCCAGGCCCTCACCCCCACGGGGTGAGCCCGCCTGGGGCCTGCCCTCCCCGTCCCCGCAGGAGCCCCACGTGAACCCGAAGTCCCCGGCCGCCGCCCCAGCGGCCACGGCCGCCCCGCCGGAGCGCCACCCCAGCGCCTTCGAACCGGTCACCCTCGTCCTCACCATCGTGCTGTCGGTGCTGGGCGCCCTGATCGGCATCGTGCTGATCACGTCGCTCGGCGTGTCCCCCAACACGGCGGTGATCGGGGCCCTGGTGGCGATGCTCATCGGCCGCGTCCCGGTGGGCGTGCTGCGGCGGATGCGTTCCCGGCACCGGCAGAACCTGGTGCAGTCGGCCATCTCCGGCTCCACCTTCGCCGCGGCCAACTCCCTGCTCACCCCGATCGCGGTGCCCTTCGCGCTCGGCCGCACCGATCTGGTGTGGCCCATGCTGGGCGGCGCCGTGCTCGGGCTGGCGGTCGACAGCTGGGTGCTGTTCCGGGTCTTCGACTCCACGCTGCTGCCCGCCACCGGGTCCTGGCCCGCGGGCATCGCCGCGGCCGAGACCATCAAGGCGGGGGACGCGGGCGGCCGCAAGGCCGCGATCCTCGGCGCGGGCGCGCTCGTGGGCCTGGTCGGGGCGCTGTTCAAGCTCCCCACCAGCGCCGCCGGTGTCGGCTTCCTCGGCAACATATGGGCGCTGCTGATGTTCGGCATCGGGCTGACCGTCGCCCAGTACGCGCCCGACGTGCTCCACACCGACCTGCTCGCCGATCACGTACCGCACGGGATGATGATCGGCGCCGGTCTGGTGGCCCTGGTGCAGGCGCTGCTGCTGATGCGGAAGCGCGGAGGTCAGGCGCCTGTTCAAGAACCGGGGGAGGAACGTACCGTCCAGGCGCCCCGGCTGCGCCGCGGACTGCTGGAGGGCATGGGGCTCTTCGTCTGCGGGGCGGTCGTGGTCGCGTTCGCCGGTGGAGTGGCCGGAGACCTCTCCGTCCCCGGGCTGATCGGGTGGGTGGCGCTCGCCGGGGTCGCCGCCATCGTCCACCAGCTCATCGTGGGCCTGGCGGCCATGCACTCCGGCTGGTTCCCGGCCTTCGCCGTCACCCTGATCTTCCTGATCATCGGGCTCGTGGCGCACATCCCGACCGTGCCGCTCGCCCTGCTCGTCGGCTACACGGCGTCCACCGGCCCGGCCTTCGCCGACCTCGGCTACGACTTCAAGGCGGGCTGGCTGCTGCGCCGCGACGCGACTCCCTGGCACCCGTTCGAGATGGACGGCCGCCGTCAGCAGTACCTCGCCCAGCTCGTCGGCTTCGGTGTCGCGCTGGTCGTGGTCGCCGTCGCCTGGAAGACGTTCTTCGCCGACGGCAAGGTGCCGCCGGTCGCCGAGGTCTACGTCACCACGATCAAGACCGGCCTGGAGCCGGGCACCGTGACCACCATGCTGCTGTGGGCCGTTCCCGGCGCGCTCGTCCAGTTCCTCGGCGGGCCCTCCCGGCAGATGGGCGTCCTGCTGGCCACCGGCCTGATGGTCGCCACGCCCCAGGCGGGCTGGATGGTGCTCGGCGCCCTGGCCGTACGGCAGCTCTACACGATGTGGCGGCGGCGCGGGATCACCGACCGCGCGGCGCGCGAGGAGTCCGACGAACAGGCCGAGAACGAGCTGTCCCTCGTCGGCGCCGGACTGGTCGCGGGCAGCTCGCTCAACGACGTCGGCCAGCTCACCAAGGCCCTGTGAGGACCCCCTGTGAATACCCCTGCCCTCGGCCTGGTCACCATCGGCCAGGCCCCGCGCGCCGACCTGCGCCCCGACGCCGAACCCCTGCTGCCCGGCGTGCGCATGGTCGAGCACGGCGCGCTCGACGCCGACCGCTTCGACGGCGACGCCGAAGCCGCCACCCGCCGCCTGCTGGCCCCCGAGGACGGCGAACCACCGCTGATCTCCCGGCTGCGCGACGGCCGTTCGGTGCTGCTCGGCCACGGCGCGCTCGTCCCGCGCATCGAGAGCGCGGTCGCTCGCGCGGAGCGCGACGGCGCCGCCGCGACCCTGCTGCTGTGCACCGGACGCTTCCCCGCCGTACGGGCCACCCGGCCGCTGCTGTTCGCCGAACCGCTGGTGCAGCGGGCCGTCGCGGCCGCCGTCGGCGACGACCCGGTGGGCATCGTCTGCCCGCACCCGGACCAGGCCGAGGACGTGGCCGCGCGCTGGTCGCGGCTGCTGCCCGGCGGCGCCCGGGCCGTGGCCGCCGACCCGTACGCGTCCGACGGGAGCGCCCCGGAAGCGGTCGCCGCGGCCGCGCGCACCCTCGCGGCAGGCGGCAGTACCTGGATCGTCCTGGACTGCATCGGCTACACCGAGCGGATGCGCGCCGCCGCCCTGCGCGCCGCGGAGCGGCCGGTGCTGCTGGCCCGCGCGATCGCGATCCGGATGGCAGCCGAGGTCGTCGCCGCCTCACCCTGACCCGAGCGATGCCCCCGCCCGCGAGCACCCGCACCGGTCGTCGTCTTCCGACCTGCGCCGTCCGCACCAGGCCGTCCGCACCAGGCCGTCCGCACCTGCCCCGTCCGCACCTGCGCCGTCTGCGCCGACCCCGTCCGCACCTGCCCCGCCTGCTCTCACCTCGCCCGCGCCCGCTCAGTCCGCGCCTACCTCGCCTGCCTCACCCCGGTAGGCGCGCCCGCCCTATACCCGCGCCGACCCGCACGTGCCCGGCCGTATCGGCGCCGGGCCGCATCTCCACCGCTCGCTCCACCGGCCCGTACTCACCCGCCCCGTCCGAGAGGAGACCCACCGCCCATGCATGGCATCATCCGCGTCCTCACCTGTGACGACCCCACGGCGCTCGGCGCCCACGGCAGGGTCATCGAGGAGCGGTACGCCCTCGCCACCGTCTCCCGCTGCATCCCCGGCCAGCCGCACGGCATCCACGATGACGAGTCGGAACGCCGCGCCGAACCGAAGATCGTCTCCCTGGCCCGGGAACTGGCCGACGAGGGCGCCGAGGCCCTCATCATCAGCTGCGCCGCCGACCCGGCACTCGACCTGACCCGCGAGGCCGTTGACATACCGGTCATCGGCGCCGGTTCGGCGGCCGCCGCGGTCAGCCTCGGCCTCGGCCGCCGGGTCGGCGTGATCGGCATCCGCGACCAGGCCCCGCCCGCCGTACGCGCCGTCCTCGGCGACCACTTCGCCGGTTCGGCCCGCCCGCACGGCGTCCACCGCACCACCGACCTCAGCGCCCCCGGCGGCCGCGAGGCGGTGGTCGACGCCGCGTCCGAACTGCTCGGCTCCGGCGCGGACACCCTGCTGCTGGCCTGCACCGGCCTCAACACCATCGGCATCCGCCCGCTGCTGGAGGAGCGCCTGCGGGTGCCGGTGGTGGACCCGGTGCTCGCGGCCGGTCTGATGGCGTCGTACGCGGCGTAGCCGCCCTCACACGAGGCTGTCCCGCCAGGCCTGGCGCAGGGCCGCGAAGCGGCCCTCGCCCGCGATGAGTTCGGCAGGGGTGCCGTCCTCGACGAGGTGGCCGTCGGCCATCACCAGGACGCGGTCGGCGATTTCCACCGTGGAGAGACGGTGGGCGATGACGACGGCGGTGCGGCCGCGCAGGACCGTGTCCATGGCGCGCTGGACGGCGCGTTCGCCCGGGATGTCGAGGGAGGACGTGGCCTCGTCGAGGATGAGGACGGCGGGGTCGGCGAGGAGGGCGCGGGCGAAGGCGACCAGTTGGCGCTGGCCCGCGGAGATGCGGCCGCCGCGCTTGCGGACGTCGGTGTCGTACCCGTCGGGCAGGGCGGTGATGAAGTCGTGCGCGCCGATGGCCTTCGCCGCCTGTTCGATGTCGGCGCGGGTGGCGTCGGGGCGGCCGATGGCGATGTTGTCGGCGACCGTGCCGGAGAACAGGAACGCCTCCTGGGTCACCATGACCACGCCGCGCCGCAGTTCGGGGGTGGCGAGGTCGCGCAGGTCGACGCCGTCGAGCAGCACCCGGCCGTCGGTGGGGTCGTAGAAGCGGGCGAGCAGCTTGGCGAGGGTGGACTTGCCCGCGCCGGTCGCGCCCACCACCGCGACGGTCTGCCCGGCGGGCAGGGTGAGGTCGAAGCGGGGCAGCACCTCGCCGCCGGTGCGGTAGGCGAAGCGCACCCCGTCGAAGACGACGGCGCGGCCGGGCGCCTCCGTGGGGCGCGGCGGCAGCGGGCGCGGGTCGGCCGGTTCGGGGACGGTGGGCCGCTGGGCCAGCAGGCCCGCGATCTTCTCCAGGGAGGCGGCGGCGGACTGGTAGGAGTTGAGGAACATGCCCAGGCGGTCGATCGGGTCGTACAGCCTGCGCAGATACAGCGCGGCCGCGGCCAGCACCCCCAGCTCCAGATCGCCCGAGGCGACCCGGTAGGCGCCCCACAGCACGATGGCGGCGACCGCGGTGTTGGCGGTCAGCCGGGAGCCGATGACATAGCGGGCCATCTCCAGGATCGCGGTCCCGTTGATCCGCTGATGGCGGTCGTTCAGTTCGCCGAAGTGGGTGTCGTTGGCGCGCTCGCGGCGGAAGGCCTGCACCGGGCGGATGCCGTTCATGGTCTCGGTGAAGGCGACGATGACGGCGGCGGTGGCCGTCGACCGCTTGCGGTAGACGCGCATCGACCTGCGCCGGAAGGAGCGGATGAGCAGATACAGCGGCCAGAAGGAGAGCACGGCCGCGGCGCCGAGCCCCCAGTCCAGGTACAGCAGGGTCGCGGCGATGTAGACGACGGACAGCGCGATGCCGAGCAGCTCCTCCAGCCCCTCGTTGAGCAGTTCTCGCAGCGATTCGACGTCCGTCGTGGCGCGGGAGATGAGCCGCCCCGAGGTGTACCGCTCGTGGAAGTCCACGCTGAGGACCTGGGCATGGCGGTAGATCCGGCCCCGCAGGTCCAGCAGCACGTCCTGGCTGATGCGGGCGGAGGCGCGGATGAACGCGAACTGGAGGGCGCCGGAGGCCAGCGCGCAGCCCAGATAGGCGGCCCCGACGGCGGTGAGCGGGCCGTGGTCGCCGTCCCGGAAGGCGGGCACCGCGCGGTCGATGGCGAACGCGACGAGCAGCGGGCCCGCCTGCACCGCGGCCTGCTGCAGCAGCAGGAGGACGGCCGCGAGCCGGACGCGGGCGCGGCGCGGGGCGAGCAGCGAGCGCAGCAGGGAGAGGGACGCGCCCTTGGGGGCGGGCAGCACATCGTGGTCGAAGGGGTCGCCCCCGACCGGGCTCTCCTCCTCAGCCGTGCGGTCCTCTTCGGCCGTGCGCTTCTCCTCGGCCGTCCGGTCCGCCTCGGCTGTGCGCTTCCCCTTGGCCGTGCGCTTCTCCTTCGTGGTGTCCCGCGCGTCCTCGGCCGTCGTCATGGGCCGTCCTCCCCCTCCGCGTCGTCCTGTCCCGACATCAGCGCCCGGTAGGCCGCGCTGTCCCGCAGCATGTGGTGGTGGGTGCCGACGGCGGTGATACGGCCGTCCTCCATCAGCGCCACCCGGTCGGCGAGCAGCACGGTCGACGGCCGGTGCGCGACGACCAGCGCGGTCGTCGTCGCGAGGACCTGCCGCAACGCCGCCTCCACCCGCGCCTCGGTGTGCACGTCCAGCGCGGACAGCGGGTCGTCCAGCACCAGGAAGCGCGGTGCGCCGACGACGGCGCGGGCCAGCGCGAGCCGCTGCCGCTGCCCGCCGGACAGGCTCAGCCCCTGCTCGCCCACCTCGGTGTCGGTGCCCTTCGGCAGGGCGTGCACGAACTCCGCCTGCGCCACCTCCAGGGCCCGGACCAGCGCTGCCCGATCGGCGCCCGCGTCGCCCGTACCGTCCGAGCCCATCAGCACGTTCTCACCGGCCGTCGCCGAGAACAGGGTGGGCTCCTCGAAGGCGACGGCGACCAGGGCGCGCAGCTCGTCGCGGGGGAGCGCGGCGATGTCCCGCCCGTCGAGGGTGATCCGCCCGCGCGTCACCTCGTGCAGCCTCGGTACGAGGGCGGTCAGCGTGGTCTTCCCGGAGCCCGTCGCCCCGACGAGCGCCATGGTCTCGCCGGAGCGGATGTGCAGGTCGATCCCGCGCAGCACGGGCGGGGCGGCCGCGGGGGCGTCGCCGTACCGGAACTCCACCCCCTCGAACCGCAGCCCGCCCTCGTCCCGCTGCCGGGGCAGCACGGAAGCCCTCTCCACCGGGCCGTCCGCCGCGTCCGCCGGGGTGGCGTCCATGACCTCGAAGAAGCGGTCGGTGGCCGTCGCCGAGTCCTGGCTCAGCGCCAGCAGGAAGCCCAGGGACTCCACCGGCCAGCGCAGGGCCAGGGCCGTGGACAGGAAGGCGACGAGCGTGCCCGCCGAGAGGTCGCCGTCGGCGACCTGGATGGTGCCGAGGACCAGGGCCGTGCCGATCGCCAGCTCCGGCAGGGTCATGATCAGCGCCCAGATGGTGGCCAGCATCCCCGCCTTGCGCAGCTCGGTGGCGCGCACCCGCTCCGTGAGGGCCCGGAAGGCGCGGGCCTGGCTGCGGTGGCGGCCGAAGCCCTTGACGATGCGGATGCCGAGCACGCCCTCCTCGACGACCGTCGTCAGATCCCCGGTCTGGTCCTGGGCGGTGCGGGCCACGGCCGCGTACCGCTTCTCGAACAGCGAACAGAAGATCATCAGCGGGATGGCCGGGGCCAGGAGCACCAGCCCCAGCGCCCACTGCTGCGCCAGCAGGATCGCGAAGCCGACCACGATGGTGACCCCGTTGACCACCAGGAAGGTCAGCGGGAAGGCCAGGAACAGCCGCAGCAGCATCAGATCGGTCGTGGCCCGCGACAGCAGCTGGCCCGAGGCCCAGCGGTCGTGGAAGGAGACCGGCAGCCGCTGGAGATGGCGGTAGAGAGAGGCGCGCATGGAGGCCTCGACGGACGCCAGCGGCCGCGCCACCAGCCAGCGCCGCAGCCCGAACAGCGCGGCCTCGGCCAGCCCGAGGGCGAACAGCAGCGCACCGCCCAGCCACACCCCGCCCGGGTCGCGGTCGGCGACCGGCCCGTCCACCATCCACTTGAGGACGAGCGGGATGACCAGGCCCAGGCAGGAGGCGACTACCGCCACCCCCGCCGCCGTGAAGAACCGGGCCCGCACCGGACGCAGGTAAGGCCACAGCCGCAGCAGGGAGCGCGTGGTGGAGCGGTGCCGCGGGGCGGCTCCGCCCTCCTGGGCCCGGGGTGTCGTCGTCACAGCCATCAGTGGCGAGACTACGGT
Source organism: Streptomyces sp. NPDC005962 (assembly GCF_040629205.1). Classification (NCBI taxonomy): domain Bacteria; kingdom Bacillati; phylum Actinomycetota; class Actinomycetes; order Kitasatosporales; family Streptomycetaceae; genus Streptomyces; species Streptomyces sp. NPDC005962. Next base: position 256,498 of record NZ_JBEXVE010000009.1, on the reverse strand, counting down.
CCGCCACTGACAGAGCTCACTCGGTTTTTTGGCGTAGGTCCGCGGCCGGGAGAGCGCGCAGCAGCAGAACCGAGCGCTCCGGTAGCTCGATCGACGCACCCGCCGGGTACCGTGCGCCGGGTGGGGCGTCCTGGTCCTCGCGCGAGGTGTCCAGCAGGAGTTCGTAGCCCGCCGCCCACGGCGGCCCGGGCAGCGTGAAGGGCAGCGGTCCGGCGCCCGCGTGGAGCAGCGTCAGAAAGCTGTCGTCGGTGACCGGCACGCCCCGCGGATCGCGCTGCGGCAGGTCACGGCCGCAGAGGTGGACGCCGAGGGCGGTCGGGGGCGCGTACCAGTCGGATTCGGTCATCTCCTCGCCGCGCGGCGTGAACCAGGCGAGGTCGCGCACCCCGTCCGGGGGCCGGGCGCGGCCGGAGAAGAAGGCGGGCTGCCGCAGCACCGGATGGGCGCGGCGCAGCCGGATCAGGCGGGCGGTGAGATCGGTGAGCGCCTGCCAGCCCGGGTCGTCCAGCAGCGACCAGTCGACCCAGCCGGTGGCGTTGTCCTGGCAGTACGCGTTGTTGTTGCCGCCCTGGGTGCGGCCCATCTCGTCGCCCGCGACGAGCATCGGGACGCCGGTGGACAGCAGCAGGATGGCGAGCAGGCCGCGCAGTCTGCGGCGGCGCAGGGCGCGGATGTCCGGGTCGTCGGTCTCGCCCTCGGCGCCGCTGTTCCAGGAGCGGTTGTCATGGGTGCCGTCCCGGTTGCCCTCGCCGTTGTCCTCGTTGTGCTTGAGGTCGTAACTCACCAGGTCGCGGAGGGTGAAACCGTCGTGGGCGGTGATGAAGTTGACAGAGGCGGACGGTCCGCGTCCGCCGTGTCCGTACAGGTCGCTGGAGCCGGAGAGCCGGTAGCCGAGGTCGCGCACATCGGGCAGGGCGCCGCGCCAGAAGTCCCGTACGGCGTCGCGGTAGCGGTCGTTCCACTCGGCCCACAGCGGGGGGAACGCGCCCACCTGGTAGCCGCCGGAGCCCACGTCCCAGGGCTCGGCGATCAGCTTGACGCGCCGCAGCACCGGGTCCTGGGCGATCACGGTGAGGAACGGGGAGAGCATGTCGACGCCCGTGCCGCCGCCGTGCGCGGAGCGGGCCAGCGCGGCTGCCAGGTCGAAGCGGAAGCCGTCCACGCCCATCTCGGTGACCCAGTAGCGCAGCGAGTCGGTGATCAGCCGGAGCACCTGCGGCTGACCGGACTGGAGGGTGTTGCCGCAGCCGGTGAAGTCGGTGTAGCGGCGCGGGTCCTGCTGGAGGCGGTAGTAGCCGCGGTTGTCGATGCCGCGCAGCGAGAGGGTCGGGCCCAGCTCGCCCGCCTCGGCGGTGTGGTTGTAGACGACGTCGAGGATGACCTCGATCCCGGCGGCGTGCAGGGCGCGCACCATCCGCCGGAACTCGCCCACCTGCTGGCCCCGGGTGCCGGTGGCCGCGTATCCGGAGTGCGGGGCGAAGTAGCCGATGGAGTTGTAGCCCCAGTAGTTGCGCAGGTTCCGCCGCAGCAGATGGTCCTCGTGCGCGAACTGGTGCACCGGCAGCAGCTCCACCGCCGTCACCCCGAGCCGGGTGAGGTGCTCGATCGCGGCGGGGTGGGCGAGCCCGGCGTAGGTGCCGCGCAGCTCGGGCGGGACGCCGGGGTGGCGCATGGTGAAGCCGCGCACATGGAGTTCGTAGATCACCGACTCGGCCAGGGGGGTCCTGGGGCGGCGGTCCCCGGTCCACCCGTCCGGCGGCCCGCCCGGGGCCTCGTCGCCCAGGACGACGCCCTTGGGAACGTACGGGGCCGAGTCGCGCTCGTCCCGTACGGTGTCGGCGACGTGCTGCTGCGGCCAGTCCCGTACGTGGCCGTAGACCTCGGCGGGCAGCGGACCGCCGGGCCGCCCGAAGTCGCCGTCCACGGCGCGCGCGTACGGGTCCAGCAGCAGCTTGGCCGGGTTCCAGCGGGCGCCGGTCCACGGGTCCCAGCGGCCGTGCACGCGGTAGCCGTACCGGCGGCCGGGCAGCACCCCGGGTACGAAGCCGTGCCAGATCTCATGGGTCTGCTCGGTCAGCGAGTGGCGGCTCTCCCCGCCGTCGTCGTCGAACAGGCACAGCTCGACGGCCTCCGCACCGCCCGCCCACAGCGCGAAGTTGGTGCCGGGCACCCCGTCGGGCCCGCGGTGCACCCGCGCGCCGAGCGGCTGCGGACCGCCCGGCCACGCGGCGGGTCCGGCGGGTCCGGTCGCGGGTCCGGCCGTGGGGGCGCCGCCGCGCGGGGCGGGCAGCGGTGCGGGCGCGGCGGGGCGGCGGAGGGCCGGTCCGGCGGCGGGCGGGGCGGGTAAGCCGTCGGAGGGCTCCAGGGTGTGCTGCTCGACTGCTTTCGACACATGCGCCTCCGGCGGCTCGCACGGGACCGGGCTCCGCACCTCCCGTCCGGAGCCCGACGGACCGGGCGGCACCGCCCCGCGGCGTCCCGACCGCGTCCGGCTGTGCCCGGTAGCCCTTTTGTGCCCGCAATCCCGGCGGCCCTCACGTTTCCGCGCCCCGGCGCGGCGGCGGTGCGCGCCCAGCGCACCCGCGCCCGGTCACGGGGACCGCTCCCACCTGGGACAGAACCGTAACCCTCGGACATGATCCCGCTGTCGGTGCGATGTGATTACCTATCGGCATGCGCGCGGGTGCGCGTCTGTGCGTGACGGGGCTGCCGCGGGGGCCGCGGCTCCGCAGAGGGGAGCAGTTGTGAGGGTGCGGCCGATTTCGGGGATGCCGGGGATGCCGGGGATATCGCGGGCGCGGGCCCGCAGGGGACTTTTCGCGCTGCTGCTCGGCGCGTTGCTGACGCTGGTGGCCGCGTGCGGCGGAGGCGGTTCCGGCGACGACGGCAAGCAGGGCAAGGACACCGAGGCCGCCAAGCCGAGGCCCTCCCGGGCCGTGGTGTCGGTCGAACCGGGGGACGGGGCGAAGGGCGTCGGCACCAGCGGCGCGCTCAAGGTCACCTCCGCCAAGGGCAAGCTGACGTCCGTCAAGGTCGAGGACGACAAGGGCCGCGCGGTCGCCGGGAAGACCGCCGGGAGCGGCACGAGCTGGAAGCCGGACGGGCACCTGCGCGCCGACACCACGTACACGGTGGACGCCCTCGCGAAGGACGCGGACGGCCGCGCGGCCCGCAAGCACACCACCTTCACCACGCTCAAGCCCGAGGAGACCTTCGTCGGCGTCTACACCCCGGAGGACGGCTCCAAGGTCGGCGTCGGCATGCCGGTCTCGCTCCGCTTCAACCGGGGGATCACCGACCCGGGCGCGATCGAGAAGGGCATCAAGGTCAGCGCCTCCCCGTCGGTGCCGATCGCGAGCCACTGGTTCGGCAACGACCGGCTGGATTTCCGCCCCGAGAAGTACTGGAAGCCCGGCACCAAGGTGACGCTCAAGCTGGACCTCGACGGCGTCGAGGGCCGCCCGGGGGTGTACGGGGACCAGAGCAAGACCGTGAAGTTCACCGTCGGCCGCAGCCAGATATCCGTCGTGGACTCCAAGGCCCACACCATGAAGATCAAGCGGGACGGCAAGACCCTCAAGACGCTCCCGATCACCTCGGGCGCTCCCGGCCACGAGACGTACAACGGCATCATGGTCATCAGCGAGAAGCTCGCCGTGACCCGGATGGACGGCGCGACGGTCGGCTTCAAGGGCGAGTACGACATCAAGGACGTGCCGCACGCGATGCGGCTGTCGGACTCCGGCACCTTCCTCCACGGCAACTACTGGGCGGGCAAGTCCACGTTCGGCACGGCCAACGTCAGCCACGGCTGCGTCGGCCTCTTCGACCAGCGCGGCGGAGGCGATCCGTCCACCCCGGCTGCCTGGTTCTTCGGCCAGTCGCTCATCGGGGACGTGGTCATCGTGAAGAACTCGGACGACGAAACGATCCAGCCGGGCAACGGGCTCAGCGACTGGAACATGTCCTGGGAGAAGTGGAAGGCGTAGAGGCACCCGGGCGGCGCGCATCCACGGCCACTAATCTGCGGCGTATGACTGTGAATCTTGAGCTCGCCGACGGCGTGGCCACCTTCCGTCTCGACCGCCCCCCGATGAACGCGCTCGACGTCGCCACCCAGGACCGGCTGCGGGAACTCGCCGCCGAGGTGACCCGCCGCGACGACGTACGGGCCGTGGTCGTCTGGGGCGGCGAGAAGGTGTTCGCGGCGGGCGCGGACATCAAGGAGATGCGGGACATGGACCACGTCGCGATGGTGGCCCGCTCCCGCGATCTGCAGGACGCCTTCACCGCCGTCGCCCGCATCCCCAAGCCCGTGGTCGCCGCCATCACCGGCTACGCCCTCGGCGGCGGCTGCGAGCTGGCGCTGTGCGCCGACTTCCGGATCGCCGCCGAGAACGCCAAGCTCGGTCAGCCCGAGATCCTGCTCGGGCTGATCCCGGGCGCGGGCGGCACCCAGCGCCTGTCCCGGCTGGTGGGCCCCTCCCGGGCCAAGGACCTCATCTTCACGGGCCGTCAGGTGAAGGCCGACGAGGCGGCCGCCATCGGGCTGGTCGACCGGGTCGTCCCGGCCGAGGAGGTCTACGAGCAGGCCCACGCCTGGGCGGCGAAGCTGGCCAAGGGCCCGGCGATGGCGCTGCGCGCGGCCAAGGAGGCGGTGGACGCGGGGCTGGAGACGGACCTCGACACCGGGCTCGCCATCGAACGCAACTGGTTCGCCGGGCTGTTCGCCACCGAGGACCGGCAGACCGGGATGCGGAGCTTCGTCGAGGACGGCCCGGGCAAGGCCACGTTCTCCTGACCTTGCCGCTGACCGGGCCCCTGACCGGCTCGGGTATGCCCCGTGCGAGCGAATTTCTTCACCTGCCGAGCGGCCGCCCGTTGGCCGGTTCCGGTACGCTGGGTGATCACGCATACGCGTGGTGACATCGCTGGTCAAGTGGGGTGTTTTGGCTCCCCGCGCTGCCAATGGCACAACTGGGATCGGTTTGTGGAGCCTGGGGCTCCGGTGTTCGGAATCCCCTGGTTCCGCCCCGGATGGTCTTTCGGGCGTCCATCATGGGGGGCATGGCGGGCTTGGAGGGAATGGAGCAGCCGCAGCAGCGCACTGGTACGGCTGCGGTCCGGCGGCTGCCGTCCGCCGGGGAGGACCCGACTCTCAGGGCGCTCGAACTGTTCGGGAATCCCGCGGACGAAGAGGTGCGGCTGCCGTCCCGGCCCGAATCCGCGGCCACCGCACGCCGGTTGACCGAGTTCGTGGTGCTGCGGGACTGGGGGCTCACCTGTCAGCTCGCCGAATACGCCGTGCTGCTCGTCTCGGAGCTGGTGGGCAACGCCGTGCGCCACACCGGCGCCCGCACCTTCGGGCTGCGGATGCTGCACCGCCGCGGCTGGATTCGGGTCGAGGTGCGCGATCCGTCGCGCGGGCTGCCGTGTCTGCTGCCGGTCGGGGCGCTCGACACCAGCGGGCGCGGCCTCATGCTGGTGGATCAGCTCTCGCAGCGCTGGGGCGTGGACCTGCTGCCGTGCGGCAAGACGACCTGGTTCGAGATGCGGGTGACGGAGAGCGTCTGAGATGACCTAGGGCAGAGGTCCCGACCGTCCTCGTGTGACGGTCCGGGGACCTCTGTCCGCCCCGCCGTGGAGCGGAAGGGGTGTGGCTCCACGGCATTCGGGGGAACGACCTGGCCCGGGTCAATGGGGGGCCGCGGTCCTGACTATTGCAGACCCGCCGGATCAGCTCCAACTCAATCCAAGGTGAGCTCTGACACTTGCCTTGTTAATGGCGGGTAGAGTTGTGAGTTTCCCTTGCTGTTCATCTCCCTGTAGGGCCGGTACGGAATCGTCAGTGGTGCAGACCGGGACGCGGGTTCTTTCTTTGCCTGTCGGTTCTTGGCATGGCCCTGCCGACGCTTCACCATGGGAATCCGCGCTACGCGCGTCACACCCCGTCAGATCCCTTGTCCTGGCACTGCATTCGGGAGCCCCCCATGGAAGCGCACGGCCCTGCCCCCACCCGACGCACCCTCCTCCGCTCCGGCGCCGGTCTCGGCGCCGCCGCCCTCGGACTCGCCGCCACCGCCACCGCGCCCGCCGCCCACGCCGCCGACAGACGCGGCCGCCGCGCCGCCGCCTATCCCCCCACCCACTGGATTCCGGCCTCCGCCTCCAACTACCGCGTCTCCAGCCGCCCCACCGCGTACCCGATCGACTTCGTCGTCATCCATGTGACCCAGGAGACCTTCCCGGACGCGGTGAAGATCTTCCAGGACCCGGCCCGGCAGGTGTCCGCCCACTACATGGTCGCCTCGGCCGACGGCTACATCGGGCAGTTCGTCCGCGAGAAGGACGTCGCGTGGCACGCGGGCAACAAGGACTACAACAACCGCGGCATCGGCATCGAGCACGAGGGGTGGGTGGACGACCCCGCCTGGTTCACCGAGGAGATGTACGCCTCGTCCGCCGCCCTGACCGCCGCCGTCTGCGACCGCTTCGGCATTCCCAAGGACCGCGAGCACATCATCGGCCACAGCGAGGTCCCCGGCGCCGACCACACCGACCCCGGTCCGCTGTGGGACTGGGACCGCTATATGGAGCTGGTCGGCCAGGGCTGACCACGCGCGCGGAACCTCTGACCAAGGCCGCTAATCTGTGCGGGTCAGACTCACGCACGAAAGGGGCGGAACAGGTGGCGGACATCGACGCGGCGCGCAAGGCGTTCGAGCGGTACGACCTCGACGGGGACGGACTGATCACGGCGGCCGAGTACAAGAGCGTGATGGCGCAGCTGGGGGACCCGTATGTCACGGAGCCCGTCGCCCAGGCCGTCATCAACGCCCATGACGGCAACGGAGACGGTCAGCTCAACTTCGACGAGTTCTGGGCCGCTCAGGGCAACGACTGACTCATCGGGTCGCCCCTCCCGGGCTGCCCATCGGCTCCGGTCCGGTCCGGTCCGGGCCGCACGGCGGCGCCGCCGGCGCGTCAGCGCCAGCCGCGCCGCTGTGCGCTCGCCCGCCGCCGCCGGTCGTTGCACAGCAGACAGCGGCCATAGCCGGGCGGCAGCGGATCGTCCGCGTCCCCGTACAGCGGATCGACGGCCCCGCGCGGATGCTGGGCGCAGCCGGTCGCCCCGTGCTCGGCGGTCAGCGCACCGGCTGCGGCGAGCGCCCGGCGCAGCGCGTCGGCGAGCTGCTCGGTCTCCTGGCCCGAGGGGCTGGCGTCGAGGGAAAAGGCGATGTCGGACGCGGTCGTGAGCGCGCTGCGGAGTTCGTGCAGGTCTGCGTAGCTCATACCGGGAAGCGTAGGCGCCCCCACCGACAACGCCCCCACCGGCAATGTCCTCGCCCGTGATGCCGCCGCGACCGCCCTTACGCCTGGCTCTGCCCCTCCGCCTCGGCCTGCCCCTTCGTCTCCGGCTGCGCCGTCGTCTCGCTCTCCTCCGTGCGCTCTTCCTCGTCGTCGCCGTCCACGAGGTCCTCCAGCGCGTTCGCCACCCGGGTCACCGTGGCCCAGGTCTTCAGCGATGTCTTGCTGGAGAAGTCGGCCACGTTCTTGTCCACCGGCCGGTCGGTGTACTGGTGAATCCGCCACTTCGCCTTGATCCGCGGCTTGCCCGACGCGACGTAGTCGGCGATCCACAGCCCGTCCCCGGAGTAGGACGTGGTGTCGTGGTTGAGCCAGAAGCTCCGGTTGCAGTACAGCAGCACCCGGTGGGTGGGCCGCAGCTTCTTGACCTCCCGGATGAACCGGTCCTTTTCCGCGTTGCTCGCGCGCGTCCCCGAGCCGGTGGTCTCCCAGTCCACGGCGAGCAGATCGTGCTTCTGGGAGGCGCACTTCTCGACGAAGTACTTGGCCTGCGCGGCGATGTTCCCGGGCCACAGGAAGTGGTAGAAGCCGACGACGCACCCGGCCTTGCGCGCCCGGGCCGCCTGCGAGGACTGCTTCGGGTTGATGTACGACCGGCCCTCGGTGGCCTTGATGAAGACGAAGGCCAGTCCGTCCGTGTCGAAGCTGGACTGGTGCGAACTCACGTCGATGCCGTGCAGCATGGTTCCTGCCTCAGAAGTGGAAAAGGGGACGGGCGGTCTCCCTTGTCATGCCCTGTCCAGGACACTACGCAACGCTGTGGGGGTCACGCACGGTATTTGCACATGCGACTGATTTGGCCGGGAAATTCGTGTTTCCTCCCCACCGCCGTGATAAGTCACCGGCTCACCCCCGGACATGAGTCTGCAGGACATCGCAGGTGTACTGGAACTCCTCCGTCAACCGGGTCGCCTCGATCACCAGCACCCCGTACGGCCGCGTGGGGTCGCCCAGCGGCAGACCGTCGCTCTCCGCCTGCTCGGTGACGGTCCGGCGCTGCCGCTGCATGTCCTCGGCCAGCTCGCACAACTGCGCGGCCTGGTCCCGCAGATGCGTCTCGTCCAGCCGGGCCAGGACCCGCACGATCTCCTCCAGCGAGCCGAGGAAACCGCCGTAGCAGCGCAGAAACCGCCGGTAGGAGTAGTCCCGCTCCTCGTCGCGCCACCGCTCCAAGCTCCGGGTGAGCGACGCCAGTTGATACGCGGCCCGCTCCAGCGCGTCCAGAACGGCGCGGTAGTTCGCGAACGACGTGCGCCCCCGGTGCCGGGGCAGCAGCCGCCGCGGATTGAACGGAACGCTCTCCTCCGCGGTCTGCAGCCCCGACCTCGCCTGGGTGACCAGCGCCTGGGCGTGGCCGGACCGCGAACGCCAGTGCCGCGCGTGCTCCTCGGCGCACTCGCCGTCCCGCAGTGCCGGTCCCATATCGGCGAGCAGCGACTCCAGCGCCCCGGCCAGGGCCCGGATGCCGTACTCCGCGCTGCGGTACCGCAGCGGCGGGACGAGCACGACGTTCACCAGCAGCCCGAGCGAACAGCCGACCAGGACGAGCAGCACGATCTGGCCCAGCTGGGTGGCCCGTTCCGCGTTGTCCGTCGCGGAGACGTACGTGGAGAACGCGAAGAACGCCGCCGTCGCGACCTGCGACCGCTGCGCCCCCAGCGCTCTCCACTGCCCTATCGTCAGCGCGATCACGGCGACCAGGACGAACGTCAGCGGATCGGGCCCGGTCACGAACCCCAGCGCCGCCTGGACCGCCACCCCCGTCACCACCGCGGCGACATAGCGCAGGGACTGCGCGATCGACTGGTACACCGTCACGTTCATGATGAGGACGGCGGAGAAGGGCGCGAACGCGGGGGACTGGGCGTGCAGCAGATCCTCCGCCGTGAACCACGCGAGGGTGGCGGCGAGGGTGCTCTTGCAGATCAGCAGCAGCGTGTGCCGCTCCGGCCCATGCGCCCCCGCTGCCCACCGCCCCCACTCCCGCAGCCGCCCCCGCCTCGTCCGTTCCTCGTCATGCCCACCGCCTGTGCTCGTCTGGCCGTCCATCCGGCTATGGGTTCCCCCTCAGCGGCCCCTCTCACCTGAGGGGAAACGGAGGGTGGCGGCGTCGGCCGTCCACTCGACCCCACCCCGCTCCGGCCGGAGGAAGGCCACCCGATAGCCGGTCGCCTGGTGATCGAAGAGCAATTCGTCGGGCGAGTGCACCGCCTGCACCACCCCCGTCCGGTCGCTGGCCGGGTCGTACGCCAACTGCCCGGGGACGGGGCGCTGCGGCTGGCTGCTCTGCTGGTTCATGCGGTTCGCTCTCCGGGGTTGATGCGGATGTGGACGGTGTGGGCGGGATGGCGGCGGCGCAGCACCTCGTAGTCGGTGGCCCTGCTGTAGTCCCCGGCCTGTTCGGCCTCTTCGCGCAGCACCTCGTAGTGGCGGCAGCGGGAGCAGGCGTCCGGCTCCGGCGGAGGTGCGCCGCTGGATTCGTTGATGTGTTCGGAGGGAAACACCATGGGGGGTTCTTCCTGACCTGGATGTCTCTTGCGAGCTTTAATCACTGTGTGTACTCCCAGCGTTGCCCTGCGGGGCCGCGCGCAACAGGGATCGGGGCACACCAGGAGGCTTGGGGTGAGGGGAGATCCACAGGTGAGTGAGACCGACGAGGGTTCGGAACCGGAGAGCGGCCCGGCGTTTCTCGGCGCCGAGGTGCGGATCTGGCGGCTGCGGGCGAAGCTGAGCCAGCGGGAGTTGGGCTTGGAAGCCAACTACGGGCAGCAATATGTGGCCAAGGTGGAGGCGGGTGAGCGGCTGGCCAGCCAGGAGTTCGCGAAGGCGTGCGACCAGGTCTTCTGTACCCCGGGTTTGTTCTGGCGGCTGCGGGAGCGCGCGAGTCAGCACGGCTATCCGGACTGGTTCGTGCCGTACGTCCAGTTCGAGCGGCAGGCGACGAGCATCCTGGACTACTCAGCCACGTTCGTCATGGGCATGTTGCAGACGGCCGACTACGCACGGGCGGTCTTCCGTAGTGCCCATCCACGAGAGGATGACGTCAAGATCGAAGCCAAAGTGGAGCGGCGGCTGCGAAGGCGGGAGGTGATGGAGAAAGACGCAACTCCGCTGCTGTGGTGCATCCTGAACGAGGCCTGTGTACGTACCGTCGTGGGCGGCGCCGACGTGATGCGTGCGCAACTCGCCCATCTCCTCAAGGAAGCAGAAGCCCCGGACGTCACCTTGCAGGTACTGCCGTTCGCGGCAGGAGCGCCACCTGTGCCGGGAAGCTTCACGCTTCTGACGTTCGACGAAGGGCCGGACATCGCGTACGCGGATACGGCGATGTCGGGTCAGATGGTCGACTCCAAGGCGGAAGTGGAGCGCGCCGCGGCCAGGTACCAACGGCTTCGGGCTGCGGCTCTTCACCCCAAGGAGTCGTTGGACATGATCCGTAGAGTGATGGAGGAGTACACCTGATGGAAGCCGCCCTCGACCTGTCGTGCGCTGAGTGGGTCAGGTCCAGTTACAGCAGCGGCGACGAAGGTCAGTGCGTGGAGTTCGCGCCTGGCATAGCCGCCACCGCCGGTGTCGTCCCGGTGCGGGACAGCAAGAACTCGGCGGGTCCCGCCCTGGTCTTCCCGGCGGCCGCGTGGGACTCGTTCACCACCGCCCTGCGCGGCGGAGAGTTCCCCACCGCCTGAGGCACAGCGCCGCGAGGCCCCGTCGTCCTCTCGTACGAGAGCGACGGGGCTGTCGTCAGACCTTGACCACGCGGCGTCCGCGCGCCGTACGAGCTTGAACAGCCAGTCGCGGTACACGACCAGCGTCCCGCTCACGCGGCGTCTGTCGAGTCCGCCGTGGCTCGTCGCAGGAGGGCCCGCTTCCCTTCGACCGAGGCCTGATCGACCGGCCCATGCTCGGCTTCAGCATCCTCGATCAACTCACGCAGCCGGTCCCGCTCCAGTTGGCGCTGGATGAGGGCTTCGACGTATGCCGACATGCCGCGCTTGCCGATGCGCTCTTTGAGCGCAGCGATCATGCCCTCGTGGAGGGATACGGACACCGGCCTGGTGGGGCCTTTGCCGGGGGCGGGAGGAGTGGCCATGGGCCCCATGGTCGCAGGAGCGGGATCTCCTCCCTTCTCATTCCCTTGTCGCGCTCATGCCCGCCCTTTGGCCTCGCCATCCGGATCGAACATCCGTCGGGGGCTGGGCGTGGCGCTGCTCATGGTGGCGGCGGCGTACACGCGCGGGGTCTCCGAGAACACCGGGGAGTCGCTGGTCAAGGTCGTGCGGGCGGCGAGCTACACTGCCGACCCGGTCATCGAAGAGCTGATGAAGCTCGCACCCCTGCTGTTCATGGCGTGGAACGTCAGAATCCGCCGACAGTGGGGGGTGCGGCTCCTGGTCCGATGCGGACTCGGCCTCGGCCAGACCTGAGCGGACACCCCGGCCGCCCTGTCCGGCCAGGGGGATGCCTTCGGGGGATACAGTCCTGCCAGGGACCTGGCCGGGGCCGTGGGAGGGGCTGGTGTGTTCGAGATGGTGACGGTGGGCGCGCTCACCGCGTTCCTTACGGCGGTGGGCAACGGCGCCGCCGGAGAGGTCGGCAAGCAGGTGCTCGTCTCGACGGGCGCCCTGGTGCGGCGGACCCTGGGGCGGGAGGCGCCGCTGCCGAGCAGCCCGGAGGGGTGGGAGCTGCTGGCGCGTCAGATGCACCCCCGGCTGCTGGAGGACCCCCGCCGGACGGATGAGTTCTCCCGGCTGCTGCGGAGCCTGCCCGAGGTGGACTTGCTTCCGGGGGCCGGACTGCCGCCCGCCACGCGGGACTTCACCGACCGTCAGACCGTACTGAAGAAGCTCAAGCGCGAGGCGACCCGCCCCGCCGCAGGGCGGCCGCGGGTCGCGCTGCTGTACGGGTCGCCCGGCATCGGCACCAGCGCGGTGGCGCTGCACTGCGGCGCCGACCGGATCGCGCGGTACCCCGACGGGCAGTTCTACGTCGACGCACGCGACACCGCGGCCGAGAACGGCCTCGAACCGGCCGTCGTCCTGCTGCGCCTGCTGCGGCAGATGGGCGTCGCCCCCGACAAGATGCCGCCCACCGAGGTGGGGCGCGAAGCGCTGTACCGGCGGTTGACGGCGGGCCGCCGGGCGCTCGTGGTGATCGACCACGCCTCCTCGGCCGCGCAGGTCCGTGGCCTCATCCCGGCCACCCCGGAGGTGTTCCTGCTGGTCGTCGCGTCCGGACCGGCGTTCCTGCTGGAGGCTGAGCGGATCGCCGTACCGCCGCTGAAGGACCGGGACGCGGTGGAGTTGCTGCGCAAGGTGGCGGGGCCGGAACCGGTCGCGCGCGCCAAGCCGCACATGCCCGCCCTGCTCGACGGCTGCGCGGGCAACGCCTTCGCGCTGAAGGCCGCGGCGGTACGTCTGCTGACCGGCGAACCGTCCGCCGCGTCCGGGACGGAACCCGCACCGGACCGGCATCCGGTGCGCGGCATGGCCCACGACGCCTGCCGCCGTCTCCGCCCGGAGGCGGCGCGGCTGTGCCGGTTGACCGCGCTGGGCGGCTGGCCCGCCATCGACGCCCGCCTGGCCGGAGAGGCCGCGGGCGTGCCCCGGGAGGACGCCGCCCGCATGCTCGCCGAGGCGGCGGACGTGCGGCTGATGGAGCCGGTGGGGGACGGCCGCTACCGCTTCCGGCCCGAGGTGCGCCGTCACTTGGCCGACGCCGCGGTCCCGGAGCACGGCATCCCGGACTGCGTCGCGGCGGTGTCCCGCGCCCTCGACGACCTGCTGAACCGCGCGCTGCACGCCGCACGCGCCGCCCTCCCGCAGAGCTGGCGCACCGAGTCCGCACCCCACGGGGACACCCCGTACGGCGATGAGGCCGCGGGCATGACGGCGCTGCTCGCCGAGGCGGACAACCTGGTCCGGGCGGTCTCCGTCGCCGAGGAGTACCAGTACGTCGACACGGCGCTGTGGCTGGCCCGCGCGCTGTGGCCCCTGCAACTGAAGGCCGGATACTGGGACGAGGCCCTGCCCGCCCTCCGCATCGCGGCCCGCTGCGCCGACGAACATCACCCTCGGACCCGCCTCGCCGGGGCCCTCCACTTCCAGCTCGGCCACTGCCTGGGCGAGCTGAGGCAGTGGGAGGAGGCCGAACGCGCGGTGCGCGCCGCCGTCGACTGCGAACGCGCGGCGGGGCACGCCCGGGGCGAGGCGTCATCCGTCGAGATGCTGGGCCTGCTGTGCCTGTACCAGTGGCAGTACCCGCGGGCATACGAACGGTTCGCCGAGGCGGAGCGCGTCTACGGGCGGATCGGCCCCGACGACGATGGCGCCGGGGACCTCCCGCGCGCCCTCGCCCTGATCCAGCGCCACCAGGGGCGCGCCCTGCGTGGCATGGGGGACCTGACGGAAGCCGCCAACCGGCTGGAGTCCGCGCGGGCCTTCTTCGCGGCGCAGAACGAGGCGTACAACCTGGCCCGCACCCTCACCGACCTCGCCGAGACGCTGCACGAGGCGGGGGACGACGCGGAGGCTCTGACGAAGGTCGCCGAAGCGCAGAGCCTCCTCACCCCGGAGCAGGCGGCCCCTCACCTGGCCTACCTGGCCCACCTGCGCGAGCTCTGCGAGGCGTAGGCCCCGCTGGCCGCCGGGCGGTGGCTGGGGGCGTTCCTCTCCCCTACCCCGCCCCTTCCCGAAACCGGGGGCACCCCGGACCCCGGCCTGGTGGAGGTTTCGCTGCCGGGTGCGGCCCGGTGGCCGGGTTGTGCCCACCCGTTCCTCCCCCAGCTACCGCTGGGAGGTGCCCCCCCGGCGGAACGATTGCCCACAACCGGGGGTACGGAGCCGCTGACGATGCGGGTGGGGGGCGGGGTCGGGCCCACCCGGCGTCCGGCCGTCTGCCACGGGGCGGACCGGAGTGGGGCCGGGGCCGGGGTCACCGGTGGGGAGTCGCCGACGAGGCGGGAGGGGCGGGGTCGCCCACCCCGCCGACTGCCCGCCGGCGGGCGAACCGGGGGCGGACGGAGGGCTGGTCCACCGGCGGGAGGGGGCGGGGCCCCGTGCCCACCCCGTCCGGCCGTCCGCCGCCGGGTGGGGCGGAAGCGGGCCGGGGGCCGGTGGCCGTCGTACGACGGGAGGGGCGGGGCCGCTCCCACCCCCGCCCGGCGGCCGCCAACGGGCGGGCCGGAGGCGGACGGAGGGCCGGGGTCACCGGCGGGAGGGGGCGGGGCCGTGCCCACCCCCGCCCGGCGCCCGCCGCCGGGCGAACTGGAGGCGGACCTAGGGTTGGGCCACCGGCGGGAGGGGGCGGGGTCGCAGGGGTGGGGTGCTGGACGATGACGTGTATTTGTGGCGCCTACTCCCGGCCCACCCCACGTTCTACGGCACCGGCGCCAAAAATATACGAGTCCAGGGCCCTGCCCCGGAGGCCCCGCACCCGCACCCACTCACGACACGCGCACCCCGCGCACCACCCGCACCTCGTGCACCCCGCCCGCCACCCGCACCCGCAGGGTCACCGGCAACGCCCCGCCGCCCGCCTGCCACGCGTACAGCGACGACGCGTATACCGCCGGGTCGGCGTCCGCGTTCGGGGTGCCCGATAGATGGAGTACGCCGTGATCCCGGGTGCGGACAGTGCACGTGTCCGGGCCCGTCACGTACGCGGCCAGCGCGCAGTGCGGATACCGGCGCAGCACCTCCGCCGTCCAGCCCTCCGCGCCGCCCAGCCGGGGATCGTCCGGCGGACCCTCGCGCAGGATCACGTCGGCCCGGGTCAGGTCGCCGGGGTCGCGGGTGTCCTCGTGGACGGCGAGATGGGCGTCGCCGACCGCGTCGTACGGGTGGCCCGTGGTGCGTTCGATCCAGACATCAGGCCCGCTCACCCGCGTACGGACGTTCAGGGGAGCCGTACGACGCGCCGGGCCGTACGGCGGCAGGGGCAGCGGCTCCAGGAGGGCGGGGGCCGGGGGCTCGGGCAGGTCCATCAGCGCGTAGAAGTGCCGCCGTAGCAGCGCGGCCGACGCGCCCGGGGCCGACGTCGTGAACGACGCCGGGCCCGCGGCCGGGCGGTGCCGCGCCATCAGCTCCTCCACCTGATCCCGCAGCGGGCCGAGCGGATCGAGCCGGGGCGCGTCCCGGACGAACGCCGTGAGTGGGGCGTCGGGATCGAGTCGCTGCTGCGTGGCGGACGCGAGCAGGACGGGGGTGCCCAGCGCCGCGGCGTAGTACGAGACCGCCCCGAAGTCGCCCACGACGGCGTCCGCGGCCAGCAGGGCCTGCCGCCACGCGTGCACGGGGTCGATCAGGGTCAGCCCGCTGCGGAGGGCCCGGTCGAGCCAGACGCGGATCTGGCCAGGGCCGTGGCCGTACCAGATGTTGGGGTGCAGCACGGCCGCCAGCCGGTAGTCGTCGGCGGGCAGTTCGGCGGCGAGCCGGGGCAGCAGTCCGGGCAGGACGTCCTGGTCGCCGCCGTTGCCGAAGAAACCCTCCGGGTTCCAGGTGGAGTTGAGGACGACGAGGCGCTGCCCCCGGCGCACGCCCAGGGCGCGCCGGAACCGCTCCCGGTGGGGCCGGGCGGCCAGCATGCGATCGAAGCAGGGGTCGCCCGCCAGGACGGACGCGGCCTCGGCCTCGGGGCAGACGCGCTGCAGCCGCTCCAGCTGCTCGGGGTGGGACAGGACGAGTCCGTCCACGAACGGCTGCCCGTCCACGAGCAGCCACTCCGGCGACAGGCCGAACGTCGGCTCACGGATGTCCCCCGGTTGAGCGAGCCGTTTCGTGTAGCCGACGCCGTGCGACAGGACGGTCAGTTTGCCGTGCAGCCCGCTGAGTTGACCGCCGAAGCTCGCCGAGACCGCCAGATCCACCGGTGTCGCGAGCGCCTGCGCCCATGGCAGCACCGGCAGCCCCAGGTCCGCGAACAGCTCCCGCACTCCGCCCTGGAACGCGGACGACTCCGTCGAGGTGACCAGGAGCTGCACCCGGAAGTCGTCGTGGAACAGCGGCAGGACGTCCAGCAGCCGCCCGGCCGAGGTGACGTTGTGCACGACGAGCAGGACGCGGCGGCTCGCCGCACGGCTGGTCCAGCGGTCCGCGTCGTCCCCGACCGGGACCCGTATCGCCGGAATATCGGACGGCGGATCAGCCGACGTCACGGGCCACCCCCATTCGTCAGCACTCGATGACGTTGACCGCGAGCCCGCCCCGCGCCGTCTCCTTGTACTTGACCTTCATGTCGGCGCCGGTGTCCTTCATGGTCTTGATGACCTTGTCGAGGGAGACATGGTGGCGGCCGTCGCCGCGCAGCGCCATCCGCGCGGCGGTGACGGCCTTGACCGCCGCCATGCCGTTGCGCTCGATGCAGGGGATCTGGACGAGACCGCCGACCGGGTCGCACGTCAGGCCGAGGTTGTGTTCCATGCCGATCTCGGCGGCGTTCTCGACCTGTTCCGGGCTGCCGCCCAGCACCTCGGCGAGGCCGCCCGCGGCCATGGAGCAGGCGGAGCCGACCTCGCCCTGGCAGCCGACCTCGGCGCCGGAGATCGAGGCGTTCTCCTTGAAGAGCATGCCGATGGCACCGGCCGCGAGGAGGAAGCGGATGACGCCTTCCTCGTCGGCGCCCGGGACGAAGCGGGTGTAGTAGTGGAGGACGGCCGGGATGATCCCGGCGGCGCCGTTCGTCGGGGCGGTGACGACGCGGCCGCCCGCCGCGTTCTCCTCGTTGACGGCCATGGCGTACAGCGTGGTCCACTCCATCGCCCGGGCGGCCGCGTCGCCTTCGGAGCGCAGGGCGCGGGCGGCGTTGGCGGCGCGGCGGCGGACCTTGAGGCCGCCGGGCAGGATGCCCTCCTGGGACAGGCCGCGGGCGACGCACGCCTCCATGACCTGCCAGATCTCCAGCAGGCCCGCGCGGATCTCGTCATCCGTGCGCCAGGCCTTCTCGTTCTCCAGCATCAGGGCGGAGATGGACAGGCCGGTCTCGCGGGAGAGCCGCAGGAGTTCGTCGCCGGTGCGGAAGGAGTACTTCAGCACGGTGTCGTCGAGCTTGATGCGGTCCTCGCCGACCGCGTCCTCGTCCACGACGAAGCCGCCGCCGACCGAGTAGTAGGTCTTCTCCAGCAGCGGATGGCCGGAGTCGTCGTACGCGAAGAGGGTCATGCCGTTGGCGTGGTACGGCAGGGAGCGGCGGCGGTGCAGGATCAGCTCGTCGGACTCGTCGAAGTCGATCTCGTGGCCGTGGCCGCCCTCGATCTCGGCGGCGAGCAGCCGCAGCCGCTTGGTGGTGCGGATGCGCTCCACCTCGCTGTCGGCGGACTGGACGTCGACGCTGCGCGGGGAGTGGCCCTCCAGGCCGAGCAGCACGGCCTTGGGGGTGCCGTGGCCGTGGCCGGTGGCGCCGAGGGAGCCGAAGAGTTCGGCGCGTACGGAGGTGGTGTGGGCGAGCAGGCCCTCGTTCTTCAGCCGGAGGACGAACATCCGGGCCGCCCGCATCGGGCCGACCGTGTGCGAGCTGGACGGGCCGATGCCGATCGAGAAGAGATCGAATACCGAGATGGCCACCGGGGACTCCTTCGTCTGCACGGCGCGGCGTGGGGAGCGACGTGCGGGGTGGTGCGGTGCGGGGGCGCGCCGGGCGGACGCGCCCCCAGGGAGGCGCGCCGGGTGGGCGCGCCCCCCAGGGTCCGGGCCCCGGAAGGCCGGGACCCGGACTACTTCGACAGGTGCGGGTACAGCGGGTGCTTGTCGGCGAGGGCGGTGACCCGCGCCGACAGCGCGTCGGCGTCGTAGGCGGGCTTGAGTGCCTCGGCGATGATGTCCGCGACCTCGTGGAAGTCATCGGTGGTGAAGCCGCGGGTGGCCAGTGCCGGGGTGCCGATCCGCAGACCCGAGGTGACCATCGGGGGCCGCGGGTCGTTCGGGATGGCGTTGCGGTTGACGGTGATGCCGACCTCGTGGAGCCGGTCCTCGGCCTGCTTGCCGTCCAGTTCGGAGTTGCGCAGGTCGACCAGGACGAGGTGCACGTCGGTGCCGCCGGAGAGGACGGAGACGCCCACCTCGCCGACGTCGGCCCGGGTGAGCCGCTCGGCGAGGATCTTGGCGCCCTCGACCGTGCGCTCCTGGCGCTCCTTGAACTCGGACCCGGCCGCGACCTTGAAGGACACCGCCTTGGCCGCGATGACGTGCTCCAGCGGGCCGCCCTGCTGACCGGGGAAGACCGCGGAGTTGATCTTCTTGGCCAGCTCGGCGGTGGAGAGGATCACGCCACCGCGCGGACCGCCCAGGGTCTTGTGGGTGGTGGTGGTCACGACATGGGCGTGCGGTACGGGCGAGGGGTGGAGCCCGGCCGCGACCAGGCCCGCGAAGTGGGCCATGTCGACCATCAGGTACGCGCCGATCTCGTCCGCGATCCGGCGGAAGGCGGCGAAGTCCAGCTGACGCGGGTACGCCGACCAGCCCGCGATGACCAGCTTGGGACGGTGCTCCTTGGCGAGGCGCTCGACCTCGTCCATGTCGACCAGACCGGTCTCGGCGTCCACGTGGTAGGGCACCACGTTGTAGAGCTTGCCGGAGAAGTTGATCTTCATGCCGTGGGTCAGGTGGCCGCCGTGCGCCAGGCTCAGACCCAGGATGGTGTCGCCGGGGGAGAGCAGCGCGAACATGGCGGCCGCGTTGGCCTGCGCGCCGGAGTGCGGCTGGACGTTGGCGGCCTCGGCGCCGAAGAGCTCCTTGACGCGGTCGATGGCGATCTGCTCGACCACGTCGACGTGCTCACAGCCGCCGTAGTAGCGGCGGCCGGGGTAGCCCTCGGCGTACTTGTTGGTCAGGACCGAGCCCTGGGCCTCCATGACGGCGGCCGGAGCGAAGTTCTCCGAGGCGATCATTTCGAGGGTGGACTGCTGGCGGTGGAGTTCGGCGTCGACAGCAGCGGCGACGTCCGGGTCGAGCTCGTGCAGGGAGCTGTTGAGAAGCGACATCTGGGTCCCGATCGAAGAAGGAGGGTCAGTTGTGGGAGAAGGCGGCGTATTCCTCGGCGGACAGCAGGTCGCCCGGCTCGTCCGTCACCTTCACCTTGAACAGCCAGCCGCCCTCGAAGGGGGCGGAATTCACCAGCGCCGGGTCGTTCACCACGTCCTCGTTGATTTCGGTGACCTCACCGGAGACCGGCGCGTACAGGTCGCTGACCGACTTCGTGGACTCCAGCTCACCGCAGGTTTCACCGGCGGCGACGGTGGAGCCGACATCCGGGAGCTGGACGTACACGACATCACCGAGCGCGTTGGCCGCGTATTCGGTGATGCCGATCGTCGACACGCCGTCCTGGTCGGCGGCCGACAGCCACTCGTGCTCCTTGCTGTAGCGCAGCTGCTGGGGGTTGCTCATGGTCCGATTCTCCTGGATAGGGGGGAGTGCTTGGGAAACGGGTCTTAAGCGGTGGGACGGATCGGTGGGGAGGGGCGGGCCGCAGGAGGTTTCAGCGCTCGCGGCGGTAGAAGGGGAGCGCGACGACCTCGTACGGCTCCCGGGTACCGCGGATGTCCACCGTCACGCCCGGGCTGCCGGGCGCGGCGTGCTCCGCGTCGACGTACGCCATGGCGATCGGCTTGCCCAGCGTCGGGGAGGGGGCGCCCGAGGTGACCCGGCCGATCTCCGAGCCGTCGGGGCCGACCACGGCGTATCCGGCGCGCGGCACCCGGCGGCCCTCGGCGACCAGCCCGGCCAGCGTGCGCGGCGGCCGGGCCTCGGCCTCGCGCGCCGCGGCTTCGAGGGCCTGGCGTCCGACGAAGTCGCCGGGCTTGCCGAACTTCACCACCCGGCCGAGCCCCGCGTCGAACGGGGTCGTGTCGGTGGACAGCTCATGCCCGTACAGCGGCATCCCGGCCTCCAGGCGCAGCGTGTCCCGGCAGGACAGCCCGCACGGCACCAGCCCCACCGGGGCGCCCGCCTCGGTCAGCGCCTGCCAGACCCGCTCGGCGTCGTCCGGCGCGACGAACAGCTCGAAGCCGTCCTCACCGGTGTAGCCGGTGCGGGCGATCAGGGCGTCCACGCCCGCGACGGTGCCGGGCAGCCCCGCGTAGTACTTCAGCCCTTCCAGCTCGGCGTCGGTCAGCCCCTTCAGGATGCCGGGGGACTGCGGCCCCTGGACGGCGAGCAGCGCGTACGCGTCGCGGTCGTCCCGTACGACGGCGTCGAAGCCGGTGGCGCGCTCGGTCAGCGCGTCCAGCACCACCTGGGCGTTCGAGGCGTTGGCGACGACCAGGAACTCCCGCTCGGCGAGCCGGTAGACGATCAGGTCGTCGAGGATGCCGCCCTCGCTGTCGCAGATCATCGTGTAGCGGGCGCGGCCCACGGCGAGCGCCGAGAGATGGCCGACCAGGGCGTGGTCGAGGGCGTCCGCTGCCTGCGGCCCGGTGAGAGCGATCTCACCCATGTGGGAGAGGTCGAAGAGCCCGGCGCGGGTGCGCACCGCGGTGTGCTCGTCGCGCTCGCTCCCGTACCGCAGCGGCATGTCCCAGCCCGCGAAGTCGGTCATGGTGGCGCCGAGCGCACGGTGGACCGCGTCCAGCGCGGTGCGGCGGGGCGTGGGCGGGGCGTCGGTCATGGTTCAGCTCCCAAGGGCATGTTCACGGCGATGACGGGACGGACGGGCCGGAGGGGACGACAAGGACGGCACGGCGTCCTCCCCATCTGTCATCGGAACCTGAGAGGTTCGCCGTGACCGTTCCCGCGTGGCGGGGCCGGCTCGGCTTGCACCTTGGGTGGAGCCACATCGAGGTGGCCCGCTTTTCAGATCTGCCTCATCCGCGCGGTATCAGGGGCCTGAGAGATTCAAGGGAGGACTTGCTCCTTCGGCGCCTCGGAAAATCCCGGCGACTGCCGGTGACCGAGGACTCTCCCGCGTGGATTCAAGCGGCCGGTATGCAGTTGGCGCGGACATCATCGCACGTCCGCTCCGGAACGGAACCCCTGATCTGTGAGCGGCTCTGTGAGCGGTGTCGCGCCGGGGCCTCCTTGATGGGCATTACCTTTTCTTGACACTCTCGGGGTACGGAGCCGCTTGACCGACCTTGGAGGACGATCACGGTGCACGGGCAGGGAACATACGCGACAACACCAGGACCCCTGCCCGCGCGGCAGGAGCGGACGGCGCGATCAGGCGGCACGGGCGGCGAGGGCGGCATGGGCGGCACGGTCAGGCCGGATCGCCAGGCCGCCGTGCACGACCTGCGCGGGGGCGGGGCGGGAGCGGAGCTGCGCTACCCGGCACGGGACCTGATCATCGCCTCGGGGCTGCCCGGCAGCGGCAAGTCGACCCTGATCAACCGGGTCGTCCCCGGGATCGACCCGAGCGGCGCGGCCGTGGTGCGGGTGGACTCGCAGCGCACCCGGGAGGCCTGGGAAAGACGCATGCCGCGCTGGCTGCCGTACGCCGTCTACCGGCCGCTGGTCCGCTGCGCCCACTACGCGGGGCTGCGCCGGGCGCTCGGCTCGGGCGCGAGCGTCGTCGTCCACGACTGCGGCTCACAGCCCTGGGTGCGCCGCTGGCTGGCCCGGGACGCCCGGCGCACCGGCCGCGGGCTGCATCTGGTCCTGCTGGACGTGGACCCCGCGATCGCCCTGGAGGGGCAGGCCGCCCGCGGCCGGGGGGTCTCCGGCTTCGCCTTCGGACGGCATCAGCGGGCGATGGGCCGCCTGGTGGCGCGGGTGGAGGGCGGGCGTCCGCCGGAGGGCTGTGCCTCCGCCGTGCTGCTGGACCGGGCAACCGCGAGCACGCTGCGGGGCATCTCCTTCGAGTGACGGCGACTCCTTCGAGTGACGGCGACCGGGCGTCAGGGCGCCGGGTGAGGGAAGTCCGGGTGAGGAAGTGCTGTGGAGATCACCGGGCGGCCCATGGCCTTCCGCCGTCCAGCCGTTAGGGTGCTGGTGCAGGTCGGACGAGATGGCGGTTGGGACGAAGATGAGTATTCCGGAGCACCAGGGCATAACCCCCGCTCACGGAGGATTTCCCGACGGCGCTTATCCCGCCTTCCCCGGCAATGAGCTGGAAGAGGTGCTCGCCGCCTCGGTCGGAGTCCCGGGCGCCGGAGCGCGGATCGTCGAGACGCTCGCCCGCAGCTATGTCTGGATTCCGCTGCCGAACGGCGGAAGCCCCGACAGCCCCAGCCTCGACCTGCCCACGGTGGAGATCGACGGCCAGGCGTACGTCCCCGTCTTCAGCTCGGAGCAGCAGTTCCTGCAGATCGTCGGCGGCCATATGTCGTTCACGGTCGCCCCGGCCACCGAGTTCGCCCGCGGGCTGCCGCCGCAGCTCGGCATCGCGGTGAACCCGGACGGGCCGGTCGGCGTCCCGCTGCCGCCGCCCGCCGTCGAGGAGCTGTGCAAGTCCGGGCGCAGCGCGCTGGACGGGCCCGCGCGCGGGGGCCGGGTGCGGCTGTTCGAGCCCGACTGGCAGGAGGAGCCGGTCGACTTCCTGGCCGCCGCCGGGATCGAGTTCGGCAGGGAGCCCGGGGTACGCACCGCGCGGCGCGCGCTGGCCAGCGTCGAGGGCGATCAGCCTGCGCTCTTCGTCGGGGTCCAGCTGGACGCGCCGGACCCGGAGGGGCAGGCCCTCGCGGTGGAGGCGCTCGGCCGGGCGCTCGGGACGGTGCCGGTCCCGTGGGTCGTTCAGCTCGTCGCGCTGGACGTCGCGCAGGGTGATCCGGTGGCCACGTGGATGCTGGAGCGCGTACGGCCGTTCTACGACCGTGACCTGTGACGCACTCCGGGGACGGCCACCGGGGCCCGTAAGCTGGTTGGATGACCAGACGGGGCGGGGCGCGTCCCGGTGAGTGCGGGCAAGGCCGAGAGAGGGGCGGACCCAGGTGAGCGCGGGCGCGGATTGGGGGGCGGCTGCCGGTCAGGTCGAGCGGATGCTGCAGCAGGTAGCTCCCGGCCGGTACGACGCCTACGAGGCGCTGCTGCACGCCCTCGCCGAGGGCCAGGTCTGGATGCTGCTGTGGAACGGCGCACCCGGCGACCCCGACGCCCAGTACGGGAACATGGACGTGGACGGCCACGGCTACGCACCGTGTGTGACCTCCGCCCAGGAACTCGCCGCCAGTGGCTGGAATCGCGCGCATGAGGTGGTGGACGCGCGCCGGATCGCCGAATCCCTCTACCGCGACCACTACGGCCTGTGGCTCAACCCGCACGCCGTCGGCGGCGGGGTGGGCATTCCCTGGCTCGATCTGCGCCGGATAGCGGGCGGGCTGGACCGGCTGCCCGCCGGTCCGCTGCGGCTGACCGAACCGGCCATCGAAATCCCGCAGTTCTACGCCCTGTTGGGGCAGAACGCGCACCGCACCGCCGCGGTGCGCTCGCTGCGCCGGGCCTGGGTGCAGCCCGCGCTGGGCGCCCCGTATCTGGCCATCGGGCTCGATCTGTACGAGAACAGCCAGCCGGCCGTGGAGTCGGTGCGGCTGATGATGCAGCAGTCGGTCGGCGTGGTGCCGGAGGGGCTGCCGGTCTCCACGGTCGAGCTGTCGGACGAGCACGACCCGGTGGCGATGTGGATGCGGGTCCACGCCCGGCCGTTCTTCGACCGGGACGCCTACAACGGCCCGCCCGCGGCGCCGCCGCCCCCGTCGTACGGGTACGGCTACCCGCCGCCCCGTCACGCGTACTGAGCCGCCGCGCCGCGTGTCCTGAGCCGCCGCGCCGCGCACCGAGCCGCCCCGCCGAGCCGAAGTCCCGCACCGCCTCACCGTGAAACCCCCGCGGTGGGGCGGTTGTTACTGATGCGTTCTCGGGTCACAACTGTCCGTATACCGGAACCGCTTACCGCACATCACGGTTAGGCATCCATTGCCCGTGGGTACTGGCGGGTGATCACAAACGCGATGAAGACTCCCGCTCCAAGGGGCGCGGTTCCTGCATTCCCGGATAACGACCCCTTTCGCTCACCTTGTGAACTTATGCCGCCACAGCGGCGAGTCGTGGGCCGGTCACCACCGGTCGAGAGGGGTCCCCACCACGATGACGGCACCATTGCACGGCACGAGCGCCGACGCAGAGCCGGTCGCGACTGCCGATGTAGCGGCGGATGTGGTCAAGGCGTCGGTCGAGGGAAGATCGCTGCGGCAGATCGCCTGGAGACGCCTCAAGCGCGACAAGTTGGCGCTTGCGGGCGGCGGCGTGGTCGTCTTTCTCGTGCTAGTGGCGATCTTCGCGCCGCTGATCGTGAGTCTGCTGGGCCACCCGCCCAACGAGTTCCACCAGGAGCAGATCGACCCGCTGTTCGGCACCCCCAAGGGCGGCCTGGGCGGCATGAGTTCGGACTTCCTCTTCGGCGTCGAGCCCTCCAACGGCCGCGACGTGTTCAGCCGGGTCGTCTACGGCGCGCGGATCTCGCTGCTGGTGGCGTTCCTCGCGGCCATCGTCGCCGTCGTCCTCGGCACCGTTTTCGGCATCATCGCCGGATATTTCGGTGGCTGGGTGGACTCGGCGATCAGCCGGGTGATGGACATGCTGCTGGCCTTCCCGCAGCTGCTGTTCATCATCTCCCTGGTCTCGGTGCTCCCCAACGACCTGCTGGGCCTGACCGGCAGCGGCGTGCGCATCGCGGTACTGGTCTCCGTCATCGGCTTCTTCGGCTGGCCGTACGTCGGCCGCATCGTGCGCGGCCAGACGCTGTCGCTGCGCGAGAAGGAGTACGTGGAAGCCGCGCGCAGCCTCGGCGCCGGCCGCCGCTACATCCTCTTCCGGGAGCTGCTGCCCAACCTGGTGGCGCCGATCACCGTCTACGCGACGCTGATGATCCCCACCAACATCCTCACCGAGGCGGCGCTCAGCTTCCTGGGCGCGGGCGTGAAGCCGCCGACCGCGTCCTGGGGCCAGATGCTCTCCAAGGCGGTCGGCACCTACGAGGACGATCCCATGTTCATGATCATCCCGGGTGCGGCGATCTTCATCACCGTGCTGGCCTTCAACCTGTTCGGCGACGGCGTCCGCGACGCCCTCGACCCCAAGGGCACCCGATGAGGCGCCCCGGCCGCGGTTGTCAGGCGGCTCCCCGAAGCTTTCCCCGCGCTTTGCCACGTACCGCTATCCCGGAGGTTGCAGGAACCATGAAATCCCTACGTTCGTCGAGAAGCAGGCGGATCGTCGGCGCGACGGCTGTCGTCTGCGCACTGCTGGCCACCGTCGCCGGGTGCGGTGGCGGCAGCGACGACGAAAAAGGCTCGGGAGCCGGATTCAACGCGGGGATGAAGGGCGTCGCCAGCAAGTCCACCAAGAAGGGCGGCACGCTGAAGTTCATCAACAAGCAGAACTTCGACTCGCTCGACCCGCAGCGCCAGTACTACGGCTTCGCCTGGGACTTCGCCCGGTTCTACTCGCGTCAACTCATCTCGTACGCGCCGAAGCCGGGCAACGCCGCCAATGAGCTGGTGCCCGACCTGGCCACCTCCACCGGCAAGATCACCGACGGCGGCAAGACGTACACGTACACCCTCCGCTCCGGGGCCAGCTGGGAGGACGGCTCGGCCATCACCTCCAAGGACATCAAGTACGGCATCGAGCGCATCTGGGCCAAGGACGTCGTCTCCGGCGGCCCCGGCTATCTGCGCCAGGTCCTCGACCCCAAGGGCGAGTACAAGGGCCCGTACAAGGACAAGTCCAAGGACAAGCTCGGGCTGAAGACGATCGAGACGCCGGACGACAAGACCATCGTCTTCCGTCTCGCCGCGCCCAACGGTGACTTCGAGCAGATGCTCGCGATGCCCACCGGCTCCCCGGTCAAGCGGGAGAAGGACACCGGCGCCCAGTACACCAACCGGCCGTTCTCCTCCGGCCCGTACAAGGTCACCTCGTACACCCCGGGCAAGAGCCTGGCGCTGGTCCGCAACGACAAGTGGAAGAAGTCGTCCGACCCGATCCGCGCCGCCCTGCCTGACCAGGTCACGGTCACCTTCAACTCCAACCTGGAGGCGATCGACAAGCTGCTGATCAAGGGCGACTACGACGTCTTCCTCAGCGCCACCGGCATGAGCCAGTCCGGCCGCGGTGCCGCGCTCAAGGAGCACAAGGGCAACGTCGACAACATCGCGACGAGCTTCGTCCGGTACGTCGACCTCGCCACCAAGGTGAAGCCGTTCGACAACATCCACTGCCGCAAGGCGGTCTTCTACGCGGCCGACTACACCTCGCTGCAGACCACCCGCGGCGGCCCGCAGGCCGGTGGTGACATCGCCACCAACATGCTGCCCAAGAGCGTCGCGGGCGCGGACGACTACGACCCGTACGGCATCATCAAGCGCAAGGGCAAGGCGGACCTGGCCAAGGCCAAGGACGAGCTGAAGCAGTGCGGCAAGCCGAACGGTTTCTCCGCCAAGATCGTCTCCCGGGTCGACCAGCCCAACGAGACGCCCGCCGCCGAGACGCTCCAGGAGTCGCTGAGCAAGGTCGGCATCAAGCTCGACATCAACGAGATCGAGGGCGGCTCGTCCGCCGGCATCACCGGCTCCCCGTCCGTGATGCACAAGCGCGGCTACGGCCTCAACATGACCGGCTGGGGCCCCGACTTCCCGACCGGCCAGGGCTTCTCCCGCCCGCTGTACGACGGCCGCTTCATCGAGCAGACCGGTAACTACAACGTCTCCGAGGTCAACGACCCGGCGATCAACAAGGACTTCGACAACGCGCTCAAGGAGACCGACCCCGCCAAGGCCGGTCAGATCTACACGGACATGAACCACAAGGTCGCCGACCTGGCCGTGTCCATGCCGTTCCTCTACGAGAAGAACATCACCTGGCGCAGCTCGCGGCTGACCAACGCCTACTCGTCGGCGGCCTACAACGGCCGGTACGACTTCGTCTCGCTCG
Organism: Streptomyces sp. NPDC005962; assembly: GCF_040629205.1. Taxonomy (NCBI): domain Bacteria; kingdom Bacillati; phylum Actinomycetota; class Actinomycetes; order Kitasatosporales; family Streptomycetaceae; genus Streptomyces; species Streptomyces sp. NPDC005962. Next base: position 229,274 of record NZ_JBEXVE010000009.1, on the reverse strand, counting down.
GGGTCAAGTGACGGCCGGCCACCGGCCGCCCCACCCCCACCGTCGCTTCAACCGATAGGCCCGAAGGGCAGGTGATGGCCACGCGTGGCGGTGCCGGAACCCCGTACCCCGGGGTTCCGGCACCGCCACCGGGCCGCGCACAGTGCTTGCTTACGTCATCCGGCGCTTGTTCGCCGTCGTCATGATGCTGCTGGTCGTCACCCTGACGACCTTCGCCATCTTCTTCGTGATCCCGAAGTGGGCCGGTTCCGACCCCGCGCTGCTCTTCGTCGGCAAACAGGCCGACCCCGCGGCCATCGAGGGCATCAGGACGAAGCTGGGGCTCAGCGATCCGCTCCTGGTGCAGTTCTGGCACTTCGTCGAGGGCCTGTTCGCGGGCCGCGACTACGCCAACGGCTCCGATGTCACCCACTGCGCGAGGCCCTGCTTCGGCTACTCCTTCCGCACCGAGCAGGCGGTGTGGCCGCAGCTGACCGACGCCATGCCGGTCACCCTCTCGCTCGCCGCGGGCGCGTGCGTGCTGTGGCTGGTCGGCGGCATCGCCACCGGCGTCGTCTCCGCGCTGCGCCGGGGCACCCTGTGGGACCGTACGGCGATGACCGCCGCGCTCGCCGGTGTCTCGCTGCCGATCTACTTCACCGGTCTGCTCTCGCTGGCCATCTTCAGTTACCAGCTGAAGTGGGTCGACGTGGACTACAAGGGGCTCGGCGACGACCCCGCCAAGTGGTTCGAGAGCCTGATCCTGCCGTGGATCACGCTCGCGTTCCTCTACGCCGCCATGTACGCCCGGCTCACCCGCGCCACCATGCTGGAGATCATGGGCGAGGACTACATCCGCACCGCCCGCGCCAAGGGGCTGCGCGAACGGGTCGTCATCGGGCGGCACGCGATGCGCTCGACCTGGACCCCGATCCTCACCCTGCTCGGGCTGGACCTGGGCGCGCTGCTCGGCGGCGCGGTGCTCACCGAGAGCACGTACAACCTGCCCGGCCTCGGCCGGCTCGCGGTCAACGCGATCAGCGACAAGGACCTCCCGGTCATCCTGGGCGTCACATTGATCGCCGCGTTGTGCATCGTGCTCGCCAACCTCGTCGTGGACCTCCTGTACGCCGTCATCGACCCACGAGTGAGGCTCGGATGACCGATCTGAACAAGCCCGGGACCGCCGCGGTGGAGACCGCGGTGGGCGAGGTGGCCGTGGCCGGTTCGCCCGCGCCGACGGCCTTCCTCGAAGTACGCGACCTGCGGGTCCACTTCCCGACCGACGACGGCCTGGTGAAGTCCGTGGACGGGCTCAGCTTCCGGCTGGAGAAGGGCAAGACCCTCGGCATCGTCGGCGAGTCCGGCTCCGGGAAGTCCGTCACCTCGCTGGGCATCATGGGGCTGCACACCGCCGGGCAGTACGGCCGCCGCAAGGCCCGGCTCTCCGGGGAGATCTGGCTGAACGGGCAGGAGCTGCTGGGCGCCGACCCCGACGAGGTGCGCAAGCTGCGCGGCCGCGAGATGTCGATGATCTTCCAGGACCCGCTGTCGGCGCTGCATCCGTACTACACGATCGGCCGCCAGATCACCGAGGCGTACCAGGTCCACCACGACGTCGCCAAGGACGTCGCCCGCAAGCGCGCGGTCGAGATGCTCGACCGGGTGGGCATCCCGCAGCCGGACAAGCGAGCGGACAGCTATCCGCACGAGTTCTCCGGCGGGATGCGCCAGCGCGCGATGATCGCGATGGCGCTGGTCAACAACCCCGAGCTGCTGATCGCCGACGAGCCGACCACCGCCCTCGACGTCACCGTCCAGGCGCAGATCCTCGACCTCATCCGGGATCTGCAGAAGGAGTTCGGCTCGGCGGTCATCGTCATCACCCACGACCTGGGGGTGGTCGCCGAACTCGCCGACGACCTGCTGGTGATGTACGCGGGCCGGTGCGTCGAGCGGGGACCCGCCGAGAAGGTCTTCTACGAGCCCCAGCACCCCTACACCTGGGGGCTGCTCGGCTCGATGCCCCGTATCGACCGCGACCAGACCGAGCGGCTGATCCCGGTCAAGGGCTCCCCGCCCAGCCTGATCAACGTCCCGTCCGGCTGCGCCTTCCACCCGCGCTGCCCGTACGCCGACGTCCCCGAGGGCGGGGTCACCCGCACCGAGCGGCCGGAGCTGCGCGAAGTTCCGGGCGGGGCCGGGCACTTCTCCGCCTGTCATATGGCGCAGGAGGACCGTACGCGGATCTGGACCGAAGAGATTGCGCCGAAGCTGTGACGACGGACTCCCAGGGCACGAAGACTCCTCAGGGCACGAAGACTCCTCAGGACGTGAAGGACGTGAAGGATCCGAAGATGACGGTCCCGGAGCAGGCGGCCACCACGCCCGAGCCGCTGCTCACGGTGTCCGGCCTGGTCAAGCACTTCCCCCTCAAGAAGGGGCTGCTGGGGCGGCAGAGCGGGGCGGTGCAGGCGGTCGACGGCCTCGACTTCGACGTGCGCCAGGGGGAGACCCTGGGCGTGGTCGGCGAGTCGGGCTGCGGCAAGTCCACCATGGGACGGCTGATCACCCGGCTGCTCGAACCCACCGCCGGGAAGATCGAGTTCCAGGGCAAGGACATCACGCATCTGGGCACCGCGCAGATGCGGCCGATGCGCCGCGACGTCCAGATGATCTTCCAGGACCCGTACTCCTCGCTGAACCCCCGGCACACCGTCGGCGCGATCATCAGCGCGCCGTTCCGGCTCCAGGGCGTCACCCCGGAGGGCGGCATCAAGGCGGAGGTGCAGCGGCTGCTGGAGCTGGTCGGCCTCAACCCCGAGCACTACAACCGCTATCCGCACGAGTTCTCCGGCGGCCAGCGGCAGCGCATCGGCATCGCCCGGGCGCTCGCCCTCAAGCCCAAGCTGGTCGTCGCCGACGAACCGGTCTCCGCGCTGGACGTCTCGATCCAGGCCCAGGTGGTCAACCTGCTGGACGACCTCCAGGACGAGCTGGGGCTGACGTACGTGATCATCGCGCACGACCTGTCCGTCATCCGGCACGTCTCGGACCGGATCGCGGTGATGTACCTCGGGAAGATCGTCGAGCTGGCCGATCGCCGGGCCCTGTACGAGACCCCGATGCACCCGTACACCACGGCGCTGCTCTCCGCGGTGCCGGTGCCGGACCCCCGGCGGCGCGCCCGGCGCGAGCGGATTCTGCTCAAGGGCGATGTGCCCTCGCCGATCTCGCCGCCGTCCGGCTGCCGCTTCCACACCCGGTGCTGGAAGGCGACCGAGGTGTGCAAGCGGGAGGAGCCGCCGCTGGTGGCGCTCGCCACCGGCCACCAGGTGGCCTGCCACCACCCGGAGAACGCCCCGGGCCAGGCGCCCGGTCAGGTCGCCGGGCCGGTGCGGAGCGCGACGAAGAAGACCGAGAGCTGAGACGGGGCGGGCGCGGCGGGCCCGTCGTTTAACAATGTCGGGTGCTCATCGAACTGGTCACCCCGTCCGTCCAGCACGCGCTCGAGGTCGTCGGGATCTTCGTCTTCGCGATATCCGGTGCGCTGCTCGCGGTGCGCAAGAACTTCGATGTCTTCGGCATGGCGGTGCTCGCCGAGGTCACCGCGCTGGGCGGCGGGGTGTTCCGGGACCTGGTGATCGGCGCGGTGCCGCCCGCCGCCTTCGTCGACCTCGGCTACTTCTTCACCCCGCTGATCGCCACCGTCATCGTCTTCTTCCTGCATCCGCAGGTCGAGCGGATCACCCGCGCGGTGGGCGTCTTCGACGCGGCCGGGCTCGGGCTGTTCTGCGTCGAGGGCACCGTCAAGGCGCATCAGCACGGGCTCGGCCTCACCTCGTCCGTCACCCTCGGCATGGCGACCGCGGTCGGCGGCGGCGTACTGCGCGACGTCCTCGCGAACGAGGTGCCCTCGCTGCTGCGCTGGGACCGGGACCTGTACGCCGTACCGGCCATCGTGGGCGCGTCCATAGCGGCGCTGCTCATCCACTTCGACGCGCTCACCGGGGCCACCAGCGCGCTCGCGGCCGTGGTGGCGTTCGCCGTGCGGCTGCTGGCGATGCGGTACGGATGGCGGGCGCCGAGGGCGTGGAACCGGCGCAGCACGGCGACGGAGGAACCCTAGCTATATCCCGTTGCGGCTATATAACCGCAGGGATATATTCAGGGACATGCCCATACCGTTCGACGTGCTCGCCGAGCCGAGTCGGCGCCAGATCCTGGACCTCCTCCTGGAGCGCCCCCGCCTGGTCGGCGAGCTGACCGATCAGCTGGGGCTGACCCAGCCCGGCACCTCCAAGCACCTGCGCGTGCTGCGCGAGGCCGGACTGGTACGGGTGCGCCGGGACGCCCAGCGGCGGTGGTACGAGCTGTGCCCCGAGCCGCTGGCCGAACTCGACGCCTGGCTGGCCCCGTACCGGCGGCTGTGGACGGACCGCCTGGACGCCCTGGAACGCCACCTAGACACCAGCGCCATGAAGGACACGCCATGAAGGACACCCTGAGCCAATCCGGCGGCGGCCGCTCCGCCCTGCGCCTGGAGCGGCGGATCGCCCACCCCCCGGAGAAGGTCTGGCAGGCCCTGACCGACCCGGCCGAGCTGGCCCACTGGTTCCCTTCCGAGGTCCGGGTGGACCTCAAGGTCGGGGGTCGCATGGGCTTCGTCTTCCCCGGCCGGGAGGCCCCCGACATGGAGGGCGTGGTCACCGAGCTGGACCCGCCGCACGTCTTCGCCTTCACCTGGGGTGACGACCAGCTCCGCTGGGAACTGCACCCCGACGGCGATGGCTGTCTGCTGACCCTCACCCACACCTTCGGCGACCGCTTCGGCGCCGCGAGCTTCGCCTCCGGCTGGCACGCCTGTGTGACGGCCCTGGCCGCGCGGCTCGATGGCGAGAAGGCCGCCCCGGGTGACATGGCCGAGCTGCACGAGTCGTACATCGAGGCGTTCGGCCTGGCCGAGGGCGCGGTGGAGACCACCGAGGACGGCGGCTGGCGGCTGCGCTTCGAGCGCCAGCTCGTCCGCCCCGCCGAGACGGTGTGGCAGGCCCTGGCGGGCCAGACCGGCGCGGCGGGCCTCGCACCCGGAAACCCCGTCCCTTTCGGCTTCCGCACGGACGGCGTCCCGGCGGGCCCGATCGCCGAGGTCGAGGCCCCCCGCACGCTGGCCTACGACTGGGAGCGCGCCGGACACCCCGCGGGCCGGGTCCGCTGGGAACTGTCCCAGGGCACGGGCCACGGCGCCCGCCTCATCCTCACCCAAACCGGCCCCCCGAACACCGACCCGGACCGCGCCCAATCCCTCACCGCCTGGCGCCGCCACATCGCCCTCCTGGCCGCCAAACTCCTACGAATGCGCGGCTGACGCCCACGCCGCGTGAGCCCGGACTCGGCTGCGGCGGCAGCGAGATTCCCCCACCCCGCCCCTTCCCGAAACCGGGGGCCAGCCCCCGGCCCCCACCGGCGCTCCGCCCCGGCCCCCACTGGGGCTCCGCCCCTGGGCCCAGTCGGGGTTGAGCCCCGGGGCTCTCACCGGGGTTGTGCCCCGGGTTCCTGCTGGGGTTCCGCGCCGGGGCCCTGCCGGGTCTTCGCCCCAGCCTGTCCGCACCACCCAGCCCGTCCGGCGTTTGAGGACCGGGGTCCGGGGGCGGAGCCCCGAAACTGGGGTCTGGGGCGGAGCCCCGGTGGGGGGCCGGGGGCTCCGCCCCCGGTTTCGGGAAGGGGCGGGGTGGGGGGCCCGCCGCAGGCGCACCTCACGGCTCCGCGAGGAACCCGGCCAGCGCCGCCGCCAGCTCCGCAGGAGCGTCCTCCTGCACCAGATGTCCGGCCCCCTCGATCAGCCGCAACCCCGCCGCCGGAATCCGGGCGGCCAGCTCATGCGCACGCTCGACCGGAATCCACGCGTCATCGGCGCCCCAGCAAACCAGCACCGGCAGCGTGATCTCCCCGTACCGCCCCTCGATCTCATCGGTGAAGCGCTGATCGTTCTGCGCGATTTGCCGATAGAACGCGGGCTGCTCGTCCGCCCCGCACCAGCCGTCGACGATCCTCTCCAGCACGTCCGGGTGCAGCCCCGGCGCACTGCCGGAGCGGATGTACTCGCGCACCAGTCCCCGGTGCACCTCCGGTGCCAGCCGCTCGAAGACCTCGTGGTGCGCGCCGATCAACCGATACGTGGGGGAGCCCCACGGCGCGAGCGCGACCGGATCGACCAGCGCCAGCCGCCGGTACCGCACCCCGCCCAGCAGATACGCCCGCAGCGCGACACAGCCACCGAAGTCATGCGCGACGACGGCCGGTTCCGTCCCGCCACCCGCCAGCCCCCAGTGGTCGAGCAGCTCGGCGAAGACCCGCCCCTGGGCGGCGAGCGAGACGTCCTGCCCGGCGCGCTTCTCCGACGCCCCATACCCCGGCATGTCCCAGACGAACACCCGATGGCGGTCGGCGAGCGCGCGGGCGAAGGCCCGCCAGACGTACGAGGAGAACGGCGTGCCGTGCAGCAGAACGACCGGAGGGGCGTCCGGCGCGCCGAACACGGCCCAGCGGACCTCACCGGAGGTGCTGTGGAAGGTGCGGTTCAGTTCCCAGTCGGAGTGTGTCATGAGTAAAACCGTAGACACTCCTTACCGAAGAAAAAAGGGGCCGTGCGGACTCCACACCCCCGCACCCGCTACACCGCCGCCCCACGGCTCGTAGAATCGGGCCCACCATGGTTTATCTCGACCACGCCGCCACCACCCCGATGCTTCCGGAGGCGGTGCAGGCGATGACCGCCCAGCTCGCCGTCACCGGCAACGCCTCCTCGCTGCACGCCGCCGGCCGGCGAGCCCGCCGTACCGTCGAGGAGTCCCGCGAATCCCTCGCGGACTCCCTCGGCGCGCGCCCGAGCGAGGTCGTCTTCACCTCGGGCGGGACCGAGGCGGACAACCTCGCCGTCAAGGGGCTCTACTGGGCCCGCCGCGACGCCGACCCGGCCCGTACCCGGGTGCTCGCCAGCCCCGTCGAACACCACGCCGTGCTCGACGCGGTCGACTGGCTCGCCGAGCACGAGGGCGCGCGGGTCGAGTGGCTGCCGGTGGACGCGTACGGGCGCGTCCACGCCGACGCGCTGCGCGAGGCGATCGCCCGCGACCCCGCGGACGTCGCCCTCGCGACCGTCATGTGGGCCAACAATGAGATCGGTACCATCCAGCCGGTGCGCGAACTCGCCGACGTAGCGGCGGAGTTCGACGTTCCGCTGCATGCCGACGCGGTCCAGGCGATCGGCCAGCTCGACGTCGGCTTCGCCGCCTCGGGCCTGTCCGCGATGACCGTCAGCGCCCACAAGATCGGCGGCCCGTACGGCACCGGCGCGCTGCTGCTGGGCCGCGAATACGCCCCCGTGCCCGTCCTGCACGGCGGCGGCCAGGAGCGCCAGGTGCGCTCCGGCACCCTCGACGTCCCCGCCATAGCGTCGTTCGCCGTGGCCGGTGCCCACGCCGCCCGGCACCGCGAGGAGTTCGCGCGCGAGATCGGCGTCCTGCGGGACGCGCTGATCACCGCCGTCCGCACCGCCGTCCCCGACGCGGTCCTCGGCGGCGACCCCGATCCGGCCGGGCGCCTCCCGGCCAACGCCCACTTCTCCTTCCCCGGCTGCGAGGGCGACTCGCTGCTCCTGCTGCTGGACGCGCGGGGCATCGAGTGCTCGACGGGCTCGGCCTGCACCGCCGGCGTCGCCCAGCCCAGCCATGTGGTGCTGGCCACCGGCACCGATACGGACCTGGCGCGCGGCACCCTGCGCTTCTCGCTCGGCCATACGTCGACCAAGGCCGATATCGAGGCGGTGGCCGAGGCGATCGGCCCGGCCGTGGAACGCGCACGCTGCGCGGGCCTCAGCTGACCGAAAGACAACCGAACAATAACTGAAGAATTCCCGCTGTCCTCCCGCCCATTTCAAATAACCCACGGAACACCAAGCTCCGCTTGAAATCGCAAAGAGCGGTCGGCAAGGATCTACCCCGTCAACAGGCCCGGCATGCGCATAAAAACGCAACCGCACGGGCCGCTTAACGGGGAAAACGGGGAAACGGGAGACATTTGATGTCGCAGCGTTCTGGCCGAGTGGTCATGGCGGCCGTGGCGGTGGGCGGTTTGGTGTTCCTTTCCGGATGCGGGGACAGTGACGACGGGGGGAAGGACGGCGGATCGTCCTCCGGGGCCGCCGAAGCGAAGACTCTCGGCAAGGTCGACATGCCGAAAGTCACCAAGGACACCAATGCCATGGGCATGTGGGTGACCGGTAAGAATTTCGTGAAGGGTGATATCGACAAGCTCGTCGGCTATTCCCCGGACGGCGCCAAGGCCCAGTGGACGATAGACCTCGGCGGGGAAATCTGCTGGGCCTCGCCGCACACCACCGAGGACGGCCGCACCGCCGTGCTGTTCAAGGACGGCAAGGGCAGCGACGCCGAATGCACCCAGGTCGGCCTGGTCGATCTGAACAAGGGCGAACTGGTCTGGCAGAAGGAAGGCACGGACACCGAGGGCAACGAGGGCGTCGACTTCGACGAGGTCACGATCAGCGGGAACACCGTCGCAGCCGGAGGCACCAGCGGCGGCGGCGCCTGGTCGCTCGACGGCAAGCCGCTCTGGAAGCCGGAATACATCGCGGACTGCGACGACGACGGCTACGCGGGCGGCGACGGCAAGCTCGTCGCGCTGCACGGCTGCAGCAGCGCGGACTCCAGCACCGAGAAGCTGGAGCTCCAGACCGTCGACCCCACCACGCGGAAGGTGCTGTCGTCGTACAAGCTCGACGGCGAGTTCGAGCGCGCGCACATCCTGTCCACCGCACCCCTCGTCGTGGCCGCCGACACCGGCGACTCCGACGGCGGTTCGGGGGTCACCGACATCCTGACCATCGACGACAGCGCCAAGCAGGGCAAGCTGGTCAACTCGATCGACGTCCTGGCCAAGGGCTTCCAGCCCGACTGCCCGGCGGTCAACGTGGAGGGCTGCAAGGACCTGGCCCTCGACAAGAAGTCGAGCACCGTCTACCTCTCCTCCGAGGTGGAGGTGGACGACGGCGGCCCCGGCGAGAAGATCACCGGCGTGAACTTCAAGACCGGCAAGCAGACCGGCCGGACGAAGATGGCCGAGAGCAGGTCGCTCACCCCCATCGGCACCGAGAAGGACGGCTCACTGCTCGCCTACCAGGGCAGCACCTACAGCGAGCCCGGCGGGGTCGTGCGCATCGACCCCACGTCCTTCGAGATCAAGGAGATTCAGCGGCACCCCGCCGCCATGAAGGACGTGGAGTCGGACATCGAAACCTACGGCGACGCCAGGATGCTCTTCACCGACGGCAAGCTCTACATCGGTGACGACACGGCCACCAGGCCCTCCAGCGACAGCAAGGGCCGCCCGCTCGCCGTCGTCCTCGGCACGGCGTAAGCGGTAACCACCGCGCTCACTTAGCGACCCGCACCGCCCGCACCAGCTCCAGATAGCGGTCCCAGTCCCAGTGGCGGCCGGGGTCGGTGTGGTCGGTGCCCGGCACCTCCGAGTGGGCCACGATGTGTTCGCGGTCCCGCGCCATCCCGTAGCGCTCGCAGATCGCGGCGGTCAGCCGGGCCGAGGACCGGTACATGGCGTCCGTGAAGTCTTGGGGCCGGGTGACGAACCCCTCGTGCTCGATGCCGACGCTGCGCTCGTTGTACGAGCGGTTGCCCGCGTGGAACGCCACGTCCAGCTCGCGGACCGTCTGCGCTATATGCCCGTCGCGGCGCACCACATAGTGCGCCGCGGCTTGGTGTCCGGGGTCCCGGAAGACCTTCAGCGCGTCCTCGTACGAGCCCTGCACGACATGGATCACCACCCGGTCCACCGTGTAGTCGTACGGCCGGTCGGCGCGCCGGTAGTTGGCCCCGGAGGCCGCCACCCAGTCCGCGCCCGGGTGGTCGACCGCGCCCTCCTCGCGCGGCTGCTGCGCCCCGGGTGCCCGCCACCACAGATGCTTCAGCTCGTCCCGCGCGGCGTATCCGGCCGCGCCCAGCCCGGCCGCGGTACCGCCCAGCAGCAGCGTGCGCCGGCTCACAGGGCGGCGCACGCCGCCGTTGGTTTCGCTCACGCAGGCTCAACGCACGGACCTACGCGCACGGTTCCGCCGCACGCGGATCATGGCGCGAACCGTACGCCGACGGGTAGCTGAATATTGAACTAACGGCGAGGATGCCCGCACCCCGAGGACGACGAGGACCACGGGAACCACGAGGAGCCGCCGTATGCGCATCGGGTTCACCCTTCCCCAGTTCGGTGAGCTGGCCCACCACCCGCAGCACGTCACCCACTTCGCCCGGCAGGCCGAAGCGCTCGGCGCGGACAGCCTGTGGGTCGGCGACCGGCTGCTCGCCCCGGTCGACCCGAAGGTCGGTTACGCCGGTACGGATGTGATCCCGCCGGAATTCCGGTCAGCCCTGGACCCGTTCGCCCTGCTCACCGCCGCCGCCGCGGTCACCGAACGCGTCCAGCTCGGCAGCAACGTCATCAACGCGCCCTGGTACCCGCCCGCGGTGCTCGCCCGCGCCCTCACCAGCATCGACCTGCTGAGCGCGGGACGGCTGCTGGTCGGCCTCGGCACCGGCTGGTCACCCGAGGAGTACGAGACGACGGGCATCCCCATGGCCGAGCGCGGCCGTCGGCTCGACGAATGCCTGGACGTCCTCACCGCCTGGTGGACGCAGAACCCCGTCGAGTACCGCGGCGCACACTGGACCGTGCCCGCCAGCCATATCGACCTCAAGCCCGCCGCCCGCCCCCGCCCGCCGGTCTACCTGGGCGCCTTCGCCCCCGCCGCGCTCGCCCGGGCCGCCCGGCGCGCCGACGGCTGGCTGCCCATCGCGCCCGTCGGCCGGAAGTACGCCGGGAGCGACCCCATCGCCGCCCTCACCTCGACCCTGGCCGGGCTGCGGGAGACGGCCGAGCGGGAGGGGCGTGATCCGGCCCGCTTCGACGCGATCCTCCGCGTCAACCCCGACGCCGACGCCTCGGTCGAGGACATCGCGGCCACGATCGTGCGCGCGGAGAGCGAGGCGGGCCTCGGGCACTGCTTCGTCGAGCTGTCCTATCTCACCAAGGACGTCGAGCACTCCCTCGACCTGGCCGGACGCGTGCTGGAGAGCGCCCGCGCGCGCTGAACGGCATACCCATTATTCGTTGCACCGATGGCGAATTATGCTGGCTGGGTTATGACTGACTTCCCCGGTGCGCCCACAGGTCCCCGCGACGGCCGTCGCCTGCGCGTCCTCGCCGCCATGTCCGGCGGTGTGGACTCGGCGGTCGCCGCCGCGCGGGCCGCCGAGGCGGGCCACGATGTGACCGGCGTCCACCTCGCCCTCTCCGCCAACCCGCAGTCCTTCCGCACCGGAGCGCGTGGCTGCTGCACGATCGAGGACTCGCGGGACGCCCGCCGTGCCGCCGACGTGATCGGCATCCCGTTCTACGTGTGGGACCTGGCCGAGCGGTTCCGCGAGGACGTGGTCGACGACTTCATCGCCGAATACGAGGCGGGCCGCACCCCCAACCCGTGCCTGCGCTGCAACGAGAAGATCAAGTTCGCCGCGCTGCTGGACAAGGCGCTCGCGCTCGGCTTCGACGCGGTGTGCACCGGCCACTACGCCACGGTCGTACGCGACGACAACGGCGCGCTGGAGCTGCACCGCGCCAGCGACATGGCCAAGGACCAGTCGTACGTCCTCGGCGTCCTCGACGAGCGGCAGCTCGCCCACGCCATGTTCCCCCTCGGCGACACCCTCACCACCAAGGACGAGATCCGGGCCGAGGCCGAGCGGCGCGGCCTGGCCGTCGCCAAGAAGCCCGACAGCCATGACATCTGCTTCATCGCGGACGGCGACACCCAGGGCTTCCTCGCCCGCCACCTCGGCACCGCCGAGGGCGACATCGTGGACGAGGGCGGCCATAAGCTCGGCACCCACGAGGGCGCGTTCGGCTTCACGATCGGCCAGCGCAAGGGGTTGCGTATCGGCCATCCGGCGGCGGACGGCAAGCCGCGCTACGTGCTGGACATCTCCCCGGTGGACAACACGGTCACCGTCGGCCCCGTCGAGGCCCTGGACGTCTCGGCGCTCGTCGCCATCAAGCCCCGCTGGTGCGGCGCCGCCCCCACCGGCCCCGGCACGTACACCGCCCAGCTCCGCGCCCACGGCGGCGAAACCGAGGTCAGGGCCGAGCCGGTGGGCGGCGCCGAGGGCGGCGGCGAACTGCGGGTAACCTTCGCCGAACCGGTCCGCGGAGTGGCCCCGGGCCAGGCCATCGTGCTGTACGACGGCACCCGCGTCGTAGGCTCGGCGACCATCGCGGCGACGGAGCGCTCCCGCCCGGCCGTACAGCAGGCATAACGGGGCCAAAGGGCCAAAAACCCGAATAACTCTCATTAAACGGTGTATTCCGGATTCGCCGGTCTGTGTCACTTTGTATTTACATACAATTTGGCATCACAGGTGGCATAGATCACGGGAGTTCGGGGAGGCGAACATCCGGACACGGGTGCCGTTGTCCGCTGTCTCAGCACCGGAGGTTTCGTTATTTCTGCGCGAGCGGTCCAGAAATTCGGAGACAATCCATTCGAGGTCAGGGACACAGATCACTACACCGAGGAGTATGTACCAAGCTTCGTTGAAAAATGGGATTCGCTCATCGACTGGGAAAAGCGATCAGATAGTGAGGGTACGTTCTTCATTGACCTCCTACGGGAGCGTGGCGTAAAAACGGTCCTCGATGTGGCCACGGGGACCGGTTTTCATTCGGTACGGCTACTGGAAGCCGGGTTCGAGACGGCGAGCGCTGACGGAAGCGCCGAAATGCTCGCCCAGGCGTTCGACAACGGACTCAAGCACGGCGAGCACATCCTCCGCGTCGTCCAGGCCGACTGGCGCTGGCTCAACCGGGATGTGCACGGTCCGTACGACGCCATCGTCTGCCTCGGCAATTCCTTCACGCACCTCTTCTCGGAGCGTGACCGGCGCAAGGCCCTCGCCGAGTTCTACGCGCTGTTGAAGCACGACGGCGTCCTCATCCTCGACCACCGCAACTACGACGCGATGCTCGATAGCGGCTACACCAGCAAGCACGTGTACTACTACTGCGGAGAGGACGTCGCCGTCGAGCCGGAGCACGTCGACGAGGGGCTGTGCCGTATGCGCTACAGCTTCGCCGACGAATCCGTCTACCACCTCAACATGTTTCCGCTGCGCAAGGACTACACGCGCCGGCTCATGCAGGAGGTCGGCTTCCAGCAGATCGAGACGTACGGCGACTTCCAGCACACCTACCGGGAGGAGCAGCCCGACTTCTTCATCCACGTCGCGGAGAAGGCGTACATCGCGACGGACGAGGCGGCTGCGGAATACTCCTCGGCCGTCGGCACCGCCCGCGACTACTACAACTCCACGGACGCCGATGAGTTCTACTGGCGTGTCTGGGGCGGCGAAGACATCCACATCGGTGTCTACGACCGGAAGGACGAGCCGATCCCCGAGGCCAGCAGGCGCACCGTCGCCCGCATGGCGGGTCGCCTCGACCTCAAGCCGGACTCCCGCGTCCTCGACCTCGGAGCGGGCTTCGGCGGCTCGGCGCGCTACCTCGCCGAGACCTACGGCTGCCACGTCACCGCGCTCAACCTGAGCGAGGTGGAGAACGAGCGGCACCGGGCGATCAACGCCGAGCGCGGGCTCAGCGAGACCATCGACGTGCTGGACGGCTCCTTCGAGTCCATCCCGCTGCCGGACAACAGCGTCGACGTCATCTGGTCCCAGGACGCGTTCCTGCACAGCGGCAACCGCCGCCGCCCCCTGGAGGAGGCCGCCCGCGTCCTGCGCCCCGGCGGCCAGATCATCTTCACCGACCCCATGGCGGCGGACGGCTGCCCGTCCGAGACCCTGCGTCCCATCCTGGACCGCATCCACCTCGACACCATGGGTTCTCCCGACTTCTACCGCCACGAACTGGCCCGCCTCGGCTTCACCGAGGTCGGCGGCGGTTTCGAAGAGCACCGGGAGCACCTGATCACGCACTACGCCCGGGTCCTGGAGGAGACCCGCCGCCAGGAGGCCGAAGGCCTGGCGGAACACGTCAGCGCCGACTACCTCGCCCACATGAAGAAGGGCCTCACCAACTGGGTCGAGGGCGGCAGGAAGAACCACGTGACGTGGGGCATCTTCCACTTCACCCGGTAGCCCGGTTCATCCGGTAACCCGGTACGGCCGGTGGCAGGCCCAGCCCGCCACCGGCCGCCCACATGGCGGGGGCTGGGCTATTCCAGCCCCTCCCAAGGATTGATGAGCAGAGCGCCGGTGCGCTTCAGGTGCTTGGTGTTGCGGCTGGCCACGGTCCAGCCGTTGGCGAGGGCAGTCGCAGCGATGAGGGCGTCCGGCGGGTCGATGCAGGTTCCGTTGGCCTTGAGCGACTTGTGTAAGGCGAGGTAGGCAGTCGCCTCCCGTTCGCCGATCTCGGCGACCCGGCCGTGATATTCGCTTCGCAGGTCTGCCAATGCCTGTGCGTACCGGGCTTGCCGTGCAGGGTCAGAGGCGGCTTCGACGCCCGCTTGGACTTCAGCCAACGTCATGACGCTGAGGTAGAGGCTGTGGGCTTGGAGCGACCGAGCCCACGCGACCACACTCGGGTCGGGCTTGGGCCTGACGCTGATTTCAGCGACGACATTGGTGTCGAGCAAGTAGATCACTCGTTGTCTGCCTGTTCATCGTAGGAGCGACCCCCGAACTCCAGTCCTTCGAACGGGGCCGATAGCAGGAAATCGAGGAACCCGTCGGTCCCGAGCGTCGCCCATCGGGTCAGCAACGCGGGCAACTCGTCGATGTCGGTTTCGGCGAGTTCCCTGTCGAAGTGGCCCAGTTGTTCCTCTGGCAGAGAACTGCGGATATCGCGGATCGTGCGTAGCGGATGCCTGCCCTGTTCTGTGGCAGTCGCTTGCGAGGCGTCGTCGGGTGGAGATGCCATGATCAACCCCTCTGCTGCTAGGCATGCCCTATGCATTCCTGCTCCTTTCCAGGCTAGAGGTTCTGTCGTGGTCAAGCGGCGAGCGGCGCCGGGTCGGCCGCTTCTCTCCGGCAGTCGCGGCAGCGGCCCGGGCGGGGGGCTCGCAAGGGGCGGTCGCAGCCGTCGCAGTCCTGGAACGGGATCGGACGGGTCGGCGTCGGGGCGTCGGCAGGCACGGGCGGGCGCAGGGCGGCCAAGCGGTAGGCGAGCAGCCGGGCCGGGCGGCGGTCGATGGGGTTGGGGAGCCCGGACGTCAGCGCCTCGGCGATCTCGTGCGGCCCGACCCCACGGTCGAGCCACTCCGCGACGGCCGGTGCCAGCGTGGCGGTCTCCCGCTCGGACAGGACCAGGCGGCGGTCACGGTGGCGCAGGGACCCGAGGACGGCGGCGGCCCGGGGATCGGGCGCGGTGCCGGGCCCGGGGCCCGGCTTCGGCTCCGGTTCTGGCTTCGGCTCAACCTCCCGGGCGGCAGGCACCTCGGCCGGGTGCCGCGCCTCGCGCTCCGCACCGCCCGGCGCGTCGTACACGAACGTCCGGGTGACGATCCGCCCGCCCGGCCCCCGCTCGACCCGCCGTTCCAGCCATCCCTCCGCCTCCAGCTCGTTGAGCGCGGCGGAGATCCGGGCCCGGCCCTCCTTGAAGTGGGCGCAGAGCGCGTCGATGCGGATGGATGCGCCGTCGGGCAGGGACAGGACGTACGCGGCGACGCCGACGGTCACCGCACTGCCCGCCCGCTGGGCGAGCCGGTTGGAGAGCACGGTGAAGTTGGCGGTGTGCCGGGTGCGGACGTGGATGACGCCGGACGCGGGAGCGTCGGCGTGAGCGCGCAGGGGCGCACTAGACTGCGAGTCAGCCATCGGGAAGGGGCAACTTCCTAGTTGGTCAGGCCCTCGTCTCGGGATGGCAGTCCCGGCGGGGGCCGACGTCTGTGTGCGGTTGTTGCGGCGAGACTAACCTGACCTTTGGCATATTCGCGCCCAAGTCACCCGATGGGGTGATGAGTTGGGTGGGGTGGGTGGGTGGGAGTTCTTTTCCAGGGTTCTTGGTTAGGGCGCGGCCCCACCGCCTGTCGGCCACCCGACACCTGGCCCCACCCCACCGGCAGTCGGCCCCCCGGCCTCCGGTCAGATCAGCCGTCGGATGTCGCCGCGGACGCGGTAGAACCCGCCCGCGGCCGCGTGCAGGGTCTCCACGACATAGCGCGCCCCGGGCTCCCGTATCGCGCGCGGGAATTGGACCTTCCAGGACGGCTCGTAGCCCTCCGACACCACGCGCACCCGGACGCGGCCACCGTCCTGGACGCACTCGACGACGACCGACCCGGCGGGGGCCTGGGCGACGGTGGTCACCGCGTCCACGGCCGTGGCGGGCACGTAGGTCGGCAGGGCGGCGGCGAGCTTGACGTCCCGCACGGCGGGCACCGTGCCCTGGTGCGCCGCCGAGATGGCCGCCTCGCTCGCGTCGACGCACACCAGTGAGCCGTCCGTGGTCACCAGGTACAGCCGGCTCTCGTGGTACTGCATGGACAGCGCCGACCCGCTGCCCGTGCCGAGCTTCCACAGGCGCGTGCCGTCCCGGTCGAAGCAGTACACGGATGACGCCGAGTCACCGGCGAAGACGAACCGCCCGCCGGGCGAGGTGGCGCACGAGTACACCGCGTTGTCGCAGGCGTAGGTGGCCTCGATCGCGCCGGTCGCCTTCGACAGCCGCTGGACCACGTGGCGCCCCGTTCCCGCGTACACGGTGTCGTCCTCCTGCCAGCCGAACAGGACGCCGCCCGTGGTGCGCGTGTGCCACAGCTCGCCGCTGCCGTCGGGCGCGTAGGCGGTGACGCCCTGGGAGTGGCCGTGGTAGGCGGCCCGGTCGTCGGCGCGGACCATCCAGCCGCCCCCGCCCTGGCTGCGGCGGGCCCACTGGTGCTCGTCCTCGTGGTCGATGACGGTGAGCCCCCCTTGCCCGTCCGAGACGTTCAGGACGCCCTCATGGATGTCCAGCCAGTAGATGTCGACGTTCGCCGCGATGTCGTACGCCGCGAACGGCAGCTTCGAGGACAGGTCGTAGACCTTGCCGTCGTCACAGCCCGCGTAGATCCAGAAGTCGTCGGCGACCAGGCACTTCACCCCGTCCGGGAGGCTGAAGCGGGCGAGGACTTCACCGTCGTGGCCCAGGTTGTAGACGTCCCCCGCCTGGTTGCCGACCCAGCACCGGTCGTCGTCGATGTGGATGCCGAACGCGGAGGAGCCGGTGCGGAACCGCCACAGCACGGGGGCGACGGCCCGCGCGGTGGAGGGGGCGGAGGTCACCTGGCGCCGCGTCACCCGGCGCGGGGCCCGCTGCCCGGGGACGGCCGGGGCGTACCCCTTGCGGACCTTCTCGCCGACCTTCTTCGCGGCGGCGGCCTTCGCCTTCTCCGCCGTGGCGAACGTCGACACCTGCGTCTGCCCGGCGGCGCCGATCCGCCCGTACCGCACCGTCACCACCAGGGCGTCGACAGCCACCTCGTAGAACTTGTGCGCGCCTTCGCCATCCTGCGACAGCTCCAGATACGTCGTCGTCGACACGACAGACCCCTCCCCAAGGGCGGACCCGCGGCCTTGTCCGCCGGGTCCCACTGCCTCAGACCGTAGGAGGGGCCACTGACAATCGGGCGGCGAAGCCGACGAAGGCGGCCCAGGCGGGGGCGGCGACGGTGAGGGCCGGTATCGCGGTGTCCTTGGAGTCGCGGACGTGCACGGCACCGGGGCACGCGGCGACCTCGACGCATGCGTTGCCTTCTGCGCCGCTGTAGTTGGACTTGCGCCATTCGACGGCGACTTCGACGCATGCGTTGCCCGAGCCGCCGCTGTAGCTGCTCTTGAACCAGGTCAGTTCGGTGCTCATTGCTCTCCTGTCAGGAGTCGTTCGATGAAGGCGACCGACGCTTCGGGGTCCAGGGCTTGCGACTGGATCGTGCCATACACGTGGTTCAGCTGGCTGATGTCTTCAGGGTCCGAGAGGAAGTAGCTGCCCCGCTGCCCCTCGACGTACCCGACAACGCAGTGGTTCGGAGTCTCCAGCAAGACCATGGGGCCGTCGACGCCAGCGTTGGTCTCACGGGAGGTTGGCATGACTTGTAGCTGCACATTGTGCAGGGCCGCGCACTTGAGGAGGTGGCGCAGCTGGCCCTCCCACACCTCCCGGCCGCCGATCATCTTCCGTAGTACGGCCTCTTCAAGGACGAACGCCAGCCTGGGGGCGGGCTTGCGGCAGAGGAGCTGCTGAGTCGCCAAGCGCCTTTGCACCGCTCGCTCCACCTCTTCCTCGTCCAAGCTGGGACGCAGCGACCGGAAGACCGCTCGGGCGAAGTCCTCGGTCTGGAGCAGTCCGTGCAGGATGTGGGTCGAGTACACATGCAGGGCCAGGGCTTCGGCCTCAAGCTCCAGATACTCCTGCGTCCACTCCGGCGGTCCGTCCTCCCACAGCAGCTTCGCCGCCTCCATCAGCAGCCCCTGAGCCGCAAGCGCCTCGTCCACCGCCACCACATACGGCGGCTTCGGCACCCTTTCCGCACGCTCGACCTTGGCGATCATCGATTCGGTGTAGGGGACCCGCTTCTCCAGGTCCTTCATCGTCCATCCGAGCCGTTCCCGCATCATGCGGGACTGCGCACCGAACACCTTCGCGGCCGGTGACGGCTTCTTCTTCCGCTGGGTCAACGCTGCCCCCTCGCATCGCACAGATCGCACAGTCGCGACGATGTCACGCACCGTCACGTCGATTCTGTGACCAGGCTAGACGTGACCTGTGACAGTAGGCACATGTCACGCGAAGTCACCTCACCGACCGGTCTCCGCTTGCTACCCTGGTCGACTCCCGACGGCCGTCCCTGCTATCTCTCCACCGACGGCGACGGCCCCGTGGCCGCCCTGGCGGACGAGGTCGAGGACATGCAGCTCTCCACCGGAGACGAGCTACTGACCCACGCCCGCGCGATGCTGGCCGATCCGAAGATCCCGCTCGGCGAGTTTCGTTTTCTCTCCGCCCGCCTCACCGAGGCGCTGCACGACGCGATCCGCGTGGCGCGGAGCCGTGAATGTCTCCGACCCGGCTCGTAGGGTGACCGCCATGAACATCTGCGTCTTCTGCTCTGCCGCCGACCTCGACGACCGCTACACCGCCCCCGCGCGGGAGTTCGCCGAGCTGATCGGCAAGGGCGGGCACACCCTGGTCTGGGGCGGGTCGGACGTCGGGCTGATGAAGGTCATGGCCGACGGGGTCCAGGAGCACGGCGGGCGGCTGGTGGGGATCTCGGTGGAGTTCCTGGCGAGCCGGGCCCGGGAGAACGCCGACGAGATGGTGATCGCCAAGGATCTCGCCGAGCGCAAGGCGCAGCTGCTCGCCCGGGCCGACGCGGTCGTGGTCATGGTGGGCGGGACCGGGACGCTGGACGAGGCGACCGAGATCCTGGAGCTGAAGAAGCACGGGCTGCACATCAAGCCGGTCGTGCTGCTGAACGCGGAGGGGTTCTACGACGGGCTGAAGCTCCAGTTCCAGCGGATGGAGGAAGAGGGCTTCCTGCCGCGCCCGCTGAGCGAGCTGGTGCACTTCGCGGAGAACGGCGCGGAGGCGATGGCGTACCTGGAATCGGTCTGATCCGGCTGTCGACGGCAGGTGCGTCAAGCCTGGCTGACGTTGTTCTGGCACATCCAGTAGTCGCGTCATAGGCTGTCTCATGCGGGTTTTCCGCACCAGAGAGCGTAAGGCGGCGATCTGGGCACCGCCTCACGAGGAGGATGGCCGTGCTGCTCAGCTTCCGGGTGGCCAATCACCGGTCGATTCGCGACGAGCAAGAGCTGTCGCTGGTGGCGACTGAGTTCAACGACGGTACGGGCCGAGAGACGAGCGCCCGGTTCGAGGGCAAGCCCGTGTCGGTGCTGCCCGCGATCGCGATCTTCGGAGCCAACGCTTCGGGCAAGTCGAACGCGCTGGAGGCCCTGCGATTCATGAGGAGGGCTGTACTCGAGTCCTTCGCCGACTGGGGCAAGGAGCCGGATGCTGTTCCCCGCGAACCGTTCGCGCTCGACCCCGCGGCCCGCGAGGAAACCAGTCTCTTCGAGGTCGAGCTGCTCCTGGGCCGCACCCCGACCCGTTATACCTACGGGTTCGAGGTATCCGACGAGCGCGTAGAAGCGGAATGGCTCCACGCCTATCCCTCCGGGCGTCGTCAGGTCTGGTTCGACCGGGAGGCAGGGAGGCCGGAGGACGAGGGCGGCGAATTCAAGTTCCCCGGCAGCGGGCTCCGCGGCCGTAAGGATGAAGCCACGGCCCTCACCAGGCCCAACGCCCTCTTCCTTACGGTCGCGGCCACCCTCAACCATCCGCAGCTCTCCGCAGTTCATCACTGGTTCGTCGACAACCTGTGGCTGGTCACTCCTCAGGATGATGTGCCCGTGCGCACCCACTGGACACGCAGAGAGCTCAGCCGCTCCGACGAGGAAGGGAAGAAGCTGCGGGAACGGCTGACAAGACTGCTCGCCGTGGCGGACCTCGGCATCACCGGGATGGACCGCGACCCCGAGAGTGGTGAAGTGCGCCTGCTGCACCGGACCCCGGACGGCGGCACGGCACCCTTGGACTTCTGGGAGCAGGAATCCCTGGGAACCCACGCCTGGTTCGCCTTTCTCGGCCCGCTCTTCCACATCCTGGACCAAGGCGGCTCTCTCCTCGCCGATGAGCTGGACTCCAGCCTGCACCCGCTGCTCGCGGCCGAGGTGATCCGACTCTTCCACGACGAGCAAGCCAATCCACGGGCCGCACAGCTCATCTTCACCACCCATGACGCGACCCTGCTCGGTAACGCGACCGCCCAGCGTCCGCTCGACCGGGATCAGGTGTGGATCACGGTCAAGAGCCGGGGTGGGGAGACCGAGCTGTATCCGCTGACCGCGGCGAAGGCCCGCAAGGAGGAGCCCCTTGAACGCCGTTATCTCCGGGGGCACTACGGGGGGATTCCTCAACTGATCACCGGAGAGATCGCGCATGAGCTGGCCCGGGTGGAGAAAGAGCTGAAGGCGACAGCGTGAGCAGGGGGCGGAGAGGTCAGCAGGACAGTGGCGGGCGGCGCAAGCGGAGGCGTGAACTGGGGGAGCCTCCCCGGTCTCCTCGCGGGCCGGTCGGCGCGTACGGGGACAGAGCCCAGCGGGTCGTCTACATCGCGCACGAGGGCGAAAAGACCGAGAAGGACTACCTTCAGATGCTGGAGCGCACCTACCGCGCCCGTGAGGGCAAACCGCCCTTCAGGCTTGCGCTGGTAGGAGAGGCGGGCGGCCTGCGGCCGATGGCGACCGTCGACCGGGTGCTGGAAGAGGCCGGGCCGCACGACGAGAAATGGGTCCTCTTCGACCGGGACGTCGCGGACAACCGTGACGCCGAGATCCCGCGAGGCCGAGGTCTCCGACGACAGCGGCCCCCTCGATGGGGAGCAGCCCCAGTCGTACGAGGAATGGACGAAGCACAGCGGCCATGTCGGCGGGTGCGATCCCCTCAAGCGTGACCCGTCCTCCGATGTGTGGCGGCTGCTCGCCGCGCTGGAGATCGACGGCGAAGACGACTGACGTCGGTGGTGGGTCGCTGAAGAAACACGGCCGGTCCGACGTTCAGCGGGCCTCGGCGGTGGCCTTCAGGTCGCGCAGCCACTGTTCGAGGCCCGCGCCGAGGGCCGCAGTCGCCGTGGGGGCGTCGGATTCGACCTGGGCGCCGGTCCACGTCTCGTCGGTGTGTACGCGCACGCCTCCCTTGGCCTTGGTGAACGTCCACAGGTGGACGCCCTCGTCGATGCGCAGCCCGTCACCGACCGCAGGCCCCTTCCACAGGATGCAGGAGCCGCGCCGGAGTTGGCGGACGGTGGACGTGATGTTCAGGGTGGTGGCGGGCGTCGTGGGGGTGGCCTGCGCCGGGGTGGTCCAGCGGAACCGCGAACCCTTCCGCAGGGGGCCCGGGTCGAGGCGCTTCATGGTGAGGACGGGCGGCTGCCAGGCGGGCCAGCGCTCCACATCGGTCTGCAGCTTCCAGATGGTGCTCAGCGGCGCCTTGATGACGGTGTCGGTCCGGTGGCGGATGAGCGCGCCGGGGTCGACGCCTTCGCCGCGGCAGGTGGACGGAGCGCCCGGGCTCGCGGCCTGCGCATGGGCGGGGGCGGCGATCCCGAAGACGCAGGCGACGGCGATGGCGGCGCGCGTTAACGGACGAATGCTCGGCATGAGACTCTCCAGAACGGTGAGGACTTCTTGTGTTCGTTAGAAGTTCTAACGCGAAGTCGGCCGGAGCGTCAAGAGGGTGATGCCGTGCGGCCGGAGAAGGTGCGGCAAGCTGGGGGCATGGGAACGCATCTGATCACTGGGGCAGGCTCGGGCATCGGCGCGGCGGTCACCGGGCGGCTGGCCGAGCGGGGCGACGAGCTGTGGCTGCTGGCGCGGGACGCCGGGCGGGCGAAGGAGCTGGCCGGGCGGTTCCCGGGGGCGCGTACGGTCGTCGGCGACCTGGGCGATCCGGAGAAGCTGTCGTGGGCGCTGAGCCACCAGTCGCTGCCCGACCGGCTCGACTCGCTGCTGCACATCGCGGGCGTGGTCGACCTCGGCGAGATCGGTGAGCTGACCCCCAAGGCGTGGAACCGGCAGCTCGCCGCCAACCTCGTCGCGCCCGCCGAGCTGACCCGCCTGCTGCTGCCCCAACTCCGGCTGGCGCAGGGCCATGTCATCTTCCTCAACTCCGGCGCGGGCCTGCGCGCCAACGCCCAGTGGGGCGCGTACGCGGCCAGCAAGCACGGGCTGAAGGCCCTCGCGGACGCGCTGCGCTGGGAGGAGAGCGGCAACGGCCTGCGGGTGACGACCGTCTACCCGGGGCGCACCGCGACGCCGATGCAGGTGAAGGTGCATCAGCAGGAGGGCAAGGAGTACGAGGCGGAGCGCTGGATCGCCCCGGAGACCGTCGCGACGAGCGTGCTCACCGCGCTCGACCTGCCGCGCGACGCGGAGATCACGGACCTCCAGATCCGCCCCCGCGGCTGATGACCGTCACCCCATAGGCTTTCGGGGTGAGCGAGAAGACCAACAAGCACAGCTGGGGCGCGGGAGCCGCGACCGGTATCGGGTCGATGCCGGGGGGCGACGCGCGGGAGGCCGCGAAGACCGTCACCGGGTCGCTGGAGGGCCTGCCGTATCTGCCGGAGCTGCCCGCGCGGGGGCCCGGCGCGGACATGATCGGGCGGACCGCCGGGATGCTCGTCGAGGTGTACGCCCATGTGGAGCCGAGCGGCTGGCGGATCAGTGACCGGCCGGGGCGGGACACCCGGCGGGGGCGGTCCTGGCTCGGCGAGGACCTGGACGCGCTGGAGGAGTACACCCAGGGGCACCGCGGGGCGCTGAAGGTGTCGGCCGTCGGGCCGTGGAGCCTGGCCGCGAGCCTGGAGCTGCGGAACGGGGAGGCCGCGCTGAGCGACCCGGGGGCCTGCCGCGACCTGACGGCCTCGCTGGCCGAGGGCGTACGCGCGCATCTGGCGGAGGTCCGCCGCAGGGTGCCCGGCGCCGAGGTGGTGCTGCAGCTGGACGAGCCGTCGCTGACGTCCGTGCTGACCGGGAGCGTCCGCAGCGCCAGCGGCTACCGCACCCACGCCGCCGTGGACCGGGGCGTGGTCGAGGGCGCGCTGCGGGATCTGGTGGCGGCCGCGGAGGCGCCGGTGGTGGTGCACTCGTGCGCGCCGAACGTGCCGTTCGGGCTGCTGCGGCGCGCCGGGGCGAGCGGGGTCTCGTTCGACTTCTCGCTGCTCACGGAGCGTGAGGAGGAGGCGATCGGGGAGGCCGTGGAGGGAGGAACGGCGCTGTTCGTCGGCGCCGTCCCCGGCACGGACGCCGCGTTGTCGGACCCTGCCGGTAGCGTCAGTGGTGTCAGGACGCTGTGGCGCAGGCTGGGGCTGTCACCGGGGACTCTCGCGGAGTCCGTGGTGATCACGCCGTCGTGCGGGCTCGCGGGCGCTTCGCCCGCGTACGCGCGCGCCGCGCTGGCCCACTGTGTCCGGGCGGCGAGATCGCTCGCGGACAACCCTGAGTAACTGGGAGGACGACACGGTGGCCGGCGAACAGCAGTCGACAGTGCCCGCAGAGGCACGGGATGAGCACGCCAAGCTCGCTGAGCAGGTCGAGGAGCACCGCTTCCGGTACTACGTGAAGGACTCCCCGATCGTCAGCGACGCGGAGTTCGACAGGCTCCTGCGCAGGCTGGAGGCGCTGGAGGAGGAGCACGCCGAGCTGCGGACCCCCGATTCGCCCACCCAGAAGGTGGCGGGGGCGTACGAGACGGAGTTCACCGAGGTCGAGCACCGCGAGCGGATGCTCAGCCTGGACAACGCGTTCGACGATGACGAGCTGGGGGCGTGGGCCGACCGCATCGCCAAGGAGCTGGGCACCGGCGCGTACCACTTCCTGTGCGAGCTGAAGGTGGACGGCCTCGCGGTCAACCTCACCTATGAGCACGGGCGGCTGACCCGCGCCGCGACCCGTGGCGACGGGCGCACCGGCGAGGACATCACGCCCAACGTGCGCACCATCGCCAAGATCCCCAACCGGCTGACGGGCGACCGCGTCCCGGCGCTGGTGGAGGTGCGCGGCGAGGTCTTCCTGCCCCGGAAGGCGTTCGAGGAGCTGAACGCGCGGCTGGTGGAGGCGGAGAAGCCGCCGTTCGCCAACCCGAGGAACGCGGCGGCGGGTTCGCTGCGCCAGAAGGACCCGAAGATCACCGCGAGCCGTCCGCTGGACATGGTGGTCCACGGGATCGGCGCGCGCGACGGCTTCGCCATCGAGCGGCTGTCGCAGGCCTACGAGCTGCTGCACGAGTGGGGGCTGCCGACCGCCGCCCACTTCCAAGTGGTGGACACGATCGAGAGCGTGCGCGAGTTCATCGCGCACTACGGGGTCAGCGAGCACCGCCATTCGGTGGAGCACGAGATCGACGGCGCGGTCGTCAAGCTGGACGAGATCTCGCTGCAGGGGCGGCTCGGCTCCACCTCGCGGGCGCCGCGCTGGGCGATCGCCTGGAAGTTCCCGCCCGAGGAGGTCAACACCAAGCTGGTCGACATCCGGGTGGGCGTGGGGCGCACGGGGCGGGTGACGCCTTATGCGGTGGTTGAACCGATCACAGTCGCGGGCTCGGAGGTCGAATTCGCGACACTGCACAACCAGGACGTAGTCAAGGCCAAAGGTGTGCTGATCGGTGACACCGTGGTGCTGCGAAAAGCGGGCGATGTCATTCCGGAGATCCTGGGTCCGGTCGCCGATCTGCGGGACGGCAGCGAGCGTGAATTCGTGATGCCCGCCGCGTGCCCGGAGTGCGGGACGGCGCTGCAGCCTGCCAAGGAGGGCGATGTCGATCTGCGGTGTCCCAACAGCCGGTCCTGCCCGGCGCAGCTGCGCGAGCGGATTTTCTATCTCGCGGGGCGGAAATCCCTGGACATCGAGAACCTCGGATATGTCGCCGCGGCCGCCCTCACCCAGCCGCTGGAACCCGCCGAGCCGCCGCTGCGGGACGAGGGCGATCTGTTCGACCTGAAGATCGAACAACTGTTGCCCATCCGCTCGTATGTACTGGACTCGGACAGCGGGCTGCCCAAGCGCGATCCGGAGACGGGCGAGGAGAAGGTCGTCACCTTCTTCGCCACCCAGAAGGGCGAGGCGAAGAAGAACGCCCTGGCGATGCTGGCCAATATCGAGGCCGCCAAGCAGCGCCCGCTGGCCCGGATCATCACCGGCCTTTCGATCCGTCATGTCGGCCCGGTCGCGGCCACCGCGCTGGCCCGGGAATTCCGCTCGCTGGACCGGATCGCCGAGGCCGGTGAGGAGGAGCTGGCGGCCACCGAGGGCGTCGGCGGAATCATCGCCACCTCGGTGAAGGAGTGGTTCGCCGTGGACTGGCACCGCGAGATCGTGGAGAAGTGGCGGCGCGCCGGAGTGCGCCTGGAGGAGGAAGCGGCGGAGGACGCGGGCCCGCTGCCGCTCAAGGGGATGACCGTGGTGGTCACGGGCACCCTGGAATCGCACACCCGGGACGGTGCCAAGGAGGCGCTGCAGAACCGTGGTGCGAAAGTCACTGGCTCTGTTTCGAAAAAGACCGATTTCGTGGTCGTCGGCGACAATCCCGGTTCGAAGTACGACAAGGCCATGCAGTTGAAGGTGCCCGTGCTCGATGACGACGGATTTGCCGTCCTCCTCGAACAGGGCCCCGACGCCGCACGCGAGGTCGCCGTCACACCTCCGGAGGAGTCCGAAGAGGAGACCAAGGAGAAGACCAAGGAGGAGTCCGAGGAGTAGTCAAGTCGCTCACGAGGAGTAGTCCGGACACCCGTCCGGCGCAGTAGTCCGGCCATCTTCGGTGCCGGAGCGCCGTAAAGCTGGCCGGAATACGACTGGGAGCACTTCCCGGGCACAGCCAGCGGGCATCACCCTTACAGCGCATACCAGAAGGCTATGGATCGTCGGGCGGCATTCGGGCAACCGCTGCCGATCGCCGCCCGCCATGCCCTTCTGCGGCCTACTGTTGAGGTGTGCGCCTGCCGTGGCGCTGGCACCGCCGGCTGTGAGAGGGACGGGTATGAAACCGACCGAAAGCGCCGCACCGGCGTCGCGGCTTCGCCGGGTTGTCCTGCCCGCACTGCCCGCCGCCGCGGTCGCCATGGCCGCTTTCGCACTCGGCATCGGAGTATTCCGAGTGCTCGACGCGGGCCATGCGCTCTTTCCCGACGGCACCGTGGGCTGGTCGCTCGCGGTCCTCACCGGAATCATCGTCGGCCATCTCGTCGCCCTCGGCCGGGACCGCTGGTGGGGCGGCACCGGCTCGGGCGCGGCGTTAACCCTGGCCGCGCTCCTGCTGTACGGCTGGATGCCCGCGATGCTCGTCAGCCTCGCCGTCGTGGTCCTGGTCGGCGCCGCCCGGCGGCACCGCTGGCGGCAGGCCGCCCTGCACGGCGCGGTCGACATCCTCGGCGTCGGCGCGGCCGCCCTCACCCTCGCCGCCTTCGGCACCACGCCGTCCGTCGAAGAGCCCTGGCACACCGACACCTGGCACGTCTCCGCCATCCCCCAGACGGTCCTGGCCGCCTTCGTCTACCTCGCGGTGACCCGCTCCCTGCTGTGGTACTCCCTCGCGCCGCCCGGCGCCGGCCTGCCCACCGTCGCCCGCACCGCCCTCTTCCGGCAGGCCCTCGTCGGCCTCGCGCTCCTCGGCATCGCCCCGCTCATCGTCGTCGTCGCCGGGGACACCCCGCTGCTGCTCCCGCTGTTCGCCGTGCCGCTGGTCGCCCTCGACTCCACGCTGTGGATCGCCCGGGTGCGCGCCGAGGAGCAGCTGCGCGACCCGCTCACCGGGCTGCCCAACCGCCAGTGGCTGCTGGAGCGCACCTGGACCGCGCTGGACGAGGCCGAGCGGGCCGGAGCCCGCACCGCGCTCGTCCTGCTGGACCTCGACCGCTTCCGCTCGGTCAACGACACCCTCGGCCACCTCGCGGGAGACCGGCTGCTGCTCCAGATCGCCGAGCGGCTGCGGCTGGCGCTGCCCCGAGGGGCCGAGGTGGCACGGCTCGGCGGCGACGAGTTCGCCGTCCTGCTGCCCACCACCGACTCGCTCACCAGCGCCCAGCGCAGCGCCCGCGTCCTGGTCGGCGACCTCGGCAACCCGCTCGACCTGGACGGGCTGACCCTGGTGCTGGAGGCCAGCGCCGGGGTCGCCGTCTACCCCGACCACGCGCTCGACGCCGAGGGGCTGCTGCGCCGCGCCGACGTGGCCATGTACCAGGCGAAGCGGGACCGCAGCGGCGTCGAGCTGTACGAGGCGCGGCGCGACGGCAACACCCCCGACCGGCTCGGCCTGCTGGGCGATCTGCGGCGCGCGCTGGACGCGGGCGACGTCGAGCTGCACTACCAGCCCAAGGTCGGCTTCGACGGACATGTCGCCGGTCTTGAGGCGCTGGTCCGCTGGGTGCACCCGGAGCGGGGGAAGGTGCCGCCGGACGAGTTCATCTCCATGGCCGAGAGCTCCGGGCTGATGCCCCGGCTGACCGAGTACGTCCTGGAGACCGCGCTCGGCCAGGTCGCGCGCTGGCGCGCCGACGGCCTGATGGTGCCGGTCGCCGTCAACGTCTCGCCGCGCGATGTGCACACCCCCGGCTTCGCCGGAGCCGTCGCCGGGCGTCTCGCCCGGCACGGGGTCCCGGCCGGGGCGCTCCAGCTGGAGATAACGGAGCACGTGCTGCTGGAGGACCCGCAGCGGGCCGCCGACACCCTCGCCGGGCTGACCGGGCACGGGGTGAAGATGTCCCTGGACGACTTCGGCACCGGGTATTCGTCGCTGGTCCATCTGCGGCGGCTGCCGGTGAGCGAGCTGAAGATCGACCGCTCGTTCGTGGCCCGGCTCGCCGTGGACAACGAGGACGCGGAGATCGTGCGCTGCACGGTCGATCTCGCGCATTCGCTGGGGCTGCTCGTCGTCGCGGAGGGTGTCGAGGACGACGAGACGTGGGAGCGGCTGCGGGATCTGGGCTGTGACGCGGTGCAGGGGTGGCTGGTGGCGGCCGCGATGCCGCCGGACGAGGCGACGGCGTGGCTGCGGGCGCGGGGGGAGAGCGGGTGGCACCGCGAGGAGCGGACGCCCGCTCCCGAGGAGAAGGACGCGGATCAGCCGGTGACGTAGGGCCCGTGCCCCTTGGGGTTTCGGGGCCGGGTGCGGGCCGGTGGGTGGGTTGTGCCCACCCGTCCCGCCCCCAGCTACCGCTGGGAGGTGCCCCCGGCGGAACGATGCCCACAACGCGTATGCGTCAAAGCGTTTCGCGCCTCGTGGTGGCGGCGCCATAGGATTGGGGCCGGAAAACACTTCACACTCACCCTGAGGATCGCTGCATGCCTGGCATCACGCGCGAGGAGGTCGCCCACCTCGCACGGCTGGCGCGTCTGGAGCTGAAGGCGGAAGAGCTAGACCACTTCGCCGGACAGCTGGACGACATCATCGGCGCGGTGGCCCGCGTCTCCGAGGTCGCCGACCAAGACGTACCGCCGACCTCCCACCCGCTGCCCCTGACCAACGTCATGCGGCCGGACGAGGTCCGTCCGTCGCTGACCCCGCAGGAGGCGCTCTCCGGCGCCCCGGCCCAGGAGCAGCAGCGTTTCAAGGTGCCGCAGATCCTGGGGGAGGACTGACCCGCATGACTGACTTGATCAGGCTCACCGCGGCGGAGATCGCCGCCAAGGTCGCTTCCGGCGAGCTCACCGCCGTCGAGGTCACCGAAGCCCATCTGGCCCGTATCGAGGCCGTCGACGAGAAGGTGCACGCCTTCCTGCACGTGGACCGCGAGGGCGCGCTCGCGCAAGCCCGCGCCGTCGACGAGAAGCGGGCGCGCGGCGAGGAACTGGGCCCGCTGGCCGGGGTTCCGCTCGCGCTCAAGGACATCTTCACCACCAAGGGGATTCCGACCACCGTCGGTTCCAAGATCCTCGAAGGGTGGATTCCGCCGTACGACGCGACCGTGACCCAGCGGCTGCGGGACGCGGACGTGATCGTCCTCGGCAAGACCAACATGGACGAGTTCGCCATGGGGTCCTCGACCGAGAACAGCGCGTACGGGCCCACCGGCAACCCGTGGGACCTCACCCGCATCCCCGGCGGCTCCGGAGGCGGCTCCTCCGCCTCCCTCGCGTCCTTCCAGGCGCCGCTGGCCATCGGCACCGACACCGGCGGCTCCATCCGCCAGCCCGCCGCCGTCACCGGCACGGTCGGCGTCAAGCCGACGTACGGGGGGGTCTCCCGGTACGGCATGGTCGCGTTCTCGTCCTCGCTGGACCAGGGCGGCCCCTGCGCCCGTACCGTGCTGGACGCGGCCCTGCTGCACGAGGTGATCGCCGGGCACGATCCGCTCGACTCGACCTCGATCGACGCTCCGGTTCCGGCGGTCGTCGAGGCCGCCCGCAACGGCAGCGTGCGCGGCATGCGCGTCGGCGTGGTCAAGGAGTTCGCGGGCGAGGGCTACCAGGCCGGTGTCATGCAGCGCTTCGCCGAGTCGGTGGAGCTGCTGCGCGAGCTGGGCGCCGAGATCGTCGAGATCTCCTGTCCGTCCTTCGACAAGGCCCTGGCCGCGTACTACCTGATCGCGCCGTCGGAGTGCTCGTCCAACCTGGCCCGCTTCGACGCCATGCGCTACGGGCTGCGGGCGGGCGACGACGGCACCAAGTCCGCCGAGGAGGTCACCGCGCTCACCCGTGCGGAGGGCTTCGGCGCGGAGGTCAAGCGCCGGATCATGCTCGGCACGTACGCGCTCAGCTCCGGCTACTACGACGCGTACTACGGCTCGGCGCAGAAGGTCCGCACCCTGATCACCCAGGACTTCGAGAAGGCGTTCGAGCAGGTCGACGTGTTGATCTCGCCGACCACGCCGACCACCGCCTTCCCGATCGGCGAGCGCGCCGACGACCCGATGGCGATGTACCTCGCCGACCTGTGCACGATTCCTTCGAACCTGGCGGGGAACGCGGCCATGTCACTGCCCTGCGGTCTGGCGCCGGAGGACGGTCTGCCGGTCGGACTGCAGATCATCGCTCCCGCCATGGCCGACGACCGGCTCTACCGGGTCGGTGCCGCGGTCGAGGCCGCGCTCACCGAGCGGTGGGGCCACCCGCTGATCGAGGAGGCACCGTCGCTATGAGTGCGATCAAGAAGGCCAAGGGCTTCAAGAAGTCCAAGCCCGGCACCTATCTGACCATCGCGACCTCGCTGTTCGGCGCGGTCAGCGTGTTCAAGCAGGCCAAGAAGGCCCGCTTCGAGAACGACAAGCTGCAGCTGGCCGACGCGGTGGTCTCCGCCGCCGCCATCGCCACCGGCGTCGCCCTGCTCGTCCGCGAGCTCAAGCGCATGGGCGACGACGACGTCCTCGCGGGTTGAGAGGTTAGTTTTCCGTGACCGTCACTGAACTGGTGTCGTACGAGGACGCCCTGGCCGCCTACGACCCCGTGATGGGGCTCGAGGTCCATGTCGAGCTCGGCACCAAGACCAAGATGTTCTGCGGGTGTTCGACGACGCTGGGCGCCGACGCCAACGCGCAGACCTGCCCCACCTGCCTCGGCCTGCCCGGCTCGCTGCCCGTCGTCAACGCGATCGGCGTCGAGTCCGCCATCAAGATCGGTCTCGCGCTGAACTGCGAGATCGCCGAATGGTGCCGCTTCGCCCGGAAGAACTACTTCTATCCGGACATGCCGAAGAACTTCCAGACCTCGCAGTACGACGAGCCGATCGCCTTCAACGGCTACCTGGACGTCGAGGTCGACGGCGAGATCTTCCGCGTCGAGATCGAGCGCGCCCACATGGAGGAGGACACCGGCAAGTCCACCCACGTGGGCGGCGCGACGGGCCGTATCCACGGCGCCTCGCACTCCCTCCTGGACTACAACCGGGCCGGGATTCCGCTCATCGAGATCGTCACCAAGCCGATCGTCGGGGCGGGGGAGCGGGCCCCCGAGATCGCGCGGGCGTACGTCGCCGAGCTGCGCGAGCTCATCAAAGCGCTCGGGGTCTCCGACGCGCGTATGGAAATGGGCCAGATGCGGTGCGACGTGAACCTGTCGCTGCGGCCGCACGGTGCCGACAAGTTCGGCACCCGCTCCGAGACGAAGAACGTCAACTCGCTGCGGTCCGTCGAGCGGGCCGCCCGCTTCGAGATCCAGCGGCACGCGGCGGTGCTCGGCGACGGCGGGACGATCATCCAGGAGACCCGTCACTTCCACGAGGAGGACGGCTCCACGACGTCCGGCCGGATCAAGGAAGAGGCCGAGGACTACCGGTACTTCCCCGAGCCGGACCTCGTGCCCGTCGCGCCCTCGCGCGAGTGGGTCGAGGAGCTGCGCGGCACGCTGCCGGAGCTGCCGCGGGTGCGGCGGACCCGGCTGCGGGAGGACTGGGGCATCTCGCACCACGAGATGCAGTCCGTCCTCAACGCGGGTGCGATCGATCTGATCACCGCGACGATCGACGCGGGCGCGGATGCGGGTGCCGCGCGCAAGTGGTGGATGGGCGAGCTGGCCCGCCGCGCCAACGAGGAGGGCACCGAGCTGGCCGCCCTCCCCATCACCCCGGCCCAGGTCGCCCGGGTGTGCGCCCTGGTCGAGGAGGGCTCCCTCAACGACAAGCTGGCCCGTCAGACGATCGAGGGCGTGCTGGCCGGTGAGGGCGACCCGGACGCGGTTGTCGCCGCGCGCGGCCTGAAGGTCGTCTCCGACGAGGGCGCGCTGGGTACGGCGGTGGACGAGGCGATCGCCGCCAATGCCGCTATCGCGGACAAGATCCGTGGGGGCAAGGTCGCGGCGGCCGGTGCCTTGGTCGGGGCCGTCATGAAGGCCACCCGCGGCCAGGCGGACGCGGCGCGCGTGCGCGAGCTGATCCTGCAGAGGCTGGGCGTCGAGGGCTAGCGGTTTCCGCTGGGTGCGGTCCGGCGGCGGGGTGCGTGGGTGCGCCCCGCCGCCGGTGTGTTTGCGGGGTGTGGTGCGCGGCTGCGGGTTTCGTTTCCGGATGCGGGCCGGTGGGTGTGCGGGGTGCGCTGCGGGCCCCGCGGGTCTCGTTGCCGGGTGCGGGCCGGTGGCCGGGTTGTGCCCACCCGTTCCTCCCCCAGCTACCGCTGGGAGGTGCCCCCCGGCGGAACGATTGCCCACAACCGGGGGCGGGGGGAGATGCTCCAACCCCCTAGCCCCTCCGGCGTTTGAGGAGCGGGGGTGTGGGGGGCGGAGCCCCCACCACGGGGGCCGGGGGCTTGCCCCCGGTTTCGGGAAGGGGCGGGGTGGGGGACTCCGCGCCGCAGGCGCCCCGGCTACAGCAGCACGGGGGTCAGGTCCGGCTCGGACATCTCCGTGTCGAACGGGTACAGCGGGCGCTCGACCCGGTGGTGGCCCAGCCGCAGAAGGTCCTGATCGACGCCGCCCGGCGTCAGGGCGAGGCGCCAGTCGGCCGCCATCTCGTACAGCTCCGGCTCCAGGTAGCCGATCTTCACCACGACCAAGTCGTACGTCCGCGGGTCCAGCGACCCGAAGTCGGCCAGCCGATGGAACGGCTTGCGGCGGCTGGTCAGCACCACGGTGACCCCGCCGCACCGCACCGCCGCGACATCCCCGCCCGCCTCGTCGTCCCGGCACACGGAGACCACCTCGCCGACCAGGTCGTACGGGCCACCGTGGGCCGTGGGCCCGCTGATGTGCCCGCCGACCGGGAGGGACACCGTCGCGCCGAGCCCCGCGGCGAGGCACCGCGCGACCGCCGCCGGATCGGTGATGCCGGGGTGGAGGGCGGTGGCGCGGCCCGAGGCCAGTTCCTCGTGGGCGAGCAGGCGGCGCAGCATGTACGCGAGGTCACCGGCGCCGCCCGCCGTCGGGTTGTCGCCGGAGTCGCTGATGAGGAAGGGGCGTTCGGGCGAGGCGAGGGCGTCGGCGACGCATTCGTCGGCGCCGCCGGTGGGGCCGACGAAGGCGAAGTCGCGGCGCACCTCCCAGTACTCGCGGGCCAGCGACCGCGCCTGGTCGACGACGAGCGCGGGATCGTCGCCGGTGACGACCACGGTGGCCCGGCAGCGCGGCTCGTCGGCCCAGGCGTAACCGACCCAGATCGCCGCGTCCACGACTCCGTCGAGCGCCTCGACGGCGGCCAGCCGCCCGTAGAGCGAGGCGGCGGGCTCCAGCCGGGTGCTGGTCTTCTCGCCGGGCAGCAGCACGGGGATCTGCACCCAGGCGACATGCGGGCGGCCCTTCCCGGAGGCGAGGCGTTCGACGAGCTTGCGGGCGGCGCGCTCACGCGTCTCCCAGGCGTCCTCGTGCGGGGCGAGCCGGTGCGCGGTGAGCAGGTCGAGGCGATCGGCGAAGCGGCGTGAGACGTTGCCGTGGAGATCCATGGCGGCGGAGATCAGCGCGTCGGGCCCGAGAGCGTCGCGTACCGCGTCGGTGAGGTCGGCCTCGGCGTCCTCCATGCCGACGACACTCATCGCGCCGTGGATGTCGTACAGCAGCCCGTCGAGGGGACCGGCCGCCCGGATACGGTCGGTGAGTTCGGCCTTGAGCCGGGCGTAGACGGCGGGCTCGACGGGCCCGCCGGGAAGCGCGACGGCGTGCACCAGCGGCACCCATTCGACGAGCCCGCCGAGGTCGCCGTCCGGCCGGGTCCAGCCGTAGCGGGCCAGCAGGTCAGCGCCGCGGGTGACGCGGAAGTCGTCGTATCCGGCGCGGTGCGGGCTGAAGGTGCTGGATTCGATGTGCATGCCGCCGATGCCGATCCGCAGACGGCGGCCTCGGGAGGTGGTGGGTGCCATGCTGCCTCGCTTCCGGTCGGTCCGCGCTCACCCTATGCGTGTGCCGGCGTGCGTTGGCCGAATGAAGACGATGTCACGGCGGGCCTTGGTGGTTACCATCCGTAAGTTGTCGCACCAGACGCGCCAGACGTACCAGAGAGCCCGTTGACCTCATGGAGGCGGTATGGGGCTGTCCGGCATACGCATACGCAGACGCTTGAGCAGACGCACCGTCATACCCGTCCTGCTCGCGGCCCTGCTGACCGGCGGCTGTTCGGCCGGTTCCGGGCGGGTCACGGACATCGGCGCGACCGGCGGGACCAGGGTCGAGGGCGGTACGGCGACCATGGCGCTGCCGCCCGCCGCCGGGCCCAACTGGATCTTCCCGATCGGCGCCCCCGGCTATCTGGCCTCGTACAACGGCGCCCTGCAGGGCCTGCTGTATCCGCCGCTGTACCAGCCGGTGCGCAGCGGCGGGAAGCTCACCATGGACAACCCGCGCAACCTCGCCGAGCCACCCCGCTACGGCGACGGCGACACGACCGTGACCGTCACCCTGAAGCGGGGCTACACCTGGTCCGACGGAACCCCCGTGACCACGGGAGACGTCAAGTTCTGGTTCGATCTGATCAAGGACAACAAGAAGGAGTGGGGCGGCTATTCGCCCGGCCTCCTGCCCGACAACGTCAAACGGTTCGAGACGGTCGACGACCGCACCTTCCGGCTCCGGCTCGTCCGTGCGTACAACCCCGCCTGGTTCACCGCCAACCAGCTCGGCCAGAACATCGTCCCGCTGCCGCGCCACGCGTGGAACCCGCGGAACGAAAGCCCCCGGAAGGCCTTCGCCCGGCTGATCCGGCACGCCAAACGGCTCTCGGCGTTCGCCACCGATCCGCTGTGGAAGACCGTCTCCGGACCCTGGACGATCGACCGGTGGAGCACCTCCGGTCAGGTCTCGCTCGTCCCCAACCGCCATTACACCGGCCCCGACAAACCCCACCTCGACCGCGTCGTCTTCAAGCCGTTCACCACCGCCGACTCCGAATTCAACGTGCTGCGCTCCGGCGGCGTCGACTACGGCTACATCCCGCCCTCGGTCATGGCCCAGGCCGGACGGTTCAAGGAGCTGGGCTATCGCGTCGACCCGTGGGAGGGCTGGGCGATCACGTACATCGTCCTCAACCTCAACCACCCCACCGCGGGCCCGCTGCTGCGCCAGACCTATCTGCGCCGGGCCCTCCAGTACCTGATCGACCAGCGCTCCCTCGCCCGGGTCGTCTGGCACGGCACCGCCGCCCCCACTCGCGGCCCGGTCCCGGACAGCCTGCTGGCCCGCGACCCGTACCCGTACGACCCGGCCAGGGCGCGGCGGCTGCTGGCCGCACACGGCTGGCGCGAGCGCGGCGGGGCGCTGCGGTGCGTACGGCCCGGGGCGGGGCCGGACGCCTGCGGGAGGGGGATCGGGGCGGGGCAGCGGCTGAAGCTGTCGCTGCTGTCCCAGTCCGGCTCGACCGAGACCTCCAACCAGATGCAGGAGATCAAGTCCTCGTACGACCGGGCCGGGATCGCCCTCGACATCCGGCAGCAGCCGCTCAACACCGTCCTCGGCACGACCGTCCCCTGCCGGCGGACCGAACCGCTGTGCTCGGCGTGGGAGCTGGGGTTCTTCGGCACGGCGGGCAGCTGGTACTTCCCGCCCGCCCCCAGCGGGGAACAGCTCTTCGCCACCGGCGCCCCCTCCAACATGGGCAACTGGACCGATCCGCGCGCCGATGAGCTGATCAAGGCCACCGAGTACTCCGGCGATCCGGCCGCCATGCGGCGCTACGGGGAGTACGTCGCCCGGCAGGTCCCCGTCCTGTGGACCCCCAACCCCGCCTACCAGGTCTCCGTCATCCGCAACGACCTGCGCGGCATCGACCAGAATCCGACGCTCACCCTGGCGCCCCAGGACTGGTACTTCGTCAAGGACGCGAAGGGGCGCCGATGATCCGGTTCCTGGCGCAGCGGACCGCGCAGGCGGCCGTCGTCCTGCTCCTCGTCTCCGTCATCGTCTTCGTGCTGCTGCATCAGCTCCCCGGCGGCCCGGCCCGCGCGATCCTCGGCCCCCGGGCCACCCCGCAGGCCGTCGAGCACTTCGACCACCAGCAGGGCTACGACCTCTCGCTTCCCCTCCAGTACGTCCGCTACCTGGGCCGACTGCTCACCGGCGACCTCGGCGAGTCGTACAAGCTCAACCAGACCGTCACCGCCCTGCTGGCCGACCGGCTCCCCAAGACCCTGGTGCTGACCGGGCTGTCGATCGCGCTCGCGGCCGTCCTCGCCGTTCCGCTCGGCGTCCTCCAGGCCGTACGCCGGGGCGGGATCGCCGACCATCTGCTCACCGGGGTCGCGTTCCTCGCGTACGCCACGCCGGTCTTCTTCCTCGGCCTCGTCCTCATCCTCGTCTTCAGCCAGCGGCTCCAGCTCTTCCCGGCCGAGGCCCCGCAGGCGGACACGGTCGGCGGCATCCTGTCCGCCCCGTCCGCGCTGGTGCTGCCGGTGGTCACGCTGGCGCTCGGCATCGTCGCCGCGTTCAGCCGCTACACGCGCTCGGCGGTGCTGGACAACCTGAGCGAGGACTACGTCCGCACCGCGCGCGCCAAGGGCCAGTCCAACGCCCGGATCATGGCCCGGCACGTGCTGCGCAACGCGCTCATCCCGCTCGCGGGCCTCCTCGGCCTCTACCTGCCGACGCTCTTCAGCGGCGCGCTCGTCGTGGAGTCGATGTTCAACTACCCGGGGATGGGGCTGCTGTTCTGGAACGCGGCCCAGGGCTCGGACTTCCCGGTGCTGCTCGGGGTGACGCTCCTCGTCGGCGTCGCCACCGTCCTCGGCTCGCTGCTCACCGACATCGCGTACGCCGCCCTCGACCCCCGGATCAGGAGCGTCTCGTGACCGCCGCGGGCTCCGTGAACGCAAGCGACTCCGTGAACGCAAGCGACTCCGTGAGCGCCGCGGCCGCCACCCCCGGCCTCGCCCGCCGCGCGCTGTCCGTCTTCACCCGCGACAAACCGGCCCTGACCGGCGCGGTGGTGCTGGTGGGGCTGATGGCGTTCTGCTTCCTCGGCCCGCTGATCCGCCCCACCGACCAGGTGCACACGGACCTGAGCCGGGCCAACCTCCCGCCCGGCAGCCCCGGCCATCCGCTCGGCACCACCGATCTCGGCTACGACATGCTGGGCCGGTTGATGACCGGCGGCCAGACCTCCCTGGAGGTCGGCCTCGCGGCGGGGCTGTTGGCCACCCTCATCGGCACCGTGTACGGCGCGGTCGCGGGTTACTTCGGCGGCTGGCTGGATGCCGTGATGATGCGGATCACGGATGCCGCGCTCGCCATCCCGGCGCTGTTCCTACTGGTCGTCGTGGCCACGATCGTCACCCCGAGCAAAGCCGTGCTGATCCTGATCATCGCCTCCGTCGCCTGGCTGTCCCCGGCCCGCCTCCTGCGCGGCGAGGCGCTGGCCCTGCGCGGCCGCGACTACGTCCACGCCATGCGGCTCATGGGCGGCGGCGGTGCCCGGGCCGTCTTCCGGCACATCGTGCCGAACGCCATCGGCACGGTGATCGTCAACGCCACGTTCCAGATCGCCGACGCGATCCTGTACGTCGCCTATCTGTCGTTCCTCGGGCTGTCCATCCCCCCGCCCGCCGCCGACTGGGGCTCCATGCTCAGCACCGGCATCACCTACACCCAGGTCGGCTACTGGTGGCTGATCTTCCCGCCCGGCATCGCGATCGTGCTCGTCGTCGCCGCGTTCACCTTCATCGGCGACGGCCT
The DNA here is from genome assembly GCF_040629205.1 of Streptomyces sp. NPDC005962. Classification (NCBI taxonomy): domain Bacteria; kingdom Bacillati; phylum Actinomycetota; class Actinomycetes; order Kitasatosporales; family Streptomycetaceae; genus Streptomyces; species Streptomyces sp. NPDC005962. Next base: position 191,094 of record NZ_JBEXVE010000009.1, on the reverse strand, counting down.
GCGGGACGCCTTCGACGTGCGGCTCCAGCGGCTCGGGAGGAACGGCTGATGACCGACTCCCTGTTGTGCGTCGACGACCTCCACGTCGAGATCCCGGACCGCGACGGCGACCGCCGCCGCACCGCGCACGCCCTCGACGGGGTCTCCCTCGACCTCGCCCCGGGCGAGGCGCTGGGCCTCGTCGGCGAGTCCGGCTGCGGCAAGACGATGACCGCGCTGAGCGTGCTGGGCCTGCTGCCGGGCGGAGCCCGTATCACCGGCGGTTCCCTCACCTTCGCCGGTACGGACCTGGGATGCGCGCCCGAACCGGTGCTGCGGGGCGTACGCGGCAACACCATCGGCATGGTCTTCCAGGACCCGCTCACCTCCCTCAACCCCACCATGACCATCGGCGCCCAGGTCGCCGAACCGCTGCTGCTGCACAAGGGCGTGGCGCGGGCGGAGGCGTGGCGGCGGGCCGAGGAGATGCTGCGGCTGGTCGGCCTGCCGCAGCCCGGGGAGCGGCTGCGGACCTATCCGCACCAGCTCAGCGGCGGTATGCGGCAGCGGGTCGCCATCGCCATGGCGCTGATCTGCGAACCCCGGCTGCTGATCGCCGACGAGCCGACGACGGCGCTGGACGTCACCACGCAGGCCCAGATCCTGGAGCTGATCGACGCGTTGCGGGCGCGGCTGGGCATGGCGCTGATCCTGGTGACCCACGACCTCGGGGTGATCGCCCGGCGGGTGGACCGGGTGGCGGTGATGTACGCGGGCCGGACGGTGGAACGGGCCGGTGTGCGCGCCCTGTTCGCCGCTCCGCGCCACCGCTACACCCAGGCGCTCTTCGCCGCCCTCCCGGAACGCGCCGCCGACGCGTCCCAGCCGCTGGCCACGATCCCGGGCCTCCCGCCGTCGCCCACGGCCCGGCTCACGGGCTGCCGGTTCGCGCCGAGGTGCGGGTTCGCGAGCGAGCGGTGCGAGACGGCTGATCCGCCGCTGGAGGGGGCGGACGGGGGCGCGCGTCGCGAGGCGCACGCCTTCGCCTGCTTCCATCCCGTAGCGGCCGATGCCGATGCCCATGCCGATGCCGATGCTCTTGCCGATCCCGTCGCCGAGGTGGTTCCGGCGGCTCCGGTCCGTGCCCCGGCCTCGGTTCGTACCGATGACGTCCTGCTGCGGGTCACCGGCCTGACCAAGGACTATCCCCTGCGCGGCGGCCCGTTCGCCCGCCGCCGGGGCGCGGTGGTGAGCGCGGTGGCGGGGGTGTCGCTCTCCGTGCGGAGGGGGGAGACGTTCGGGATCGTGGGGGAGTCCGGCTGCGGGAAATCCACCCTCGGCAGGCTCGTCGTCGGTATGGAGCCCCCGACCGCCGGTTCCGTCCGGTTCGGCGAGCGCGACCCCGCCACGCTGGACCGGCGCGCCCGCAAGGCGCACCGCCGCGAGGTGCAGCTGATGTTCCAGGACTCGTACGCCTCGATGGACCCGCGGATGCGGGTGGCGGCGATCCTGCGCGAGCCGCTGGTCATCCAGGGCATCGGGGACCCGGCCGGGCAGCGCGCGCGGATCGCGCGGCTGCTGGACGACGTGGGTCTGGAGCGGGGCGCGGTGGACCGCTATCCGCATGAGTTCTCCGGCGGTCAGCGGCAGCGGCTCGGGCTGGCCCGGGCGCTCGCGCTCGCGCCGTCGCTCGTCGTGGCGGACGAACCGGTCTCCGCGCTGGACGTCTCGGTACAGGCGCAGATCCTCAACCTGATGCGGGAGTTGCAGCGCGAGAAGGGCATGGCGTATCTGTTCATCTCGCACGACCTCGCCGTGGTCCGGTATCTCGCGGACCGGGTCGGTGTGATGTACCTGGGCAAGCTGGTGGAAACCGGGCCCGCCGCGACCGTGTTCGCCTCGCCCCTCCACCCGTACACCCGTGGGCTGCTGGACACGGCGGACCATGCCGATCCGGGCGTACGGCCGTCGGCCGCGCCACTCGGCGGGGAGACCCCGTCGGCCGCCGATCCGCCCTCCGGCTGCCGGTTCCGCACCCGCTGCCCGCACGCCCGGGACCTCTGCGCGCGCGAGGAGCCGCTGCCCGCCGAACCGGCCGCCCCGGGGCACACGGTGGCCTGCCACTTTCCCCTGACCCCGTCCTCTTCCTGACCCCGCTTGTTCCCTGGCTTCTTCCTGGCCCCGGCTTTCCACTGATCTTGGCCGTCATGCCGTAACGCCGCCGACGTTCACCGGCCATCTGCCCTCACTAGCGTCCCGAAGGGAGGCTCACGGACAGGGGAGAGACAGGTGGCATCGGACATCGCACGCCGGAGGCTGGTCGCACTCGGTGCCGGAGCGACGGGCGCGGCCGCGGCGGGTTCGCTGCTGCCGCCGTCGCTCCAAGCCGCCCTCGCCGCGCACCCGGCCCCGCCGCCCGGCGGTCTCGACGCCATCGAGCATGTGGTTCTGCTGATGCAGGAGAACCGTTCCTTCGATCACTACTTCGGCACGCTCCGGGGCGTCCGCGGCTACGCCGACCCCAACGCCGTCACCCTGCCCGGCGGGCAGAGCGTCTTCGCGCAGCCGAAGCCGGGCGGCGGCCATGTGCTGCCCTTCGGGGCGCGCGAGGCCGCCGAGGCGCAGCGCGAGGACCTCCGCTTCGTGGGCCAGCTCGACCACTCCTGGGACGGCGGCGCGGCGGCCTGGCACGGCGGCTGGATGGACAACTGGATCGCCGCCAAGTCCCCGGCCACCATGGTCCACTTCGACCGTGCGGACATCCCGTTCCACTACGAGCTGGCCGACACGTTCACCATCTGCGACGCGTACCACTCCGCCATCCACTCCTCCACCAGCCCCAACCGCAACTACTGGGTCAGCGGCACCACCGGCTACGAGCCGGGGCCGGGCGGAGGGCGTGCGGTCGGCAACGACGCGTACGAGGAGGACAGCCACCCCGGCTACGACTGGACCACCACCGCCGAGGTGCTGGAGCGCGCCGGGGTGAGCTGGAAGGTCTACCAGGAGTGGGACAACTTCCAGGACAACAACATCGAGTTCTACCGGCCGTTCAAGGACGTGGCCCGCAAGGCGCTGGCCGGGCTGGGCTTCACCAGCACGAACGCGTTCTACACCAAGGTGCTGGAGGCGTCCGGCGATGAGCGGCGGCGGCTTCTCGACGGTCTGGAAGCGGGCCTGGACAAGCTGACGGACGACGAGCGGCGGCTGTTCGAGCGGGGCCTGCGCCGGGCCCCGGAGGGCGGCTTCGAGGAGGCGTTCCGCGCCGACGTGGCGGCCGGGCGGCTGCCCGCGGTGTCGTATCTGGTGCCGTCCCCGCTGGACTCCGAGCACCCCGATGTCTCCACCCCCGCGCACAGCGCCACCGTGACGTACGCGGTCCTGGACGCGCTCGCCGCCCACCCCGAGGTGTGGCGCAAGACGGCGGTCTTCCTCACCTACGACGAGAACGACGGCTTCTTCGACCATGTGGTGCCGCCCAACCCGCCCGCCGACGTGGCCGAGGAGTGGTGGCAGGACCGGCCGCTGGGCCTGGGGATGCGGGTGCCGATGCTGGTGATCTCGCCGTGGACGGTCGGTGGCTACGTCTGCTCCGAGCTGTTCGACCACACCTCCGCCACCCGCTTCCTGGAGAAGTGGCTGGGCATCGAGGTGCCGAACGTCTCCGCCTGGCGCCGGAGCGTATGCGGCGATCTGACCGGCGCCTTCGCCTTCGGCAGCGCCGCCGCCCCGCAGCCTCTCGCCCATCCGGGGCCGCCCCCGCCGGACCGCGACCACTGGACGCCGGAGCCGCCCGCCGACCAGCGGATGCCGCTGCAGGAGGAGGGCACGCGCCCGGCCCGCCCGCTGCCGTACCAGCCGGAGGTGTCCGGCGTGTTCGAGCCGGGGGCGGGGGTGATGCGGCTGGCGCTGGCCAACGCGGGGGTGCGCGGCGCGCACGCCATCCTCTTCCCGTACGCGGACGAGTACGAGGCGCCCCAGCACCGCGACCTGGCGCCCGGGACCCTGTCCACCTGGGACGTCCCGGTGCGGGACGGGCGTTACGACTTCGTCGTCACCGGGCCGAACGGCTTCCGCCGCGAGTTCCGGGGCACGGCCGAGGGCGCCGCCGCCGGACTGCGGGTGCGCGGCGGCATCGACGGCCGCCGACGGCAGCTCACGCTCACCGTCACCAACAAGGGGGAGCGCACGATCGGGCTCACCGTGCGCCCGCGCGCCTATGTGGCCGACGCGGACGCGCGGCAGCGGACGGTCAGCGTGCGCGCGGGCTCGACGAAGGTCGTGGAGTTCTCGGCGCGGGAGGGCCACGGCTGGTACGACCTGGTGCTGACGGCCGAGGGCGACTCCTCCTTCCACCGCCGTCTCACCGGGCACATCGAGAACGGGCGCCCCTCGGTCAGCGGCTGACCGAACGGCTGGCGGATCTGCTGGTTCCGGATGTGGTGGTTCCGGATGTGGGGAAGCCCACAAAGGGGACAAAGGATCTCTTCCGGCTGACACAGTGCTTTGGTCACGAGGACATCACGAGCACATCACGACGCACTCGGTGCACAGACCGGAAAGCAGCCATGGCCGCACTCGCACGATGGTGTATCAGGCGCAGTGCCCTCGTGATCGTGCTCTGGCTGGCCGCCTTCGCCGGGGTCGCCGCCGCGGCGGCCGTGACCGGCTCCGCGTACTCGAACAACTACGACATCCCCGGCACCGAATCCTCCACGGTCTCGCGGCTGCTGGCGCAGCGGTTCCCGGACCGGGCGGGGGACACCGACACCATCGTCTGGCACACCGCCGACCGCGCCGGAACCGTGCGCTCGGGGGACGTCGAGCAGCGGATGAGCGCGGCCCTGCGGCGCGTCGCCGAACTGCCCGGCGTCGTCTCCGTCACCGGCCCGTACGGCACCGACGACACCAGCCGCGTCAGCGCCGACCAGCACACCGCCTACGCCACCGTCGTCTTCCGCGAACCCGCTGCCGACCTGGGCAAGGACGAGGTGCGCCGGGTCCTGGACACCGCGCGCTCCGCCGCCGCCCCCGGGCTGCGGATCGAGATGGGCGGCGTGGGCGCCGGGCTCACCGAGACGGCCGGGTCCGCCCATCTCAGCGAGGCCATCGGCGTCGCCGTGGCCGCCGTCGTCCTCTTCCTGGCCTTCGGTTCGCTCGCGGCGGCCCTGCTGCCGATCGCCACCGCGCTCGTCGGCGTCGGCACCGCGTACGCGGCGATCGGGCTGCTCGGCCACGTCATGACCGTCGCCGACTTCGCGCCCATGCTCGGCATGCTGATCGGGCTCGGCGTCGGCATCGACTACGCGCTGTTCATCGTCACCCGCCACCGCCGGGGTCTGCGGCAGGGGCTGCCGGTCGCCGAGGCCGCACAGCGCGCGGTGACCACCTCGGGCCGCGCGGTGATCTTCGCGGGCGCGACGGTATGCCTGGCCCTGCTCGGCATGCTGGTGCTGCGGCTGAGCTTCCTCAACGGCGTCGCGGTCGCCGCCGCGCTGACGGTCGCGCTCACCGTCGCCGCCTCCATCACCCTGCTGCCCGCGCTGCTCGGGCTGATGGGGAGGAGAGCCCTGAGCCGCCGCGAACGCCGACGGCTGGCCGAGCACGGGCCACGGCCCCAGGCAGTGCCCGGACTCGCCACCCGCTGGGCGTCGTTCGTGGAACGCCACCCCAAGGTGCTGGGCGCGGTCGCCGTCGCCGTCATGCTGACTCTCGCCCTGCCCACCCTCTCGCTCCGGCTCGGCACCTCCGACCAGGGCAACAACCCCCAGACCTCGACCACCAGGCAGGCGTACGACCTGCTCGCGGAAGGGTTCGGGCCCGGCTTCAACGGACCGCTGACGCTCATCGGCAGCATCGACGGCGCCGAGGACCGGATGGCCTTCACCCGGCTGACCACCACCCTGCGCATCGCCGAGGGCGTCGCCTCGGTGAGCGCGGCGGAGCTCGGCGGCGGGGGCGACACCGGCGTGATCACCGTCGTGCCCACCACCGCCCCGCAGTCGCCTGACACCTCACGGCTCGTGGAGCGCCTGCGCGCCGAGGTGCTGCCGAAGGCCGAGGAGGGCACCTCGCTGCGGGTGTACGTCGGCGGACTGACCGCCGGGTATGACGACTTCGCGGCGGTGATCATCTCCAAGCTGCCGCTGTTCGTCGGGGTGGTGGTGGCGCTGGGCTGTGTGCTGCTGCTGCTCGCGTTCCGCAGCATCGGCATCCCGGTCAAGGCGGCGGTCATGAATGTGGCCGCCGTCGCGTCGTCTTTCGGTGTCGTCGTCGCGGTCTTCCAGTGGGGGTGGGGGAGCGAACCGCTGGGGCTCGGCAGAGCGGGCCCGATCGAGCCGTTCCTGCCAGTGATCATGGTGTCGGTGCTCTTCGGACTCTCCATGGACTATCAGGTGTTCCTGGTCAGCCGGATGTACGAGGAGTGGCAGCACACCCGCGACAACCGGCTCGCGGTCCGGGTGGGTCTCGCCGAGACCAGCCGGGTCATCAACTCCGCGGCCGTCATCATGATCGCCGTCTTCTCGGCGTTCGTGCTCAGCGGCGACCGGATCATCGCCATGTTCGGTATCGGGCTGGCGGCCGCGGTCGCCCTGGACGCCTTCGTCCTCCGTACGCTGCTGGTCCCCGCCCTGATGCATCTGCTCGGCGGCGCCAACTGGTGGCTGCCGGGCTGGCTGGACCGGAGGCTGCCGCGCATCAGCATCGAGGCGCCGGACCCGGACCCGGATCAGCGGCCGCTGCCCGTGCCCGGACCGCGCAAGCCCGCGGAGGAAGCGGCGGCCCGCACGCCCGTGCCGTAAGGCGCGCGCTGCGAGGTCGTCCCTGCGCCGTCCTCGCGGGGTTGTCCCTCCGAGGCTGTCCGCGTGGTCAGCCCTCGCGGGGGCGGATCACCACCTGGCCGGAGTCGAGATCTATCGGACCCTTGCCCGGGTCGCTGTCGCCGATGTCCTCCAGCGTGAACTCCAGCCGGTTGCGCTCCTCTTCGGTGTGCTTGCGACCGGGCGCGAACAACTCGTCGATGAGGTTGAACATGGCGACCCCCGTAGGTGAGCGGCTACGGCCAGTGTAAGCAGACCGCCCGAAAAGGGACCGGAACCGCCCGCCGTCAGCTGATCTCCAGCCGCAGAATCCGGTCGTCCTGCTTGGCCGGATCACCCCGCCCGTCCGTATTGCTCGTGACCACCCACAGCCCGCCGTCGTCCGTGGCGACCACACTGCGCAGCCGCCCGTACTTCTTGGTGAGGAACGCCTGCGGCTCGGCCACCGGCTTGGTCCCCCGCAGCGGAATCCGCCACAGCCGCTCACCGCGCAGCCCCGCCATCCAGATGGAGCCCTTGGCGAACGCGATACCGCTCGGTGAGGCCTCCGCGGTCTTCCACTGCTCGACCGGATCGACGAACCCCTTCTTTCCGGCCTTGCCCTCCGCCTCCGGCCAGCCGTAGTTCTTGCCCGGGCGGATCAGATTCAGCTCGTCCCAGGTGTCCTGGCCGAATTCCGATGCCCACAGCCGCTTCTGGGCGTCCCAGGCCAGCCCCTGCACATTGCGGTGGCCGGGGGAGTAGATGACCGAATCGGCCGACGGATTGCCGTGCGCCGGTTCACCGTCCGGGGTCATCCGCAGGATCTTGCCGCCGAACGAGTCCATGTCCTGGGCGAGCCCCTTCTCCCCGCTCTCGCCCGTGCCCGCGTACAGCATCTTGTCCGGGCCGAAGGCGATCCGGCCGCCGTTGTGGATCGTGCCCTTGGGGATGCCCTTGAAGATCGTGTCCGGGGCGCCCAGCTGATCGCCCGAGGGGCGCTTGTCGTTGTACACCATCCGGACGATGCGGTTGTCCGAGTCGGTGGTGAGATACGCGTACACCATGTGGTCCGAGCCGAAGTCGGAGGAGACCGCCAGCCCCAGCAGGCCGCCCTCGCCCGCGGGGGAGACGCCGGGCACGGACCCCAGCTCGGTCTGCTTCCCGCTGTCCGCCGTGATCTTGAAGATCCTCCCGGTGTCCCGGGAGGACACCAGCAGATCCCCGCCCGGCAGCGGGGCCACCCCCCAGGGCGAATTCAGATTGGTGGTGAGCAGGCTCACCACCTTCGCCGAACCCTTCTTCGGCGCCGCCGACTCACCGGCCGAGGGCGCCGCCGACGACGGGGAGCCGCCCTTGGACCCCTCCTTCCCGGGCGCGGACGAGCCCGACCGCTCGAACGGGGACTGCCCGTCCCCGGTCGAGCATCCGGTGAGCAGCAGCAGGGCGGCACTGGCGGCGAGGGCGGGGGCGGCGAGGGTGAGGCGAGGACATCGCACGGTCGGGTTCCTCTCGGTGGGGCGCGTGTGCCGCGGCACGGCACTGTTTCTTATACACCGCAGCTCCGCGGCGGGTTCCCTTCGCCGAACCGGAACCCACCCGCCCCACAACACACCCCTAGTCCCACGACCCCCGGGCGGGCGGCAGGGTCGCGATCTCGGCGAGGTCCTCGGCCGTCAGCATCACGCGCGCCGCCGCGGCGTTCTCCGCCGCCCAGTCCTCCCGCTTGGTCCCCGGCACCGGCACCACGTGCGGTCCCTGGGCCAGCAGCCACGCCAGGGCCACCTGGGCCGCCGTCACCGACTCCCCGTGCCGCCGCGCGACCCGCCGCAGCCCGGCCACGATGGGCTGGTTCGCCGCCATCATCTCGGCCGTGAAGCGCGGGTGCCGGGCGCGCATGTCCTCCGGCTCGAACCCCTGCCCCGGCGTCAGCGTCCCGCTCAGGAAGCCATTGCCCAGCGGCATCGCCGCCAGGAAGCCCACCCCGCGCGAGGCGCACCACGGCACCAGCGCCTCCAGTGCCTCGGGTGACCACACCGACAGCTCCGCCTGCACACAGCTCACCGGGAAGACCTGCTGCACCCGCTCCAGCTGCCGCACCGTCGCGTCGTGTATCCGGGCGCCGGACCGCCGCTGTGCCCGCGCCCCCACCGCGCACAGCCCCAGCGCCCGTACCTTTCCCGCCGCGACCAGCTCCGCCATCGCGCCCCAGGTCTCCTCTATCGGCACCTCGGGATCGGCCCGGTGCAGCTGGTAGAGGTCGATCACATCGGTCTGCAGCCGCCGCAGCGAGGCGTCGCACGCCCGCTTCACATAGCCGGGCCGCCCGTTGGCCACGATGTGCTGCTCACCGACCAGCAGTCCGCACTTGGTGGACACGAAGGCGTCCGCGCGCCGCTCCTTGAGTGCCCGTCCCACCAGCAGTTCATTGGTGAAGGGGCCGTACATGTCGGCGGTGTCGAGCAGGTTCGCGCCCGCGTCGAGCGCGGTGTGCACGGCGCGCAGCGAGTGCTCGCCGTTGCGCTGTGAAGCGGTGTACGCCCAGCTCATGGGCATGCACCCCAGGCCGATCGCACCCACTTCGAGCGCCGCCGCTCCGATTGTCCTGCGCTCCACCTGGCCTGACCCCTCCCGTTACTCGCACCAAACTAACCTCTGCGGAGAGCCTCACTTCGCATAGCCTCCTGGCATGAGTGCAGATGACAGCGATACGTTCCGGCACCACGATTCGTCTCATGCCGCGTCCGGCGGCCCGGCCCGCCCCCTCGTCTGGGTGCCCATCGCGCCCGACGAGATCGAGGGCCTGCCCGAGAGCCTGGACTACGCCCACTGGGACGGCGGCCCCGACTACCCCACCGACCCCTCCCGCGTCGCTTTCTACTGTGCGCCGTACATGAAGAGCCCCGAGGTGCTGACCCGTCCGCTGGAGGCCATGACGGGCCTGCGGGTGATCCAGACGCTCACCGCGGGCATAGACGGCCTGCTGCCCGCCATGTCACGCGTCGTCCCCGGCGTCCAGCTGTGCAACGCCCGGGGGCTGCACGACGCGAGCACCGCCGAGCTGGCCCTGACCCTGATCCTCGCCTCGCTGCGTGACATCCCCGGTTTCGTCCGCGCCCAGGACGCCGAGGAGTGGACCTCCGGCTTCCGTCCCGCGCTCGCCGACAAGTCCGTTCTGATCGTCGGGTACGGCTCGATCGGCAGCGCGATCGAGGCCCGGCTCGAACCCTTTGAGTGCGAGCGGGTGGCGCGCGTCGCGCGCTCCCCGCGTACGACCGAGCGCGGTCCGGTGCACCCGATCGACGCCTTGCCTCAACTGCTTCCGGAGGCCGACGTCGTTGTCCTGGTGACCCCGCTGACCGAGGAGACCCGGGGCCTGGCCGGAGCCGACTTCCTGGCGAAGATGAAGGACGGAGCGCTGTTGGTGAACGTCGCACGGGGCGGGGTGGTGGACACCAAGGCGCTCCTCGCCGAGGTGGAGAGCGGCCGGCTGCGCGCCGCGCTGGATGTGACCGACCCCGAACCACTGCCCGCCGGGCATCCGCTGTGGCACGCTCCAGGAGTGCTCATCACCCCGCATGTGGGCGGCCCCTCGTCGGCCTTCCTGCCCCGCGCCAAGCGGCTGTTGCGCGCTCAGCTGCACCGGTTCGCCGCGGGCGAGCCGATGGAACATCTCATGATGACCACGGGGTAGACGAGGGGGCAACATGCCCCTGGCAGTACATACAGGCATCGATTGACTGCACTCCGTATACACAACGCCGTAGTCCGTTACGGTGAGTAGATGGCCTATGTCCCTGAGTGACCAGTCTGGTGTATCGTCCCGAGCGGGGGCTGCGCCAATGACCTGACGGCGTCAGCGATGGACCGGAACTCGAGGGGGGCGACGGGCGATGTGTGGCCAATGGACCAACAACCCGACGCAGCTCAGGCGTCGACCGCGACAATTCCGCGCAGCCGCGCGGCTCTCGATGACGAAGCTCACGGGGATACGGCTCGCGGAGCCGTGCCCCTTCGCGCGACGGGCGGCAGTGCGGTGAGCGCCACCGGAGCGGTGCTGGCCCGACCGGCGGTCTCCGGCGGCGCCCGGCTGCTGCCCCAGGTCGTCCTCGCCCTCGTCTGCGGCGGGTACGCGGTGGGCGCGGTGCTCGGCTGGGGATCAGCCGAACTGGCCGTCTTCATGGGCGACTTCGGGCTGGCCGCGGCCGCCCTCGCCGCCGCCGTCTCCTGTCTGTGGCACGGGCGCGGGAATGCCGGGCGGATGCGCCCGGCCTGGCTGCTGTTCGCGGCCTCCTCCGCCATGGCCGCGCTGGGCAACGGCACTTGGGGGTGGTACGAGGTGGTGCTGGGCCGACCCGTGCCCACCCCCTCGTTCGCCGATGTCTGCTTCCTCCTCTTCGCGCCACCGGCGATCGTGGGCATGCTGGTGCTCGCCAAGCGCCCGCGGAACCGGGCCGGATGGATCTGCCTGGGGCTGGATGCCTGGCTGATCGCCGGATCGCTGATGACCCTGTCGTGGAGCCTCGCGCTCGCCCACACCGGCGAGTTCGGCGAGGATGCCGCGAGCGTCGCCCGCAGGGCCTTCTCGCTCGCCTACCCGCTGCTGGACATCGTGCTGGTCAGCATGGTGATCGTGCTGCACTTCCGGCGCTCGTCGTCGGCCAGCCGGCCGGCGGTCAACACCGCGATCGGCGCGTTCGCCCTGACCGTGCTGTGCGACGCGCTGTTCACCTCGCCGCTGCTCCACGACCACTACCGCTCCGGCCAGATCCTGGACGCGGGCTGGTTCGCCGGTTCGATGCTGCTCGCCTACGCGCCCTGGGTGGCCCGGCGGGACGCCGCCGAGACCCCGCCGCCCGCCGCGCGCCGCAGCGAGCGGCCGAGCCGTCCCTCGGCGGGCGCGTTCGCCGCCCTGGCGCCGTATCTCGCCGCCGCCGTGTGCACGCTGGGCATCCTGTTCAACGTGATGGACGGCCGCCCGGTCGACGGGGTGGTGCTCTTCACTGCTTGCGCGGTCGTGCTCGCCCTCCTCGTCCGGCAGGCGATCATGCTGATGGACAACATCGCGCTCACCCAGGAGCTGGCGCAGAAGGAGAACCACTTCCGCTCCCTGGTGCAGAGCTCCAGCGATGTGATCATGATCGCCGCGCCCACCGGCATCCTGCGGTACGTCAGCCCCGCCGCCTCCGGCGTCTACGGGCGGGACGCGGAGGAGCTGACGGACTCCGAGCTGGCCTCGCTCATCCACCCCGAGGACCTGGGCGCGGTGGTCCACGAGATCCGCCGGTTCCTGGCCGCCTCGCCGGGCGAGGAGCCCACCACCCGCATCGAGTGCCGCTTCCGCTCCGGCACCGGCGACTGGCTCAACGTGGAGTCGACGGTCAACCGCCACCACGGCGGCCTGATCTTCAACAGCCGCGATGTCACCGAGCGCGTCCGGCTCCAGGCCCAGCTGCAGCACAGCGCCGAGCACGACCCGCTCACCGACCTGCCCAACCGCGCCCTGTTCACCAAGCGGGTCCGGCACGCGGTCGGCGGCCGCCGCCGTACCGACGCGGGCACCGCCGTGCTCTTCATCGACCTCGACGGCTTCAAGGCCGTCAACGACACCGTCGGCCACCAGGCGGGGGACGAGCTGCTGGTCCAGGCCGCCCGCCGGCTCCAGGAGTCCGTGCGGTCCGGCTCCGGCGACTGCGCCGCCCGGCTCGGGGGCGACGAGTTCGCCGCCCTCATCGTGGGCGACGGCGACGGGGACATCAGCACCCGCGAATGCCGCATCCTGGAGATCGCCGACCGGCTGCGGGCCCGGCTCTCCCAGCCCTACCGGGTGGAGGGCGGCACCGAGGTGCGGGTCGCGGCCAGCATCGGCGTCGCCTTCGCCGAGTCCGGCACCAGCCCCGGCGCCCTGATGCGCAACGCCGACCTGGCCATGTACCGGGCCAAGGCCGCCGGAAAGAACCGGGTCGAGCTGTACGCCCCGCAGATGCAGGCCGAGGTGGCGCGCCGCGCCGAGGTCGCGACACGGCTGCGCGCCGCCCTCCACGACGGCGAGTTCGTGCTGCTGCACCAGCCCGTCGTGGAGCTGGCGAGCGGCCGGGTCACCGCCGTCGCGGCGCAGCCCCGCTGGCGCTCGGCCCAGGGCATCCTGTTCACCCCGGCAGAGTTCCTGAGGGTCGCCGACAACGGGCGCGGCGGCGACCACGGCCGCGCCGGTGAGGAAGGCGCCCGCACCGCCGAGCTGGCCCGCTGGACGCTGGAGGCCGCCGTCGAGCAGGCCGCCCAGCGCCGCCGCGACGGCCATATGGTCCCCGTCTGCGTACGGCTGCCCGCGGGCCGCCTGGTCGACAAGTCGATGCCGCCCAAGGCCGTCGAGACCCTGCTCGCCCGGCACGGGCTGCCGTCCGGGGCGCTGATCCTGGAGCTGACCGACAGCGACCCACGGGTGCCGCTGGACGAGCTGGAGCACCGGCTCGGCGCGCTGCGGCGGCTGGGGGTGCGGATCGCGCTCGACGGTTTCGGCAGCGGCTACGGCGCCATCAGGGCGCTGCGCAGGCTCCCCATCGACGTACTCAAGCTGGACCAGGGGCTGGTCGAGGGGGTGGTCGAGTCCTCCCGGCTGCACAAGATCACCTCAGGGCTGCTGCGGATCGGCGGCGATCTCGGGATGCAGTCCATCGCGGAGGGCGTGGACATGCCCGAACAGCTGGTGACCCTGCGCGGCATGGGGTGCACCCACGCCCAGGGCATGGCCTTCAGCGGTCCGCTGGACGAGCACCGGCTGCGCCGGGCGCTGACCCGCGGCAGCTATCCGGTGCCACGCTCGGACGCTCCGATGCTGGTCGGCGGCGGGCTGCCGGTGCGGCACGGCGGATTCGGCGGGCATGGCCCCCGGCGCCCGGAGGCGCACACCCACCCACCGACCCGCTCAAATACTGAGACTCCCGTCCCACCCACTTGACACCTGATACGCGCGAGGGGGAGGGTCGGAGCCATGCGCACCCGAATTCTCGTACTTGGACAGCGCGTCGGCTGAGCAGGGCCACGTTGAAGCCCTGCGGACCCTCACCGGCGCGCTCCCCTCGCTTGCCTAACGGCACGAGGGGTTTTTTGTTGCACTGACGCCTGTGCACCGCTTCCTCCCCGCATCACACCTCATTCGAGAAGAGAACGCCGATGACCGAGCAGGCCTCCGGGGCCCATCATCCCCAGCCGCGGGCCCGTAACGGCGGACCCCAGTCCGCCACCGTCGAGCACGTCACGGGTGCGCAGTCCCTCATCCGTTCGCTCGAGGAGGTGGGCGCCGACACCGTCTTCGGAATCCCCGGCGGTGCGATCCTCCCCGCGTACGACCCGATGATGGACTCCGCGAAGGTCAGGCACGTACTCGTCCGCCACGAGCAGGGTGCGGGCCACGCCGCCACCGGTTACGCCCAGGCCACCGGCAAGGTCGGCGTCTGCATGGCGACCTCGGGCCCCGGCGCCACCAACCTGGTCACCCCGATCGCCGACGCCCACATGGACTCGGTCCCGATCGTCGCGATCACCGGCCAGGTGGCGTCCAAGGCGATCGGCACGGACGCCTTCCAGGAGGCGGACATCTGCGGCATCACGATGCCGATCACCAAGCACAACTTCCTGGTCACCAAGGCCGCGGACATCCCGCGGACGATCGCCGAGGCGTTCCACATCGCGTCCACCGGCCGCCCCGGCCCGGTCCTGGTCGACATCGCGAAGGACGCGCTGCAGGCCAGGACCACCTTCTCCTGGCCGCCGCAGACCGACCTGCCCGGCTACCGCCCGGTGACCAAGCCGCACACCAAGCAGATCCGCGAGGCCGCCCGGCTGATCAGCCAGGCCGAGCGCCCGGTGCTGTACGTGGGCGGCGGCGTCCTCAAGGCGCACGCCACCGCCGAGCTGAGGGTGCTGGCCGAGCTGACCGGGGCGCCGGTCACCACCACGCTGATGGGCCTCGGCGCGTTCCCCGACAGCCACCGCCAGCACCTCGGCATGCCGGGCATGCACGGCACCGTCGCCGCCGTCACCAGCCTGCAGAAGGCGGACCTGCTCGTGGCGCTCGGCACGCGCTTCGACGACCGCGTCACCGGCAAGCTCGACTCGTTCGCCCCGTTCGCCAAGATCGTGCACGCGGACATCGACCCGGCGGAGATCGGCAAGAACCGCGCCGCCGACGTGCCGATCGTCGGTGACGCCCGCGAGGTCATCGCGGATCTGGTCGTCGCGGTTCAGGCCGAGCACGACGCGGGCCGCACCGGCGACTACAGCGGCTGGTGGGAGGACCTGAACCGCTGGCGCGAGACCTACCCGCTCGGCTACGACCTGCCCGAGGACGGCAGCCTGTCGCCGCAGCAGGTCATCCAGCGGGTCGGCGAGCTGGCCCCGGAGGGCACGATCTTCGCCGCGGGCGTCGGCCAGCACCAGATGTGGTCCGCCCACTTCATCACCTACGACAAGCCCGCGACCTGGCTGAACTCGGGCGGCGCCGGGACCATGGGCTACGCCGTCCCGGCCGCCATGGGCGCCAAGGCCGGTATGGAGGACCGTACGGTCTGGGCGATCGACGGTGACGGCTGCTTCCAGATGACCAACCAGGAGCTGGTCACCTGCGCGCTGAACAACATCCCGATCAAGGTCGCGATCATCAACAACGGCGCGCTGGGCATGGTCCGCCAGTGGCAGACCCTGTTCTACAACCAGCGCTACTCCAACACCGTGCTGCACTCCGGCCCCGGGGCTGACACCGCCCAGCCCGGCGCGGGCACCCGGGTCCCGGACTTCGTGAAGCTCGCCGAGGCCATGGGCTGCATCGGCATCCGCTGCGAGGACCCGGCCGACCTCGACGCCGTGATCGAGAAGGCCAACGCGATCAACGACCGCCCGGTGGTCGTGGACTTCATCGTCCACGAGGACGCCATGGTCTGGCCGATGGTCGCGGCCGGCACCTCCAACGACGAGATCCTGGCGGCGCGTGACACCCGCCCGGACTTCGGCGACAGCGAAGACGACTGAGGCCGGGACCGAGAGAGAAGAAGAGAGACGCACCGCATGTCCAAGCACACGCTCTCCGTCCTGGTGGAGAACACCCCCGGCATCCTCGCCCGGATCGCCGCCCTGTTCTCCCGCCGCGGCTTCAACATCGACTCGCTCGCCGTGGGCGTCACCGAGCACCCCGACATCTCCCGCATCACCATCGTGGTCAATGTCGAGGAACTGCCGCTTGAGCAGGTCACCAAGCAGCTCAACAAGCTCGTCAACGTCCTCAAGATCGTCGAGCTGGAGGACGGCTCGGCCATTCAGCGGGAACTCGTTCTCGTGAAGGTCCGCGCCGACAACGAGACCCGCTCCCAGATCGTCGAGATCGTCCAGCTGTTCCGCGCCAAGACCGTGGACGTCTCCCCGGAGGCCGTGACCATCGAGGCCACCGGGGGCAGCGACAAGCTCGAAGCCATGCTCAAGATGCTGGAACCGTACGGCATCAAGGAGCTGGTGCAGTCCGGCACGATCGCCATAGGGCGCGGCGCCCGCTCCATCACCGACCGGAGTCTGCGCTCGCTCGACCGGTCCGCCTGACGAGACCCCCGAACCTTCACCCGCCCGCCCGTCATACGGTGGGACGCACAACCCACACGCTAGGAGAATCCCGAAGTGGCCGAGCTGTTCTACGACGACGACGCCGACCTGTCCATCATCCAGGGCCGCAAGGTCGCGATCCTTGGGTACGGCAGCCAGGGCCACGCCCACGCGCTGTCGCTGCGCGACTCGGGCGTCGACGTCCGCGTCGGCCTGCACGAGGGCTCCAAGTCCAAGGCCAAGGCCGAGGAGCAGGGCCTGCGCGTGGTGACCCCCGCCGAGGCGTCCGCCGAGGCCGACGTCATCATGATCCTGGTCCCGGACCCGATCCAGGCCAAGGTCTACGAGGAGTCCGTGAAGGACAACCTGAAGGACGGCGACGCGCTGTTCTTCGGCCACGGCCTCAACATCCGGTACGGCTTCATCAAGCCGTCCGCCAATGTCGACGTCTGCATGGTCGCCCCCAAGGGCCCGGGCCACCTGGTCCGCCGCCAGTACGAGGAGGGCCGCGGCGTGCCGTGCATCGCGGCCGTCGAGCAGGACGCCACGGGCAAGGCCTTCCCGCTCGCCCTCTCGTACGCCAAGGGCATCGGCGGCACCCGCGCCGGCGTCATCAAGACCACCTTCACCGAGGAGACCGAGACCGACCTCTTCGGCGAGCAGGCGGTGCTGTGCGGTGGCACCGCGGCGCTGGTCAAGGCCGGGTTCGAGACCCTGACCGAGGCCGGTTACCAGCCGGAGATCGCGTACTTCGAGTGCCTCCACGAGCTGAAGCTGATCGTGGACCTCATGTACGAGGGCGGCCTGGAGAAGATGCGCTGGTCGATCTCCGAGACCGCCGAGTGGGGCGACTACGTCTCCGGCCCGCGGATCATCAACGACTCCACCAAGGCCGAGATGAAGAAGATCCTCGGTGAGATCCAGGACGGCACCTTCGCCAAGAACTGGATGGCGGAGTACAACGCCGGTCTGCCGAAGTACAACGAGCTGAAGAAGGCGGACGAGGACCACCTCCTGGAGACCACCGGCAAGGAGCTGCGCAAGCTCATGAGCTGGGTCGACGACGAGGCGTAAGCACTCGGACGGCGCGGTGGACCGTGCCCCGGGGGTGGCGGGGGTTCTGTGGAACCCCCGCCACACCCGGTTCGGCTTTGTCCATCGCGCATCACCACGTGCGGGTGATCCTGCCGCATTGGCGCATTACACAGGCCCGAGCGCTACTACACTTTCCTGCAACAAACGCGTCAGGCTCACAGCGTCGTGCGTCTTCCACGCGGCTGGAACCCTTCACCGCCTGCGGCCGTCGGGACGGCCGTCCGCTGAGGACTAGTGAGGACTGAAGACCACGTGAGCACTGCTTCCCCCGGTAAACCTGTCGTACTCATCGCCGAAGAGCTGTCGCCCGCCACGGTCGACGCCCTGGGCCCGGATTTCGAGATCCGCAGCTGCAATGGCGCCAACCGAGACGAACTGCTTCCCGCCCTCGCCGACGTGGACGCGATCCTCGTCCGCAGCGCGACCAAGGTCGACGCGGAAGCCATCGCCGCGGCGAAGAAGCTGAAGGTGGTCGCCCGGGCGGGCGTCGGCCTGGACAATGTGGACGTCTCCGCCGCCACCAAGGCGGGCGTCATGGTCGTCAACGCGCCGACGTCCAACATCGTCACCGCCGCCGAGCTGGCCTGCGGCCTGCTGGTCGCCACCGCCCGCAACATCCCGCAGGCGAACGCCGCGCTGAAGAACGGCGAGTGGAAGCGCAGCAAGTACACCGGTGTGGAGCTGAGCGAGAAGACCCTCGGCGTCGTCGGCCTCGGCCGCATCGGCGTCCTGGTGGCCCAGCGCATGTCCGCCTTCGGCATGAAGGTCGTCGCGTACGACCCGTACGTCCAGCCCGCGCGCGCCGCGCAGATGGGCGTGAAGCTGCTCACCCTCGATGAGCTGCTGGAGGTCTCGGACTTCATCACGGTCCACCTGCCCAAGACCCCCGAGACCGTCGGCCTCATCGGCGACGAGGCGCTGCGCAAGGTCAAGCCCGAGGTCCGGATCGTCAACGCCGCCCGTGGCGGGATCGTCGACGAGACGGCGCTGGCCGCGGCCCTCAAGGAGGGCCGGGTGGCCGGTGCCGGTCTGGACGTGTTCTCCAAGGAGCCGTGCACCGACTCCCCGCTGTTCGAGTTCGACAATGTGGTCGCCACCCCGCACCTGGGCGCTTCCACCGGCGAGGCCCAGGAGAAGGCGGGCATCGCGGTCGCGCGCTCGGTGCGGCTGGCCCTGGCGGGCGAGCTGGTCCCGGACGCGGTGAACGTGCAGGGCGGTGTGATCGCCGAGGACGTACGCCCCGGGCTGCCGCTGGCCGAGAAGCTGGGGCGGATCTTCACCGCGCTCGCGGGCGAGGTCGCCGTCCGGCTCGACGTCGAGGTGTACGGCGAGATCACCCAGCACGACGTCAAGGTGCTGGAGCTCTCCGCGCTCAAGGGCGTCTTCGAGGACGTCGTCGACGAGACCGTGAGCTACGTGAACGCCCCGCTGTTCGCGCAGGAGCGCGGCGTCGAGGTGCGGCTGACCACCAGCTCGGAGTCGACCGAGCACCGCAACGTGGTGACCGTGCGCGGCACCCTGGCCGACGGTGACGAGGTCTCGATCTCCGGCACGCTGGCCGGTCCGAAGAACCTCCAGAAGATCGTCGCGGTCGGGGAGTACGACGTCGACCTGGCGCTCGCCGACCACATGGCGTTCCTCCGCTACACGGACCGTCCGGGCATCGTCGGCACGCTCGGCCGCATCCTGGGCGAGGCGGGCATCAACATCGCGGGCATGCAGGTCTCGCGTGCCGCGGTGGGCGGTGCCGCACTGGTCGCGCTGACCGTGGACGACACGATTCCGCAGACCGTGCTCACCGAGATCGCCGAGGAGATCGGCGCCACGTCGGCCCGTTCGGTCAATCTGGTCTGAGCCGCGTAACGCCTACGCGCCCGAAGGGCCCGGCCCCCGCTTCACGCGGGGGCCGGGCCTTTTTGGTGTGCCCGCACGGACTTTTTCATCAGGCGTTGAATAAAGTGGCGGGAAGGGCTACGCTCTGACTATGTGGAGAAAAATTCTCCACATAGCTCCGTATGTGCCCAGGTGTGCCCTCCGCAGGAGATCCGCCGTGTCCGAAGACACTCCCCGCATGCGCGCCGACGCGCGCCGCAACCGCGAGCAGATCCTGCGCGCGGCCCGCGAGGTCTTCGCCGATCAGGGGCCGGACGCCCCGCTCGACGAGATCGCCCGGCGCGCCGGGGTCGGCATCGCCACCCTCTACCGGCGGTTTCCCACCCGCCCCGACCTCTTCCGCGGCGTGGCCGCCGAGGTCTTCACCGCCGTGGCCGGGGCCGCGCGGCGGGCCGCCGACGCGGAGGGCGACCCGGCCGACGCCCTGCGGCGCTTCATGCACGCCGCCCTCGACCTCAAGATCGGATCGGTGGTACCGGCGCTGCTGGGCCACTTCACCGCCGCCGAACTCTTCGACCGGGTACGCGCCGCCGACCCGGCCGACCCGGCCGACCCGGCCGACCCCGCCGACCCGGCCGTCCCCAACGCCCCGGCCGACCCCGTCGGCACCGTCGACCAGCTCCTGGCCCGCGCCCGCGCGGTCGGCGCGGTCCGCCCCGATGTCGTCTTCGGCGACATCGTCCTGATGATCATCCGGCTGTCGCGGCCACTGCCCGGCGGGGGCCGCATCCCCGACGACGACGCCCTCGCCCACCGCCAGCTCGACCTGTACGTGGACGGGCTGCGCCCCACCGGCTCCCCGCGGCCCACCACCGCCCTCGGCGGCCCGGCCGTCGACGCCGCCGCCTTCACCCGCATCCGGGAGCGAGTGATCGACGACGCCCGTGCCGCCGTCGACTGATCACCCATCACCATCCATAGCGCACGACCTGAAAGGCCCCCTCATGTCCGAGCCCTCAGCCATACCGCCCGAGGCCAACCCCAGGCGCTGGCTCGCCCTGCTGTTCATCGGCCTCGCCCAGCTGATGATCGTTCTCGATATCACCATCGTGAACATCGCCCTGCCGTCCGCCCAGCGCGACCTGGGCATTTCAGCCGGTGACCGGCAGTGGGTCATCACCGCGTACACCCTGGCCTTCGGCAGCCTGCTGCTGTTCGGCGGCCGGATCGCCGACTACACCGGCCGCAAGCGCGCCTTCCTGGTCGGTCTGATCGGCTTCGCCGGGGCCTCCGCGCTCGGCGGCGCCGCCCAGGGGCTCGGGATGCTGCTCGGGGCCCGTGCGCTCCAGGGCGCCTTCGCCGCGCTGCTCGCGCCCTCGGCGCTGTCGCTGCTGGCCGTGAACTTCACCGAGGCGCGCGAGCGCGCCAAGGCGTTCGGCATCTTCGGCGCGATCGCGGCGGGCGGGGGCGCGATCGGCCTGGTCGTCGGCGGGCTGCTGACCGAGTACCTGGACTGGCGCTGGTGCCTCTACGTCAACGTGCCGATCGCCGTCCTCGCGGCGTTCAGCTGGTCCGTCCTGCCCGCCGACCGGCCCGCCGAGCAGCGGGCGCGCTTCGACATCCCCGGTGTGCTGCTGGCCGTCGCCGGTCTGGTGTCGCTGGTCTACGGATGCAGCGAGGCCGACTCCGAGGGCTGGGACTCCCGGCTGGTGACGGGTCTGCTGACGCTCGGCGTGGTGCTGCTCGTCGCGTTCGTCCTGGTGGAACAGCGTGCCGCCCATCCGCTGCTGCCGATCCGGGTGATCGCGGACCGCACCCGGGGCGGCGCCTATCTGGCGGTCGGCATGTCGGTGGTCGGCATGTTCGCGATGTTCCTCTTCCTCACCTACTACATGCAGATCGTCAAGGGGTACTCGGCGCTGGTCACCGGCGTGGCCTTCCTGCCGATGACCGCGGCGGTGCTGGCCGCCGCGGGCGGCGTCGCCGCGCGCCTCATCCCCAGGGTGCCGCCGCGGACCCTGGTGGTCCCCGGTCTGCTGATCGCGGCCACCGGGGTGGCGCTGCTGGTCCCGCTGGACGTCACAAGCTCGTACGCGGCGGGCGTGCTGCCCTCCGAACTCCTCGTCGGCTTCGGCATGGGCCTGGTGATGGCCCCCTCGATGAACTACGCGACCCACGGCGTGCGGCCGCAGGACGCGGGCATCGCCTCCGCCACGGTGAACACGGCCCAGCAGATCGGCGGTTCGATCGGCACGGCGATGCTCAACACCATCGCCACCAGCGCGACCTCCGACTACCTGCGCGACCACGCCCGGAGCATGACGCCGGACACCGCCAAGGAGGGCCTGGTCGAGGGCTTCTCGCACGCGTTCGTCTGGTCGTCGGTGATCCTCACGGCGGCAGCGGTGGTGGTGGGCGTACTGATGAACACCCCGCGCCCGGCGCCCGACAAGTCCGCCCAGGGCGCCGCGTCCACCCCCGTACACCTGGGCTGACCCCGATCGTCAACGCCGTAGCCGCCCGTCACTCGTGTGAGGGACGGCCACGGCGTTCCCGCCCGCTAGGCTGGGCCGTTCGGACAGAGTTCCGCCCATGGAACGAAGCACGGCTGAGGAACCGCTTCCGGCTTGGGCCTTTCCGCCCCCGGGCGGATTCACCGCAGGCGACCTCGACCGCATTCCGGATCTCCCGCCGCACACTGAGCTGATCGACGGGAGCCTCGTCTTCGTCAGCCCGCAGAAGAGTTTTCATTCGCTGGCTGTCTCTTTGCTGGAGCAGGGTCTGAGGGCATGGGTGCCGGAGTCGCTGAGCGTGTGTCGCCAGATGACGATCACTCTCAATCCCGGCAACCGTCCCGAGCCCGATATCTCAATCCTGCGTGCGGAGGCTGTGTCCGCCGAAGCGGACGAGACGGGCTATGACGCTGCCGATGTTGTGCTCGCTGCGGAGGTGGTGTCACCGGAGTCGGAAGGCCGCGACCGTGAGCGCAAGCCGCAGTTGTACGCCAAGGCCGGAATCCCGCATTTTTGGCGGGTCGAGAAGGGCGAGGGGCGTCGCCCGGTTGTCTACGTCTATGAGCTGGATCCAGCGACCGGCTCCTACGTCCCCTCCGGTATCCACCACGACCGGCTGAAGCTCACGGTTCCGTTCGACATCGACATCGACCTCACCGAGATCGACCGCCTGTAGGGGCCGGAGCGAGGCTCAGCCCGCCATCTCGTACGCGTAGTCCGGCGAGAACGCGCCCGCTGCCCCCGCGCAGCCGTCCAGTTCGCCCGGCGGCTTGATCCACAGGTAGGCGTCGACGGCCGGGTCGCCGGTGTTGGCCGTGGGGTTCTCGCCGACCTTGCGGCCGTGCGGGTCGCACCAGGCGTCGCCGGGCGCGGGGCCGTTGCCGTTGCGGCTGGTGTCGATGACCGCGGTCAGGCCCGAGGAGCTGCCGAGCTGGGCCAGCACGGCCTTGGCGAAGGTCACCTCGTCCGCGGTGCGGCGGTAGTTGGAGACATTGCTGTAGATGCCGTCGCCGCTGCTCAGCACGCCCGCCGAGCGCAGCCGGGAGGCCTGGACGGCGGCGCTGTTCCAGGCGGAGTGCCCGGCGTCGAAGTACACCCGGGCCTTGGGCGCGGCGGCGTGGATGGCGGCGGAGGCGCGGGCGAGCGAGGCGTAGCGGCCGCTCAGCTCGGACGGCGACAGACAGCTGATGAGCGCGATCGAGTCCGGTTCGAGGATGACGACCGAGGAGCCGCTGCCCAGCCCGGCGGCGAAGCCGCGGACCCAGGCGTCGTAGCTCGCCAGATCGGGCGCCCCGCCCGCGGACGCGCCGCCGCAGTCGCGGTTGGGGAGCTGGTACGCGACGAGCACGGGCACCTGGCCCTTGGCGGACGCGGCCGAGGTGATCTTGCGAACGTCCTCGGTGACGGTGCCGGGGGTGTACCGCGAGAACCAGACGGCCTGCGGCTGGGACGCGATCCGCGAGGCGATCCGGGCCCGGCGGGAGTCGTTCGGGTTGGCGGCGACCCACTTGTTGACGAGCGAGTCGGGATGGTTGAAGAAGGCGGTGGCGGAGGGCAGTTCGCCCGCGGCGGCGCGGGGCGCTTGGCCCGCGCCGACCAGGAAGGTGGTGGCGAGTGCGGCGGCCGCCAACGCTCTGTTGATGCGCACGGTGCATCAGTCCTCTCGCGGACCGGGGAACGGGGAGGGGGACGGGGGCGCTACCTCCTGGTTGCCGCCGCGCGAGGGAAGGTTGCCGTCCCCGGCGTTCCGGCATACGGGCGTCTTAGACGCTTGTATGGGCCCGGGATAGGCTGACGCCATGGGACATCGAGAGGATCTGCTGGCCGGGGCGAAGCGCTGTCTGCTGGAAAAGGGCTGGTCACGCACGACCGCGCGGGACATCGTGGCCGCCTCGGGGGCCAACCTCGCGTCCATCGGCTACCACTACGGGTCCAAGGACGCCCTCATGCGGGAGGCGCTGTTCGCGGCCATGAGCGACTGGGCCGACGAGGCGCAGGTGATCCCCGCTCAGGATGCCGCGACCGGCGGTGAGCTGACGGAGCGTTTCGCGGCGGGCTGGTCCCGGGCCCTCGAACTGTCCGGCAAGCACCAGGCGATGTGGCGGGCCCAGCTGGAGGCCGTCCTGCAGGCCGAGCACGACCCCGCGCTGCGGGAGGCCTTCGACCGCGCCCAACCGGGGGCGCGCCAGGGGCTGATGGGGCTCTTCCACGGCCTCGACGAGCGCGAGGTCGACGAGGAGACCTCCCGGGTGCTGGGCTCGCTCTATCTGACGCTGGTGAGCGGGATGGTCGTCCAGCAGGCCCTCGACCCCGGCCGCACGCCCGACGCCCGGGACCTGATCGAGGCGATGCGCCGCATCGTCGGCGGCACGCCCCCGGCCGCGTCGATGCCCGCCTCAACTCCTGCCTGAGCGGGCGGCCGCCTACCGGAGCCGGGCGGCCTTCAGCGCCATGTGGAGCAGCAGGCGGTCGTCGCCCGCGTCGAGGTCCAGGCCGGTGAGCTGGCGTACCCGGGAGAGGCGGTAGTAGAGCGTCTGCCGGTGGATGCCGAGCATCTGGGCGGTACGGCTCGCCTGGCCCGCGCAGTCGAGGAACGTCTCGGCGGTGCGGGCCAGTTCCGCGTGCGCGCCATCCAGGAGGGGGCGTACGGCGGCGTCGGGGGCGGTCGTGGGGAGCGTGGCCAGCAGCCGGTACGGGCCGATGTCCGTCCACCGCGCGATCGGGTCGAGCCGGGCGTCCGCCCGCGCGGCCCGGGCGGAGGCCAGCGCCTCGCGCCAAGCCGCGGGCAGCTCGTCCAGCCCGCGCCGCGCCTCGCTGAGCCCGGCGGCGCTCTCCCGGCCGCCGCCGCACGGGAGGTCGCCGCCGTGCGGCTCGGCGGTCCGGCCCGGCGCGCTCTCGGCGGCCGCCGTGCGGGGGGAGCGGAGGAGCTGTTCGGCGGTGGCCCGGGCGGGGCCCAGGGAGGTGGGGGCGCGCAGCCGGACGAGGGCGGCCAGCGCCGTCTCGTCGGGGATCACGCAGGCCGCGGAGATGCCCGGCAGATGGGGGAGGCCCGGGTGGTCCTCGTCCTCGCCCGTGTCCGGCACCCACGGCAGGACCGCGACCAGCGCCTGCGGCCCGTCGGCCGTGCCGCGCAGCGCGGTGTGCAGGCCCGAGCAGGCCGCGTCGCGGGCGGCGGGCGGCCCGGTGAGCAGTTCGCGCAGCAGCTCGCCCAGCTCCTCACCGGCCCGTGCCTCGGCCGCCAGCAGGGCGCCGATCCGGGCCGTGGTCTCCATCGCCCGGACCAGCCGCGGGTCGGTGGGCGTCGCGGGGCCGCCCAGTTCCAGGTCGGAGAGGTGGCCGTCGTCCAGCAGCCAGACGTAGCCGTGGACCACGCCGCGGTGGCGCACCGGCAGACAGAGGCGGCCCATGAAGACCCCGGCCCCCGGGTCCGGCGGGATGCGCAGCGGGGCCTGCGCCCGGGCGATCCCGAACGCCTCGAACCAGGCCCGCACCGCCGCGGTCGAGCGGCGCTGGAGGATGGAGCGGGTCCGGACCGGGTCCAGCGTCGGTTCCTCGGCGTCGTCGCTGTCCTGCGCGCCGAAGGCGATCAGGGCGAAGTCGCGGTTCTCCAGGGTCGCGGGCGCGCCGAGCGTCGCGGTGATCTCGTCCACCAGCTGCTGATAGTCCTCGCGCATGGCGTCCCGGCCTCCTTCCCCGCATGCCACCTCAGCCTCTCATACAGGTGTCTGAGATCCCGGACACGGATGCGTGACAGCTGTCGATGGCTCCGATGGAGCGCCATGCTTAGGTTTCACGGTGAGTTGTTGGAGCCGTTCACCGGCCGTCATCGTGGAGGTGCCCTGTGCTGGGACCCGTACTGCTCGCCGCCGCGCGCAGCGCCGCCATCCGTCGGATCGTGTCCGGCGCGCCGGTCACCCGCCCCATGGTGGATCGTTTCGTCGCCGGTGAGCAGCTGGCGGAATCCATGGCGGCGGTGCGAGGGCTCACCTCCCGCGGCCTGGACGTCACCCTGGACCACCTGGGGGAGGACGTTACCGACCGGTCCGAGGCGCTGCGCAGCCGGGACGACTATCTGGCGCTGATCGAGGCGCTCGCCGGGGAGGGGCTCGGGGCCCGCGCGGAGATGTCCGTGAAGCTCTCCGCCTTCGGCCAGGCGCTGCCCGGCGGCCATGACCTCGCGCTCGCCAATGTGACCCCGGTCGTCGAGGCCGCCGCGGCGGCCGGGACGACGGTCACCCTCGACATGGAGGACCACACCACCGTGGACTCCACCCTCGCGATCCTCGGCGAGCTGCGCACCCGGTTCCCGCAGACCGGCGCGGTCGTCCAGTCGTACCTCTTCCGGACCGAGGACGACTGCCGCGCGCTCGCCGGGGAAGGCTCGCGGGTGCGGCTGGTGAAGGGCGCGTACAACGAGCCCGCGTCGGTCGCCTACCAGGACAAGCGTGAAGTGGACCGGGCCTTCGTGCGCTGTCTGAAGATCCTCATGTCCGGCGACGGCTACCCCATGATCGGCTCGCACGATCCGCGCATGGTCGCCATAGCCCAGGACCTCGCGCACCGCCTCGGGCGCAAATTGGACGAGTACGAGTTCCAGATGCTGTACGGCATCCGCCCGGCCGAGCAGGACCGGCTGGTCGCGGAAGGTCACCGTATGCGGGTTTACGTCCCGTATGGAACAGACTGGTATGGGTACTTCATGCGGCGGCTCGCCGAGCGCCCCGCGAACCTCGCGTTCTTCCTGCGCTCGCTCGTCGGCCGCGGCTGACAGTCCTCGGCTCACGACACCACGACGACCCTCACGACAAAGGAGACACGGCCATCATGGACGCTGTGACCCAGGTCCCCGTGCCGGTGAACGAGCCGGTGCACAGCTATGCCCCCGGCAGCGCCGAGCGCACCCGCCTCGAAGCCAAGCTCAAGGAGCTGGCCGACAACCCGATCGACCTGCCGATGACCATCGGCGGCGAGAAGCGCCTGGGCGGCGGGGAGCGCTTCGACGTCGTACAGCCGCACCACCACGCGGCCCGCCTCGGCACCTACGGGAACGCCACCAAGGAGGACGCGCAGGACGCGGTCGACGCGGCGCTCGCCGCCGCCCCGGCGTGGCGCGCGCTCAGCTTCGACGACCGCGCCGCGATCATCCTCAAGGCCGCCGACCTGCTGTCCGGCCCGTGGCGCGAGACCCTGGCCGCGTCCACCATGCTGGGCCAGTCGAAAACCGCGCAGCAGGCCGAGATCGACACGCCGTGCGAGCTGATCGACTTCTGGCGCTTCAATGTCCACTTCGCCCGCCAGATCCTGACCGAGCAGCCGATCGCCAACTCCCCGGGCGTCTGGAACCGCAGCGACCACCGGCCGCTGGAGGGCTTCGTCTACGCGATCACGCCCTTCAACTTCACGGCGATCGCGGGCAACCTCCCCACCGCCCCCGCGCTGATGGGCAACACGGTTGTCTGGAAGCCGTCCCCGACCCAGACCCACGCCGCCGTGCTGCTGATGCGGCTGCTGGAGGAGGCCGGGCTGCCCAAGGGCGTGATCAACCTGGTCACGGGTGACGGCAAGGACGTCTCCGACGTGGCGCTGACCCACCCGGACCTCGCGGGCATCCACTTCACCGGCTCCACCCGCACCTTCCAGCACCTGTGGAAGACGGTCGGCAACAACATCGAGAACTACAAGACCTACCCGCGGCTGGTCGGTGAGACCGGCGGCAAGGACTTCATCGTCGCCCACCCGTCCGCCGACCCGGCGGTGCTGAAGACGGCGGTGACCCGCGGCGCCTTCGAGTTCCAGGGCCAGAAGTGTTCCGCCGCCTCGCGCGCCTACATCCCGCGCTCCCTGTGGGAGAACGGCCTCAAGGAGGAGCTGGCGGCCGAGGTCAACGGTCTGGCCATGGGCACCGTCACCGACCTGGGCAACTTCATGGGCGCGGTCATCGACGACCGGTCCTTCGCCAAGAACAAGGCGGCGATCGACCGGGCGAAGTCCGACCCGACGATCGAGGTCGTCGCGGGCGGCACGTACGACGACAGCGAGGGCTACTTCGTCCGCCCGACCGTTCTGGTCTCCACCGACCCGGAGAACGAGATCTTCAAGGACGAGTACTTCGGCCCGATCATCGGGGTGTTCGTCTACGAGGACGCCGAGTACGACGCGATGCTGGAGCAGATGGAGTCGGCGTCGGCGTACGCCCTGACCGGCTGCGTCATCGCCCAGGACCGCGCCGCGGCCGCCGCCACCTGCGAGGCGCTGCGCTTCGCGGCCGGCAACTTCTACATCAACGACAAGCCCACCGGTGCCGTGGTCGGCCAGCAGCCCTTCGGTGGCGGCCGCGCGTCCGGCACCAACGACAAGGCGGGCGCGAAGCAGAACCTGATGCGCTGGTCCTCCACCCGCTCCATCAAGGAGACGATGGTCCCGCCGACGGACTACCGCTACCCGCACATGGGCTGACCCGCCCGGCGCACCCGCGCCGCCCGGGTTCCGCCCGCTGAGCCCCGCCCCCGATCTGGCTGCGAGCCGGTCGGGGGCGGCGTGCGTGGAGCGGGGTGAAACGGCATAAACCTGTGGACGCCCGAGGTGCGCGAATGCTAGCGTCTTGCATTCAAGTCAGCGTTATTTACCGCAGTTTACGTGGATAACGAGCCATGGTCGGGGCCGAACGGGGGTCGGCCTCGGCCATGGCTCGTCTCAGATAGTAGGACGTCCGACTAATTCTGCAGACACGGGCGCTCCGCTCCCTTACTTTGATGGGAGCCGAACGTCCCGCTCCATCGAGCGATGGCGGAAGCGGCCGGTGCACTCGTGCAGGTGACCCCTGCCGCACCCAGGCCCCCGCCCCTTTACGGCTAAATCACCTTCTCGGGGATACCTCCCGGCCGTGCGCCGGGGTTCAGCAGAGGAGACGTGCATCATGGCCGAGCAGACCATCCGCAGGGTCCGCCGCAAGAACAACGACACCGCCGACCGGAGGAACGCCGCCGCCGCGCTCCAGCGCGCGCTCGACCGCCGCGACAACGGCGGCTCCACCGGTCACTGAGGAGCGGGGACGGCGCTCCGGGACCGCCGCTACCGGCCCTTGGAGCGGGTGACCTCGAAGTGGTCCACCCGCTCACCGGACTCCGCCAGCGCCGTGACCCTCAGGCGCGGGTCCGGGCCCGGCTCGACCTCCACCGCGAGGAACGAGAAGCCGGTGTAGCGGACCCGTGACCACTCCACGGTGTCCTTGTTCTTCTCGCCGTCCTTCGTCCAGTGGTAGCTCTTCACCTCGTCGAGATCCTTGACGTGCCCCTCGTAGCTGTCGGGCACCGGGAACTCGTACAGATCCGCCCCGGCGCCGCCCGCCGTGACGTAGACGATCCCGTCGCGCACCGCGTCCGCGCCCCCGCCGACCGGCACCTTCCGGGCCACCTTGCCGCCGCGGATGGCGTCGGTGCGCTCGTAGACGTGGTTGTGGCCGTTGATGACCAGATCCACTTGGTGCTTCTCGAAGAGCGGCACCCACTCGTCGCGCACCCCGCCGTCCGAGGCGTGCGAGCTGGTCGTGGAGTAGGCGCAGTGGTGGAAGAAGACCACCAGGAAGTCGATGCCGGACCGCTCGCGCAGCTGTCCCAGCCGCCGGTCCAGCCAGCGGGTCTGCTCGCCGCCCGTGTAGCCCTTGTTGGCGGTGATCTCGTAGCTGACGTCATTGGCGTCCAGCGCGACGACGCCCACATTGCCGTAGGTGAAGGAGTAGACGCCGGGCGCCTTGCGGGGGTCGGGCCCGTTGTCGGGCAGTGACCAGCGGGCCAGCTGTCCGCCGTAGCCGTCGGGGGAGTACCACGCCTCCATGTCGTGGTTCCCGGTCGTCACCATCCACGGCACGCTCGCCGCGACCGAGTCGGTCTGGGCGAGGAAGGAGTCCCAGACCCGGGCGTCGTACAGGTCGGACTTCTTGCCGTGGCCGGTGGTGTCCGCGTAGCAGATGTCCCCGGCGTGCAGATGGAACGACGGATTCTGGCCCAGGATCAACTGGTCGTTGGCGAGCGCGTCATAGCTCACCCCCTGGTCGCCGAAGGCGGTGAAGACGAACTTCTCCGGCCGCTTGGGGGCGGTGCGGAAGGTGCCCAGCGAGGAGAAGTGGCGCGGGTCGGCGGGGTCGTAGCCCTCGTGGCCGACGCCGTAGTAGTAGGTGACGTCGGGGCTCAGTCCGTCCACCGCGGCGTGCAGGTAGTACTGGTCGACGGCGGGGAGCTTGTCGCCGAGCGACGGGGTGTGCAGATGGCGGACCTCGGCCTCGACCTTCCGGGTCAGCTCCGTCGGCCGCGCGCCGATCCGCAGATAGGGCTTGCGCACCGCGAACGGCACCTGCCAGGAGACCCGCATCTGCGTCGTCGGGTCGGCGCCGAGGGCCAGATGGCGGCCGAAGGGGGCCACCAGCGCGCCGTCCACCTTCGGCGCCGCGGGGCGGGCGTCCGCCGCGGGCGACGTCTTGGACCCGGAGGCGCCGGCGCACCCGGCGCCGCCCAGCGCCACCGCGGCCGCCCCGGCCGTCGCGGCGCCCCCGCGCAGCACCCGTCGGCGGGGGAAGGCGTCGCGCAGGTACTCGTGCTGCTCCGCCATGGTCATCCGGCTCGCTAGCGGCTCCGGAATGCCGAACCGTGGTGTATGCATGATCCGGAATCTCCCCCGGGCGGACGACGGCACGCCGTACTCCGGGTGAACGCGGCCTGTCCGGTGGGCGATCTGTCCGTATGGCGGACGGCCGGTGTCATGGGATGGGACGCGGGAGTAGGGTCCGGGTATGTCTCGCAGCATTCGCCTCGCAGTGATCCCCGGTGACGGTATCGGCCAGGAAGTCGTGGCCCAGGGCCTCAAGGTCCTCGGCGCCGCCCTTCCCCAGGACGTGAAGCTGGAGACGAAGAGTTACGACCTCGGCGCCCAGCGCTGGCACGCCACCGGCGAGACCCTGCCGGACGCCGAGCTGGAGTCGCTGAAGGACCACGACGCGATCCTGCTGGGCGCGATCGGCGACCCGTCGGTCCCGTCCGGGGTGCTGGAGCGCGGGCTGCTGCTCAAGCTGCGCTTCGCCTTCGACCACTACGTCAACCTGCGTCCGTCGAAGCTCTTCCCGAACACGGCCACCCCGCTGGCCGGGCGCCCCGACATCGACTTCGTCGTCGTCCGGGAGGGCACCGAGGGCCCGTACGTGGGCAACGGCGGCACGCTGCGGACCGGTACCCCGGCCGAGGTCGCCACCGAGGTCAGCCTGAACACCGCGTACGGCGTCGAGCGCGTCGTCCGGGACGCGTACGAGCGCGCCAACAGCCGCCCGCGCAAGAAGCTGACCCTCGTGCACAAGAACAACGTCCTGGTGCACGCCGGTCACCTGTGGAAGAACATCTTCGACAAGGTCGGCGCCGAGTACCCCGACGTCACCACGGACTACCTGCACGTCGACGCCGCGACGATCTTCTTCGTCACCCAGCCCGAGCGGTTCGACGTGATCGTGACCGACAACCTCTTCGGTGACATCCTCACCGACCTCGCCGCCGCCGTCACCGGTGGCATCGGGCTCGCCGCGAGCGGCAACATCAACCCCTCCGGCGCCTTCCCGTCGATGTTCGAGCCGGTCCACGGCTCCGCGCCGGACATCGCGGGCACCGGCAAGGCCGACCCGACCGCGACCATCCTGTCGGCGGCCCTGCTCCTGCAGCACCTCGGCTACCCGGACGAGGCGGCCCGTATCGAGGCCGCCGTCGCCGCGGACCTCGCCGAGCGGGACGCGGCGCGCACCACCGACGAGATCGGCGACGCGCTCGCCGCCCGAGTATCCGGCTGACCCCAGCCTGTGCCAGTGCGCGGCTGGGTGCGACCATCGACCTCGGGCCGCGCACTTCGCACGCATCCTTAAGCTCCGGCCCCACGTCAGCGATAATCGCTCGTGGGGCCGCCGTGTGCAGCGGGAAGCTTGGACGTCCTAGTACCGATCACGGGCAGGGATGGTGCGAGCGCGGTCCGCCACAACGGAAGTGAAGGACTACCACTCATGACGACGCCCTCGATCGAGCTCAAGCCCTCCTCGCACCCGCTCTCCGACGCGGAGCGGGAAGAGATCCTGGCCAGCCCCGGATTCGGCCGCCACTTCACCGACCACATGGTGACGGTCAAGTGGACGGAGGGCCGCGGCTGGCACGAGGCCCAGCTCGTGCCCTACGCCCCGCTTTCGCTCGACCCGGCGAACATGACGCTGCACTACGCGCAGACGATCTTCGAGGGGCTCAAGGCGTACCGCCAGCCCGACGGGAGCGTGGCCACCTTCCGCCCCGAGCAGAACGCCGAGCGCTTCCAGTCCTCCGCCCGCCGCATGGCGATGCCCGAGCTGCCGGTCGACCTGTTCCTCGCGGCCTGCGACGCCCTGGTCACCCAGGACCGGGCGTGGGTGCCGGGCAGCGGTGAGTCGTCCCTGTACCTGCGGCCGTTCATGATCGCGACCGAGGTGGGCCTGGGCGTCCGGCCCGCCAACGAGTACCTGTTCGTCGTGATCGCCTCCCCGGCCGGTGCCTACTTCCCCCGCGGTGTCCAGCCGGTCTCGGTGTGGCTCTCCGAGGAGTACGTGCGCGCCGCCCCCGGCGGCACCGGCACCGCCAAGGCGGGCGGCAACTACGCCGCCTCCCTGGTGGCCCAGGCGCAGGCCGCCGAGCAGGGCTGCGACCAGGTGGTCTGGCTGGACGCGATCGAGCGCCGCTGGATCGAGGAAATGGGCGGCATGAACCTGTACTTCGTGTACGGGAACCGCATCGTCACCCCCGAGCTGTCCGGTTCGCTGCTGCCCGGCATCACCCGTGCCTCGCTGCTGCGGATCGCCGAGGACCTCGGCTACGAGGTCGCCGAGGGCCGGATCTCGGTCGACGACTGGCGCGAGGGGAACGCGGACGGCACCCTCACCGAGGTCTTCGCCTGCGGCACCGCGGCCGTCATCACCCCGGTCGGCTCGGTCAAGTCCGCCCGCGCGGGCTGGACGGTGGCCGACGGGCAGCCCGGCGAGGTCACCACCAAGCTGCGCAAGGCCCTGCTGGACATCCAGACCGGCGCCGCCCCCGACCCCTACGGCTGGCTGCACCGCCTGGGCTGAGCCCGTAAGGGCATGCGGCTCGCATTCTGAGACGGATGGGAGCGCGGGGGCGGAATGTGCTTGACTGCCCCCGTGCTCACGTTCGCCACGATTATTGGCAGCAGGCGCGCCGGTCCGCAGTGATCGCCCCGTACGACCCGGTACGGCGCGGCCACCGTGCCTCAGACCCGCGCGCAGACCTCTCGCACCCGCGAGGGGTCTTTTCGTTTTCCGGACCATTCCACCGGATGCGGAGCGTGCGGGATCATAGGAGGGCGCGGAACCGGTTATTCCGGTAGCCCGAGATCCACCCCGACAGGAGCCAGACCACCATGAAGCATCGGCCCGACGACAGCTTCCACGTCTTCGACACCACGCTGCGCGACGGCGCGCAGCGCGAGGGCATCAACCTGACGGTCGCGGACAAGCTCACCATCGCCCGTCACCTGGACGACTTCGGCGTGGGCTTCATCGAGGGCGGCTGGCCCGGCGCGAACCCGAGGGACACGGAGTTCTTCGCCCGCGCCCAAGCGGAGATCGACTTCAAGCACGCCGAGCTCGTCGCGTTCGGAGCCACCCGCAAGGCGGGCGTCCGCGCCGAGGACGACCCGCAGGTCAAGGCGCTGCTCGACTCGGGTGCCCCGGTGATCACGCTGGTGGCCAAGTCCCACGACCGCCATGTGGAGCTGGCCCTGCGCACCACCTTGGAGGAGAACCTGGCGATGGTCCGCGACACCGTCGCCCATCTGCGGTCCCAGGGCCGCCGGGTGTTCCTCGACTGCGAGCACTTCTTCGACGGCTACCGCGCCAACGCCGACTACGCCAAGCGGGTCGTCTCCGCCGCCCATGAGGCGGGCGCCGACGTGGTCATCCTCTGCGACACCAACGGCGGCATGCTGCCCGCCCAGATCGACGCCGTGGTCCGCACCGTCCTCGCCGACACCGGCGCCCGCCTGGGCATCCACGCCCAGGACGACACCGGCTGCGCCGTCGCCAACAGCCTCGCCGCGGTCGACGCGGGCGCCACCCACGTCCAGTGCACCGCCAACGGCTACGGCGAGCGGGTCGGCAACGCCAACCTGTTCCCGGTCGTCGCCGCCCTGGAGCTGAAGTACGGCCGCCAGGTGCTGCCGAGCGGCGCGATGCGGGAGATGACCCGGATCTCGCACGCGATCGCCGAGGTCGTCAACCTGACGCCGTCGACCCACCAGCCCTATGTGGGCCTCTCCGCCTTCGCCCACAAGGCCGGACTGCACGCCTCCGCGATCAAGGTCGACCCGGACCTGTACCAGCACATCGACCCCGAGCGGGTCGGCAACACCATGCGCATGCTGGTCTCCGACATGGCGGGCCGCGCCTCGATCGAGCTGAAGGGCAAGGAGCTGGGCATCGACCTCAGCGACGACCGGGCCCTGGTGGGCCGGGTGGTCGCGCGGGTGAAGGAGCGCGAGCTCGCGGGCTACACCTACGAGGCCG
The DNA here is from genome assembly GCF_040629205.1 of Streptomyces sp. NPDC005962. Classification (NCBI taxonomy): domain Bacteria; kingdom Bacillati; phylum Actinomycetota; class Actinomycetes; order Kitasatosporales; family Streptomycetaceae; genus Streptomyces; species Streptomyces sp. NPDC005962. Next base: position 156,715 of record NZ_JBEXVE010000009.1, on the reverse strand, counting down.
CCGACGCCTCCTTCGAGCTGCTGCTGCGCGCCGAGGTCGAGGGCCGGGCCCGCCGCTTCTTCCGGGTCGAGTCCTGGCGCGCGATCGTCGAGGACCGCCCCGACGGCACCCACGCCAACGAGGCGACCGTGAAGCTGTGGGCCAAGGGCGAGCGCATCGTCGCCACGGCGGAGGGCAACGGCCCGGTCAACGCGCTCGACCGGGCGCTGCGCGTGGGCCTGGAGCGGATCTACCCGCAGCTCGCCCGGATGGAGCTGGTGGACTACAAGGTCCGCATCCTGGAGGGCAAGCACGGTACGGAGTCCACAACCCGGGTCCTCGTCTCCACCGCGGACGGCAAGGGGGAGTGGTCCACGGTAGGCGTCGCGGAGAACGTGATCGCCGCCTCCTGGCAAGCGCTGGACGACGCGTACGCGTACGGCCTGCTCCGCGCGGGCGTGGAGCCGCAGGAGTAACCCCGGACCCCGGCGGGTCCGTGGCCCCGGCCCCCACAGAGCCCACCGGCGCCGCCCTGCGGGGGGTGCAGGAGCCGGTCCGTGGCCTGGGGAGGTTCTTCCGGGACCTGCCCGCCCAGGGCCCGACCGGCACCCCACCACAGGGCAGACGCCCCGCCGCAGGCCACCGCACCGCGCGGGCGCCCGCCGCAGGGGGCACCGTGCTGCGGTGCCCTGCGCCGAAGGGAGCAGCCCCGCCGGAGGGCGTCGCGCTACGGGGATTGCGATGCTGCGGAGGTACGGCTCCGCAGGGTGCCGCGCTGCGGGGGCATCCTGGCGCGGGGACATCGCTCCGCGGGGGCGGCGCGTCGTGTGGGCGGTGGGGGAGGCGGGCATCATTTCGCTGCCGGGTTCACCGCGGAGGTTCGGCCGCCTCAGGAGGTCCCATGCCAGCGCTCCCGTTCGGCTTCTGGTCCCGGAGAGGCTTCCTGGCCGTGGCCGCCGCCGGGGCGTTATGCCCCGCGCTCGCCGTACCCGCCCACGCCGCCGCCGGGCCGGACTTCGCCGCGCTGCGCCGCCGCTGGACCGACCTCGCGCTCGGCACCGGCTACGACCCCGCCGCCGAGCCGTACGCCGCCCGCCTCGCCGAGACCGGACGGCTGGCCGCCGGGTTCCGTGACGCCATGGCGCCCGCCGCCGCCTCGCTCTGGCCCGACCAGCCCTTCGACCCGCCCGCCGGGATCACCCAGAGCTACCAGCGGCTGAACACGATGGCCCAGGCGTACGCCCAGCCCGGCACCGGCCTCACCGGCGACCCCGGTCTCGCCGACGACGTCGCACGCGGCATCGACCACCTCGACGCCACCGTCTACCACCCCGCCACCACCCGCTACGGCAACTGGTGGGAGTGGCAGATCGGCAGCCCCCGGCTGCTCCTGGACACCCTGGCGATCCTCTACGACCGGCTCGGCGACGCGCGGCGGGAGCGCTGCCTCGCCGCGGTCGACCACTTCGTACCCGACACCATGCTCGGCGACTACACCGGCACCAGCACCGGCGCCAACCGCGTCGACCTGTGCCGGGTCGTGGCCCTGCGCGGCGTTCTCGGCGCGGCGCCCGCCAAGGTCGCGCTCGCCCGGGACGCGCTCTCGCCCGTCTTCCCGTATGTGACGAAGGGCGACGGGCTCTACGCCGACGGATCGTTCATCCAGCACACCTGGGTCGCCTACTCCGGCACCTACGGCTACGTCCTGCTCGACGGCCTCGGCAGGCTCTTCGCCCTGCTGGCCGGATCGGAGTGGGAGGTCACCGACCCGGACCGGCGGATCATCCTGGACAGCGTGGAGCACGCGTACGCCCCGCTGCTGCACGACGGGCTGATGATGGACAGCGTCTCCGGCCGGGCCGTCAGCCGTGGCGTTCAGGTGAACGACCCGCGGGCCATCGCGCAGAGCGACCATCAGCGCGGCCATCTGCTCCTCGCCGCCATCGCGCTGCTCGGCGCGGGCGCCGACGACGCCGCGCGGGAGCGCTGGAACGGCATGGTCAGGGGCTGGATCGCACGCGACACCGGCAACCCGGTGCTGACCGACCCGCAGTTCGGCGTCGCGGACCTGGCGCGGCTGGCCGCCGTGGCGAACGGGCCGGGCCCGGCGCTGCCCGAGCCCGTGGGCCACCGGCTGTTCCCGGCCATGGACCGGGCCGTGCACCGCCGCCCCGGCTGGACCGCCGCACTGGCCATGGCCTCGGACCGGATCGCGTACTACGAGAACGGCAACGGCGAGCATCCGCGTGGCTGGCACACCGGCGCCGGAATGCTCACCTGGTGGGCCGGTGAGGGCACCGCGAACCAGTACACGGACGGCTTCTGGCCCACCGTCGACCCCTACCGGCTGCCCGGAACCACCGCCTCCGCCCGGTCCCTCGCCGACAACGAGGGCGGCGGCTGGGGCGAACCCAAACCCGCCGCGCGCTGGGTCGGCGGCACCACCGACGGCGAGTTCGCCGCCATCGGCCAGGACCTGCGCGGACTCGGCTCCACCCTGCGCGCCAAGAAGTCCTGGTTCTGCGTCGCCGACGCGGTCGTCTGCCTCGGCGCGGACATCACCGCACGCGACGGCGCCCCCGTCATCACAGTTGTCGACAACCGCGACCTCGGCGCCGACGGCACCCACACCCTCACCGTCGACGGGCGTCCCCAGCCCGCCGGGCCCTCCCGGACCCGCACCTTCCGCCGGGCCCGCTGGGCCCATCTCGCCGGGCACGGCGGCTACGTGTTCCCCGGCGGCGCCACCCTGCACACCCGCCGGGAGGCCCGCACCGGCTCCTGGCGGGACATCAACACCGGCGGCTCCCCGGACCCGGTCACCCGCCGCTACCTCACCCTCTGGCACGACCACGGGACCGACCCCGACGGCGCGGGCTACGCCTACCTCCTGATGCCGGGCGCGGGCCCGGCCGCCCTCGCCGCGCGCGCCGCCGACCGTCGCTGGCTGACCGTACTCGCCAACTCCGGGGCGCGGCAGGCCATCGCGGTCCCCTCGCTCGGTGTCACGGCGGTGAACTTCTGGGAGCCGGGCACGGCCGGGGCGCTCACCTCGGCCGCCCCGGCGAGCGTGCTGCTGCGCCGCACCGGTCGGCACACCGCGCACCTCACGGTCGCCGAGCCGCCCCGGACCGGGGAGCCGTTCGAACTGCGCTGGGCGCATCCGGTCCGCACCGTGACGGCCCATGACGCCACGGTCGAGGTGCTGGCCACCGGCGGCGCGCTGCGGCTGCGCATCACCCCGGGTACGGCCTGCGCCACCCACCGCTGCGAGGTCGCGCTGCGCTAGCCCACAGCGGGGTGTTGCCCAGGCGGCTGCGGGCCATCCGGGTGGTTAAGCCCACCGGTTACGGGGTGTCGCCCACAAGATTGTGGGGTGCCGACAGGGCTCCTCACCCTTGTGGGTCCCGGGTAAGGGGAAATCCGCTGTCCAGTTCTGTTCCGCCTGCCCACGAAAACGGGCCCGACGTTGTATGGAATTGACATGCGTTTCCGGGGGTCGGGGAACGTACCGTCGTTCCATGACCAATCTCGAAGGTGCGCCCGAAGAGGCGAGTGACGTCCGCGGGCGCGTCGCCGAGCTGCACGCGATCCGCGAGCAGGCTCGGCGCGGCCCGAGCGAGCGGGCGACCGAGGCCCAGAAGGCCAAGGGCAAGCTGACGGCTCGCGAGCGGATCGATCTCCTGCTGGACGAGGGGTCCTTCAACGAGGTGGAGTCGCTGCGGCGGCACCGCGCGACCGGGTTCGGGCTCGAGGCGAAGAAGCCCTACACCGACGGGGTCGTCACCGGCTGGGGGACCGTCCACGGACGGACGGTGTTCGTTTACGCACACGACTTCCGGATCTTCGGCGGGGCGCTGGGCGAGGCCCACGCCACCAAGATCCACAAAATCATGGACATGGCCATCTCGGCCGGGGCGCCCCTGGTGTCCCTCAACGACGGCGCCGGGGCCCGCATCCAGGAGGGCGTCTCCGCGCTCGCGGGCTACGGCGGCATCTTCCAGCGCAACACCAAGGCGTCCGGCGTCATCCCGCAGATCAGCGTGATGCTCGGCCCGTGCGCCGGTGGCGCCGCCTACTCCCCGGCGCTCACGGACTTCGTCTTCATGGTCCGCGAGACGTCCCAGATGTTCATCACCGGCCCCGATGTGGTCCAGGCGGTGACGGGTGAGAAGGTCAGCCAGAACGGTCTGGGCGGTGCGGACGTGCACGCCGAGACCTCGGGCGTGTGCCACTTCGCGTACGACGACGAGGAGACCTGCCTGGAGGAGGTGCGCTACCTCCTCTCGCTGCTGCCGCAGAACAACCGGGAGAACCCGCCGACCGCCGAGGCCGACGACCCGGCCGACCGGCGCGGCGACTCGCTGCTCGACCTCGTCCCGGCCGACGGCAACCGCCCGTACGACATGCGCAAGGTCATCGAGGAGATCGTCGACGACGGCGACTACCTGGAGGTCCACGAGCGCTGGGCGACCAACATCATCTGCGCGCTGACCCGGCTCGACGGCCAGGTGGTGGGCATCATCGCCAACCAGCCGCAGTCGCTGGCCGGAGTGCTGGACATCGAGGCGTCGGAGAAGTCCGCGCGCTTCATCCAGATGTGCGACGCGTTCAACATCCCGCTGATCACCTTCCTCGACGTGCCCGGCTTCCTGCCCGGCGTGGACCAGGAGCACGGCGGGATCATCCGGCACGGCGCCAAGATGCTGTACGCGTACTGCAACGCGACCGTGCCGCGGATCTCCGTCATCCTGCGCAAGGCGTACGGCGGCGCGTACATCGTCATGGACTCCCAGTCCATCGGTGCCGACCTGACCTACGCCTGGCCGACCAACGAGATCGCGGTGATGGGCGCCGAGGGCGCCGCCAACGTGATCTTCCGCCGTCAGATCGCCGACGCGGACGACCCCGAGGCCATGCGCGCCCGCATGGTCAAGGAGTACAAGTCCGAGCTGATGCACCCCTACTACGCGGCCGAGCGGGGCCTGGTGGACGACGTCATCGACCCGTCCGAAACCCGTCAGGTCCTGATCCGGTCCCTGGCGATGCTGCGCGACAAGCACGCCGACCTGCCGTCCCGCAAGCACGGCAACCCCCCGCAGTAACGCCACGAGGAGACGAACACACCGTGAGCACGCTCAGCGACATTCCCGATACCGCCTCCGCGGCGGCCACCCTGGTCCGGGTCGAGAAGGGCCACGCCGACGCCGAGGAGCTGGCCGCGGTCACCGCCGTACTGCTCGCCCGCGCGGCCGCCACCGCCGGTCACTCGCGCGACGGCGCCGAGGACCGCCCGCGCCGCAGCGCCGCCCGCTGGCGGCGGCTGGAGCGCCGCCCGGCTTTCAGCGCCCCGCACAGCTGGCAGGGCTGACACCTCCGCCGGCACCCTGGGAGCTTCACAGGCGCGAACCGCGAAATCCCCCGCCCTCCATCGGAGAGCGGGGGATTTCCCGTATTTGCTACCGGCGGCTTCCGGCCGGTTCCGGCGGGCCGGGGCCCGCCGGAACCGTACGCGGCCGGGGCCTAACGCAGCCGGGCCATCAGCGCGTGCTCGACCAGCGTGATCAGCGCGCTCTTGGCATCGCTGCGGTGGCGCGCGTCCGTGACGATGATCGGTGCGTCGGGGCCGATCTGCAGGGCCTCGCGGACTTCCTCCGGGTTGTACGGCTGGTGTCCGTCGAAGCCGTTGAGGGCGATGACGAAGGGCAGGCCGGAGTTCTCGAAGTAGTCGACCGCGGGGAAGCAGTCGGCGAGGCGGCGGGTGTCGACGAGGACGACGGCGCCGATGGCGCCGCGGACCAGGTCGTCCCACATGAACCAGAACCGGTCCTGTCCGGGGGTACCGAACAGGTACAGGATCAGGTCCTGGTCGAGCGTGATGCGGCCGAAGTCCATGGCCACCGTGGTGGTGGTCTTGTCCGGCGCGTGGGTCAGATCGTCGATGCCCGCCGAGGCGGACGTCATCACGGCTTCGGTGCGCAGCGGGTTGATCTCCGAGACCGCGCCAACGAAGGTGGTCTTGCCCACGCCGAAGCCGCCCGCCACCACGATTTTCGCGGAGGTGGTGGAGCGGGCTGCACCGCTAGAGCTTGCGAAGTCCACTGAGCACCCTTTCGAGCAGTGTCACGTCAGGCTGGCCGCCGGCGGACTCGTCGCCGCCGGGCTGGTGAATGGCGACGAGCCCGGCCTCGGCCAGGTCGGCTACGAGGATTCGGGCGACGCCGAGGGGGATGGTGAGCAGTGCGGAGATCTCGGCGACCGACTTGATCTCACGGCACAGTTGGCAGATCCGCTGGTGCTCGGGCAACTGGCCCTGGAGCTGGCTGGGATCGGCCGTGGTGTGTACCAGTGCCTCGATGGCGAGCTGGTACCGGGGCCGGGTCCGGCCCCCGGTCATGGCGTACGGGCGCACCAGGGGGTTATGCGCGCCGCCCGTGGGGGAAGGTTCGGGGGCGAGGCGCTGTGGTGGCTGTACGGGCTGGATGCGGGGTGGCCGCGGTGGTTCGTACATAGGACTCTCGGGAGGCGCGTAGGAGGGCGCGTAGAGGTCCTGCTGGCCCTGTGGGATACGGGGCTGCGGGGGCATCGGCTCCTGAGGCTGCTCGCCGGGGAAATCCCAGGACTGTTCGCCCGGGTATTCCCAGGACTGTTCGCCCGGGTACGGGGAGCGGGCCTGGCGGCTGGGCGCGGAGGGGAAGTTGAAGCGCTTCATCGGGGCTTCTCCGCGCGGATCGGACGGCTGCCCATGGCCGTACGGATATCCGCTAGGGGGCGTTGCCACGTTTCCTCCTCCAACTCCAACGTGCCTGTCGGCCGGTCGCGCCACCGCACCCTATGGCGCGGTGGCGCGAAACGCACTCCATGTTTGCTAGTTGAGAAGACTGCCTTGCAATTCGGCGCGCAGGTCGGGGGTGAGGACGTTGCCCGCGCGATCGACGAGCAGGGCCATCTCGTATCCGACGAGGCCGATGTCGCACTCGGGGTGGGCGAGTACGGCGAGGGAGGAGCCGTCGGAGATGGACATGATGAAGAGGAAGCCTCGTTCCATTTCGACGACGGTCTGGTTGACCGCGCCGCCTTCGAAGATGCGGGAGGCTCCGGCGGTGAGCGAGGTCAGGCCGGAGGCGACCGCCGCCAGTTGATCGGCTCGGTCACGGGGGAAGCCTTCGGACATCGCCAGAAGGAGTCCGTCGGCGGAGACCACCACGGTGTGGGACACCCCGGGGGTGTTGTCCACGAAGTTGGTGATCAACCAGTTCAGGTTCTGCGCCGCCTGGCTCATCGGGCTCACACTAACGCTCCTGATCGTAGGTGCTGCCGGGGCCGAAGCCCTGTTGGTCATGCTGGTCACGCGGGGTGGTCCCGGCTCTCGCGTCGCGTCCCCGCTGGATGCCGCTGCGCAGGTTGCTGAGCCTGCCGCGGATGTCCTCCGGGGCCCGGGAGACCTGGGGGCCGCCCTGTCCGGTGGGCTCCGCGGCACCCTCGACCAGGTTGGCCTTGGGTACCCTCCGGGGCAGACCGGAGGAGGTGACCCCGCCGGCCTTCGGCTCGCGGAGCTGTTCGGCACGGTGCCAGCGCTGGTCGTTCTCCGACTGCCACCGGTTACCGTCCTCCTGCGGGGCCTGCTGCTGCCGTTCCGGCGCCGCGGGCGCCGCCGGCTCCCCGACTACCGCCTGTGCCCCTGTCTCCTCGGACGGCTGCCACTGCTTGTCCCGGCGCGGAAGTCCTGCGTCGGTCACGGAGTGGACGCCGCTCGGAGAGGGGCCCGGACGGTGGAACTCTACGCGGTCCCGGGAAACTTCGGGACCGCCGGGTCCTGATTCCGTTTGCGTCCCGAACTGCGACGCGTAGGGCATTTCAAAAGATCCGGAATCGCCCCACTCTCCCTGCTGGGAAGGTGAGTTGTAGCCAACATACGGCTGCTGTTCCGGCTCTGTCCGGGCGCTGAAGTCCGCTTCCGGTTCAGAAAAGGCGGAAACCTGGTACCCGGGCCCGGCCGGTTCCGGACCCGGTTGGGCCAGCAGATCCGGCCCGGGCTGGGCCAGCAGATCCGGCCCGGCCGGGTCGTGCCGCGGCTCCTGCTCGGGCTGCATGGCCTGCATGCCGCCGTAACCGCGCTGGAGCTGCTCCTGGGCGTACGACGAGTCGTCGAAGCCCAGCTCGGCGGCCGTACGCGACGACAGGGCCGCGTCCTCGGCGGTGTACGAGGGCTGCGGCTCCGGCTCCGGGGCGAGCCGGGAGACCGCGAAGTCGTCCTGCGGCAGCTCCTCGCCGCCACCGCCGTGGGTGATCGGCTCGGGCAGCATCACCAGCGAGGTGGTGCCCGCCTGCTCACCTGCCGGGCGCAGCTGCACCCGGATGCCGTGCCGGTCGGCGAGGCGGCCGACCACGAACAGGCCCATGCGCTGGGAGACCGCGGCGTCCACGGTCGGCGGCTTGGCCAGCTTGTGGTTGATGTCGGCGAAGTCCTCGGCGGTCAGGCCGATGCCCTTGTCGTGGATCTCGACCACCACCCGGCCGTCCGGCAGCCGGGTCGCGGTGACCCGCACCTTGGTGTGCGGCGAGGAGAAGGTGGTGGCGTTCTCCAGCAGCTCGGCGAGCAGATGGACGAGGTCGGTCACCGCCGTGCCGTGGATCTCGGTCTCGGAGATCCCGGCCAGTTCGATCCGCTCGTACGACTCCACCTCGGACGAGGCGGCGCGCAGCACGTCGATCAGCGGCACCGGCTGGTTCCAGCGCCGGCCCGGTTCCTCGCCCGCGAGGATCAGCAGGTTCTCGCCGTTGCGGCGCATACGGGTGGCCAGGTGGTCCAGCCGGAAGAGGTGCTCCAGCTGGTCCGGATCGGCCTCCCGGCTCTCCAGTTCGGAGATCAGGGTCAGCTGTCGCTCGATCAGGCCCTGATTGCGACTGGAAAGGTTGGTGAAGATCGCATTGACGTTGCCCCGCAGCATCGCCTGCTCGGCCGCGAGACGGATCGCCTCGCGGTGCACCTGGTCGAAGGCGCGGGCGACCTCGCCCAGTTCGTCCCGGCTGTTGATCGGGATCGGGACCACCCGGGTGTTCACCCGGCCCGGGTCCGTACGGGAGAGCTGGTCGACCACCATGGGCAGCCGCTGCTCGGCGACGTCGAAGGCGGCGTTGCGCAGCTGGAGCATGCTGTGGCTCATCGAGCGGGCCATCCGGCCGGCCACGATGAACGCCACGAGCAGTGCGACGAGCACGATCGCGGCGTTCACGATCGTGTCCTGCTTTGCGTTCGCGGATATTTGCGATGCCTCGTTGACGGCCTTGTCGACGAGGTTCTGCTCGGCGTCCCGGTAGGCGTCGAACTTGACCGTGGACGCGGTGAACCAGGCGTCCGGGGTGATGCCCTGCTTCGCCAGATCCTCAGGAGCCGACCCACCGGCAATGGCCTGGACCATTCGGTCCATGGAGGGCGGTTCGTTGTACGTCTTCCCCGCCGCCTCGGCCTTCTGCTTCGCCGCGGCGCTCTGCTCCTGCGCCCGCTTCTTGGCCGCGGTGAGGGTGTCCTCCAGCCGGGTCACGTCCTCCGGGGTGCCGGCGGCGTCGAACTCCCCGAGGGCGATGCCCTCCAGGTAGACATAGCTGCCGAAAGCGGTCAGCTGGGTCTTGCGGTCGGCCGCCGACGGACCCGGCTTGACCAGCAGATGCGTGCCGATGGAGCGCTGCAGCGACTCGGCGCCCTTGGCCAGCGAGACCGCGTAGACGGTACGGCCGTAGGAGGTGATGTTGCCGGTGCCCAGGCCCAGTTCGTTGGCGAACTCGATCAGCGAGTGCTCGACGCCGACGTATCCCTCTTCGGTCTTCACCGCGCCCAGCCGGTCGGTGTAGGCGTTCCGCCGCAGCGCCACCAGCTGGGGTTCGGCCGACCGGAACGCCTTGAGGCGGCGTATGAGCGTGGCCGTCCGCGGCATGTCGGCGGCCGCCTGGTCGAACTCCCGCTTCATCGCGTCCGTCGTCGCGCGCACCTTGCGCACCACGTCCTCGTTGGTGCCCGACAGCAGCGGTCCCGCGGTGCGGTCGCGCTCGTCGACCAGGGCGTGGGCGTAGCCCTCGGCGGCCCGGACCAGCTTGGCGGTGCGCTCCGCGTCCTGCGCGTCGTTCCAGGTAGTGACCGACGCCGACACCTGGAAGCCACCGAAGACCAGCGCCACCAGCACAGGGATGAGCAGAATGGCGTACAGCCGCGTGCGCACCCCCCAGTTCCGCGGGGTGATGCGGCCACCGCTGGGGGTGGGCGCATCCGACGCATCCGCGGGCGGTGCCGCTGTGCGTGTACGCGGCGGCGGGGTGAAGTTCCCTCGCGCTTCTTGCGCGGGGTCAGGCGTGCTTCGCCTCACTCGACCAACAACCTCTCGGCGTCGGCACCGATCTCGTGCCGTTCCCAGTTGAGCCCTCTACTGCCCAGTTCAGCGAATTCCAGCACGCCCCGCAGGTGCTTTCCAAACACTACGCAAACCGTTCAGTCTGTTGTCTAGACCAGAGATAAAACGGGCGTTAGGGGTGAGCCATGTCAAATACCGAACTAATTGAGTGCGCAACGGAGTCGATCGCATGCGCTCCGTGTCGACGAGCCGCGTTTTTCTCTGTCGAAACGTTATGGAAGGTACGAGCGGGCCGTGCCATTGGACACAGCCCGCTCGTACCTCGCCGCCGGAACCTCCGGTGAACCGCCCCTACTTGAGCCGGGCCATCAACGCGTGCTCGACCAAGGTGATGAGGGCGCTCTTGGTTTCGCTGCGGTGGCGCGCGTCCGTGACGATGATCGGTGCGTCGGGGCCGATCTGCAGTGCTTCGCGGACTTCCTCCGGGGCGTAGGGCTGGTGTCCGTCGAAGCCGTTGAGGGCGATGACGAAGGGCAGGCCGGAGTTCTCGAAGTAGTCGACGGCCGGGAAGCAGTCGGCGAGGCGGCGGGTGTCGACGAGGACGATGGCACCGATGGCGCCGCGGACCAGGTCGTCCCACATGAACCAGAACCGGTCCTGTCCGGGGGTACCGAACAGGTACAGGATCAGATCGTCGTCCAGCGTGATGCGGCCGAAGTCCATCGCCACGGTCGTCGTGGTCTTGTCCTGCACATGGCTCAGGTCGTCGATGCCCGCCGAGGCGGACGTCATGACGGCTTCGGTGCGCAGCGGGTCGATCTCCGAGACCGCGCCGACGAACGTGGTCTTGCCCACGCCGAAGCCGCCCGCCACCACGATCTTCGCCGAGGTGGTCGCGCGGGCCGGCGGGGCGCCGCCGCTAGAGCTTGCGAAGTCCACTGAGCACCCTTTCGAGCAGTGTCACATCCGGCGTACCGCCCGTCTCCGAGCTGCCCCCGGGCTGGTGAATGGCCACCATGCCGGCCTCCGCCAGGTCGGCCACCAGAATCCGCGCCACCCCGAGGGGTATGTTCAGCAGCGCCGACACCTCCGCGACGGACTTGACCTCCCCGCAGAGATGGCAGATGCGCTGGTGCTCGGGGAGCAGTCCCGCCAGATGCGCGGGGTCGGCCGTGGTGCTGACCAGTGCCTCGATGGCGAGTTGGTAGCGCGGCCGGGTCCGGCCTCCGGTCATGGCGTAGGGACGCACCAATGGCTGGTCGCCTTCACCCCCGTACGGCGTGTGGTGATGGCCGCCGTACGGGCCGGTCGAGGCAGGGGGCGGGGTCATGAGTCCTCCGGTCGGACAACAAGGTGACGACGTATGCCGTCGGTCGGTGCCGGTGGGGGGCGCCCGGCCGTACGGCCGGGCTGGCGGTCGGTGGGGTCAGTTCAACAGGCTGCCTTGCAATTCGGCGCGCAGGTCGGGGGTGAGGACGTTGCCCGCGCGATCGACGAGCAGGGCCATCTCGTATCCGACGAGGCCGATGTCGCACTCGGGGTGGGCGAGTACGGCGAGGGAGGAGCCGTCGGAGACGGACATGATGAAGAGGAAGCCTCGTTCCATTTCGACGACGGTCTGGTTGACCGCGCCGCCTTCGAAGATGCGGGAGGCTCCGGCGGTGAGCGAGGTCAGGCCGGAGGCGACCGCCGCCAGTTGATCGGCTCGGTCACGGGGGAAGCCTTCGGACATCGCCAGAAGGAGTCCGTCGGCGGAGACCACCACGGTGTGGGACACCCCGGGGGTGTTGTCCACGAAGTTGGTGATCAACCAGTTCAGATTCTGCGCCGCCTGGCTCATCGGGCTCAACTAACGCTCCTGCTGGTAAGTCGGGCCTACGCCGCGATCGTGATTGCCGTCGGGACCGGTTTGGGCCCGACGACCCTGCTGAATCCCCCGGCGGAGGTTGGTCAGCCTCCCGCGCACATCGTCGGGCGCGCGAGACACCTGTGGCCCCACCTGCTCGGGCTGCTGCGACGGCTCGGCGGCGCCCTCCACGAGATTCGCGCGGGGCACGCGCCGTGGCAAGCCGGACGACGTGATACCGCCGGCGGCGGGCTCGCGGATCTGCCCGGCGCGGCGCCAGCGCTCGTCGTTGGCCGAGCTCTGCCACGCCGATCCCGCGCCCAGCCCCTGGAAACCGGAGCCGTTGGTGTCACCGAGGCCGCCGGTCCCGCTCGTCCCGATTCCGTTCGCCCCGGTCCCGTTCGCTCCGGCTCCCTGGTACTCACCGGTGTTCCAGGACGGCTGCTGCGGCTCACGGCCCCGGGCGGGCGGAACGGCCGAGGCGGGCTGCGCGGGCGGTTCGGGAGCCGAAGCGGGCGGCTCGGCGGTGTACCGCCCGCCGTCGCCCTGGCCGCCCGAGGTCTCGGGCTGGTGGAGCCAGCTGGATTCGATGGTGTCGAATATCGGCGTCCGGCCGTCGCCGGGACCGGCGGGCGGCAGGGCGTCGTCCGGCCGGCGGCCGCCGCGCTGGTTCAGGTCGTCCCGCACCTGCGGGAACTCGCCCGTGTCGCCGGGCCCCTGGCCCAGCTCCGGCCGCTGGAACTCGCTGGTGTCGCCGGGGCCGCGCCCGTAGTCGGGGCGGCTGAACTGCCCGGTGTCACCCGGACCGCGGCCCTCCTGGCCGGGTACGGCGAACTCGCCGGTGTCCCCGGGCCCGCGACCGAAGTCCGGGCGCTGGAACTCGCTCGTGTCCCCGGGCCCGCGGCTGAAGTCGGGCCGCTGGAACTCGCTGGTGTCACCGGGGCCCCGGCCGAAGTCGGGCCGCTGGAACTCGCCGGTGTCGCCCGGGCGGCGCGGCTCGAACAGGTTGGGGCCGTCGCTCAGCTGGGGCAGCTCGCCGGTGTCGCCGGGGCCGCGGTTGCCGAACGGATCGCGGCGCTCGCCCGGGGCGGAGAGGAGGTCCGGACGGGCGAACTGGCCCGTGGTCTCCGGCTCCTCGTGCCCGCGCGGCCGGTCGCCCGCGTCGCGCCGCCCGCCGCCCGGCCAGTCGTCCTCGGGACGGCCCCAGCTGGTGCCGGGCTGCTGCTGCGGCGGGCCGGGAAGCTCACGTGCCGGGTCGCGCGAGGGCAGCTGCGGGCGGTTGCCCTGGTCGCCCGCGTCGGCGCGGCTGGGCGCACCGGTCGGCGGGGCGACCGTCGGCCCCTGGTCGGCGCGGTTGGGCAGCGGGGGACGGTCGGAGGGGGCGCCGGGAGCGCCGCGGTCACCGGCATCGCCGCCGGGACCGGCCGGGGGCTCGTTCCGCTTCGGGGTGGCCGACCGTCCGGGGGCCTCGAAGAGGTTCGGGCCGGAGGGAGGGCCGCCGGACGGCCCGGCGGCACCCGCACCCGCACCCGCACCCGCACCCGCACCCGCACCCGCACCCGCACCCGCACCCGCACCGGTACCGGCCGGGCGGGTCGGAAGGCCGCCGCCGCTGCCGGGCAGCGCGGTGCGCGGACCCGAACCGGGGACCTGCCGCCGTGGGGGCGGCGAACCGAGCAGTCCCGCCGAGCCGTTGCCCTGGCCGCCCGGACCACCCTGCCCGCCGGGTGCGCCGCCCTTGCCGCCGGCGCCCTGCGGCACCGGTTTGCGGCCGCCCTGGGCGACGTCCACCGGCAGCATGACCAGCGCCGTCGTACCGCCCGAGTCGGACGGCCGCAGCTGGATGCGGATGCCGTGACGCAGCGACAGCCGGCCGACCACGAACAGGCCCATGCGCCGGGACACCGACACATCGACCGTGGGCGGGGAGGCCAGCCGCTCGTTGATCGCGGCCAGGTCCTCGGGCGAGAGCCCGATACCGGTGTCGTGGATCTCGACCAGCACCCGCCCGTCGGGCAGCGCGTGACCGGTGACCTTGACCTTGGTCTGCGGCGAGGAGAAGGAGGTGGCGTTCTCCAGCAGCTCGGCGAGCAGGTGCACGAGGTCGTTGACGACCCGGCCCGCGACCTCGGTCGCCGGGACCGAGCTGAGTTCGATGCGCTCGTACTGCTCCACCTCGGAGGCGGCCGCGCGGAGCACGTCGACCAGCGGGACCGGCCGGGTCCAGCGGCGGCCGGGCTCCTCGCCCGCGAGGACCAGCAGGTTCTCACCGTTACGGCGCATGCGGGTCGCGAGGTGGTCGAGCTTGAACAGCGAGGACAGCTGGTCCGGGTCGGCCTCGCGGCTCTCCAGCTCGGAGATGAGCGAGAGCTGACGCTGGATGAGGCCCTGGCTGCGGCGCGAGAGGTTGGTGAACATCGCGTTGACGTTGCCTCGCAGCAGCGCCTGTTCGGCGGCCAGCCGGACCGCCTCGCGGTGCACGTCGTCGAAGGCCGCGGCCACCCTGCCGATCTCGTCCCGGCTGTGCACGCCGACGGACTCCACGGAGGTGTCCACGTCCTGCGGGTCGGACTCGGACAGATGCTTGACCAGCTCGGGCAGCCGCTTCTCGGCGACGTCCTGCGCGGTGTCCTGCAGCCGGCGCAGCGAACGCACCATGGACCGGGCCACCACGAACGCGCCGACCAGCGAGACACCGAGGACGAGCAGGATCAGCGCACCGTTGAGGATCGCGTCCTGCTGGGCGGAGTCGCGCAGCTCACGAGACTTCTGCGTCATCTCGCTGAGCAGCGTCTGCTCGATCTTGCCCATCTCGTCGATCTTGATGCTGTCCTGGTCGTACCAGTCCAGATAGGTGCGCTTCTCGGCCTTGAGGCCGTCCGGGTCACGCACCGCCCGGTCGGCGTACATGGTCGCCGCCTTGATGTCCGGGCGGCTGTCCAGCGGCTCCAGCAGGTCTTCGGAGTTGCCCTGGCGGATCTGCTTGAAACTGCCGAGCGCCTCGTTCTCCTTGTCGACCGCGGTCCTGGCGAACCGGCTGTCGTTGGCGGAGAACTCGGCGCCCTTGGGGTCGGCGAGGGCGGCGCTGATGAGCGCGCGCTGGATGGACGCGTACTCCTTGGCCGAGGAGAAGGTGGCGAGCGCGCGGGTGTTGTTGATCATCGCGCGGTTGCTGGTCGCCTGCGCCATGTCCTGCGACAGCGACAGCAGCGAGTTGATCAGCTCGTTGTAGTCCTGGACCGTCAGCGAGTAGTACTGGTTGTTGTCGTACGCCGAGTCACGGATGTCGTTGATCTTGCCGAGCTGGCGGTCGATGTTGACCAGCGTGGACTGCACACCGGCCATGGACTGCTCGCCGGGCTCGACGTTGTCGGTGGCCTTGCGGAAGGCCGCGATCGCGCGGTTGGTGTCCTCGCGCGTCGAGACGACACCGTCGTCCTTCTCGTTGCCCTTGCTGGCCAGCGGCCCCGCCGACTTGTCCCGCTCCGCCTGGAGCGCGTTCGACAGCTCGGTGGCCTGCTGCGTCATGTCGGTGAGCAGCTTCATCTGGTCGAGCTGCTGGATGTTGTCCAGCGAGGTGTCGATACGGAGCGCGCCCAGCGTGGTCGCGGCGACCACGGGGAGCGCCAGCAGGGAGACCAGCCGGGTGCTGATGCGCCAGTTCTTGAGGGCCATGCGGGCACCGGGCCCGCTGGGCGCCTTCGACTTGGTGGACTCGGCGGCGCCGCCGCCACCGCTGGGCGCGCTGGTCTTCGTAGCGCTCCGGGTGCCGGCCTCGGGGCCCTGGTCGGCCGGGGGCCGCCCGCCGCCCTGGGCGCGCTGAGGCGAGGAGCCGCGGTCGGTCCCACCGCGCGGCTCCGGGTCCGCCGAAGCTTCCCCACGGCCCTGGCGGGCCTGGGGGGACCCCATACCATCCCTCTTGAAACGTCCCTGCACTAGCGTCGCAACCTCTGGACCAGGCGCTCCACCGGATCAGCAGTGGAGCGGTGTCGAGTCGAGGGGGACCGCAGCCCCCCAATTCGGTCGTGAGTGACCGGCGCGCTTCCTTTCGTATATCGACAAGAGGAGCCCCGCCGCTCGGCGCCTCTCTGTCTTGCGCCCCCATGCGCGCCGGGCTGAATCCCGCGGCGGTCCCGGGAATTCCAGCACAGTGCCGGATGCTGCAACAAGGGCAAGCGGTAAGGCTGTGACGCGCGTGACGCTCAGTGCGGGCGTTATTACCGGACGTA
The DNA here is from genome assembly GCF_040629205.1 of Streptomyces sp. NPDC005962. NCBI lineage: Bacteria > Bacillati > Actinomycetota > Actinomycetes > Kitasatosporales > Streptomycetaceae > Streptomyces > Streptomyces sp. NPDC005962. The sequence goes on along the minus strand of NZ_JBEXVE010000009.1, from coordinate 140,315 downwards.
GAAAGTCATGTCTGCGATAACGGACTTTTGTGAACGAGTCGATCGCCGCCACGGCGTGTCCGGCTAGCGATGATCGAGAGCGGAACGTCAGGTTCGGGGGTGCAATGCCCGTTTTGGGGCGTGAATGGCGTGTCGCGAATGCGGCTTTTGCCCGATCATTCGTGAGCAAAATCACATGCCGGTCGAGACTTTTTCTGTGAATCCATGGGCAAGGCCGCCCCTAGCCTGACGCTTTACACAACCGGTCGAAACGACAACAACGCGAGGCGTAAACCCAGTGAAGACGACGATGATGTTCCGCGCGATAGCCAACCCCCGGCGCACCACCCTGGCCCATCTCGGGGACGCCGAGGAGCCGCGGACCGAGACCGGCGAACAGCCGGAGCACCCCGTCGAACTGCCCACCCGGACCGCCAACCCCCGGCGCACCGTACTGACCGAGGCCCCCGGCGCCTGACCGCACGCACCAGGCCCCCACGGGGGCGGGCGAGCCGACCCGGCGGCGTGCGGGAGGCGGGGCGATAGCCTGGAGCGTCAGTCTCCAGCGAGTTCAGTTAAGGGGCACCAGCTTCCCGTGCGCATCGCCAGATTCTCCATCGATGGCAACGTCGCCTTCGGAGTGGTCGAGGGCGAGCCGTCCGATCAGGGCGGTCCCGTCGTCGACATCATCAAGGGACACCCCTTCGCCGAATTCGAGCGCTCGGGGCAGAAGATCCCCCTCAGCAAGGTCCGGCTGCTGCCGCCCGTCCTGCCCAACAAGGTCATCGGGATCGGCCGCAACTACGCCGAGCACGCCGCCGAACTCGGCAACGAGGTCCCCGACGTCCCGGTCGTCTTCTTCAAGCCGTCCACCTCGGTGACCGGCCCCGGCGACCCCATCGCCTATCCGTCCTTCTCCTCCGAGGTGCACCACGAGGCCGAGCTGGCCGTGGTCATCGGACGGATGTGCCGCGAGGTCCCGCGCGAGCGCGTGGCCGACGTCATCCTCGGTTACACCTGCGGCAACGACGTCACCGCACGTGACGCGCAGCGGCGCGAGAAGCAGTGGGCACGGGCGAAGGGCTTCGACACCTCCTGCCCGCTGGGCCCCTGGGTGGAGACCGGCATCGACCTGGAGCGGGCCGGCGACCTCGGGGTCATGTGCACCGTCAACGGCGAGCAGCGGCAGCTGGGCCGCACGAGCGAGATGGTCCGCTCGATCGAGGACCTGATCGTGCACATCACCGAGGCCATGACGCTGCTCCCCGGCGACGTCGTGCTCACCGGCACCCCGGCGGGCGTCGGCCCCCTCACCGTCGGCGACGAGGTCGCCGTCACCATCGAAGGCATCGGCACTCTCACCAACAAGGTGATCAAGCGTGGCTAGCGCAACCTCCCCCGCCCCCGTGCGGGTTCGTTTCTGTCCCTCGCCGACCGGCAACCCCCATGTGGGCCTGGTCCGCACCGCCCTCTTCAACTGGGCGTTCGCCCGCCACCACGGCGGCACCCTGGTCTTCCGTATCGAGGACACCGACGCCGCGCGCGACTCCGAGGAGTCGTACACGCAGCTGCTGGAGGCCATGCGCTGGCTGGGCTTCGACTGGGACGAGGGCCCCGAGATCGGCGGCCCGCACGCGCCCTACCGTCAGTCGCAGCGCATGGAGATCTACGCCGACGTCGCGGCCAGGCTGCTGGACGCCGGTCACGCCTACCGCTGCTACTGCACGGCCGAGGAGCTGGAGGAGCGCCGCGACGCCGCCCGTAAGGCCGGCCGCGCCTCCGGTTACGACGGCACCTGCCGCGCGCTGAGCCCCGAGCAGATCGCGGCGCATGAGGCCGAGGGCCGCGCCTCGATCGTCCGCTTCCGGATGCCCGACGAGCCGATCACCTTCACCGACCTGGTGCGCGGCGAGCTGACCTTCACCCCGGACAACGTTCCGGACTACGGCATCGTGCGCGCCAACGGCGCCCCGCTCTACACGCTCGTCAACCCCGTCGACGACGCGCTGATGGAGATCACCCACGTGCTGCGCGGCGAGGACCTGCTGTCCTCCACCCCGCGCCAGGTCGCGCTCTACCGGGCGCTCGCCGAGATCGGCGTGGGGGGTGGCCAGGTGCCCGCCTTCGGGCATCTGCCGTACGTCATGGGCGAGGGCAACAAGAAGCTGTCCAAGCGCGACCCCCAGGCGTCGCTGAACCTCTACCGGGAGCGCGGCTTCCTCCCCGAGGGGCTGCTCAACTATCTCTCCCTGCTGGGCTGGTCGCTCTCGGCCGACCGGGACGTCTTCTCCCTTGAGGAGATGGTCGCCGCGTTCGACATCTCGGGTGTCAACGCCAACCCGGCGCGCTTCGACCTCAAGAAGGCCGAGGCGATCAACGCGGACCACATCCGGCAGCTGGACGTCAAGGCCTTCATCGAGGCGTGCGGCCCCTGGCTGCGGGCCCCGCACGCGCCCTGGGACCCGGAGCGCTTCGACGCGGCCGCCTTCGAGGAGCTGGCCCCGCTGGCCCAGACCCGGCTGACGGTGCTGTCCGACATCACCGCCAACGTCGACTTCCTCTTCCTGGCCGAGCCGGTGGAGGACGAGGCGTCGTGGACGAAGGCCATGAAGCCGGGGGCGGACGCCCTGCTCGCCACCGCCCGTACGAAGATCGCCGAGGCCGAGTGGCAGGCCGAGCCCCTCAAGGAGGCCGTCCTCGCCGCCGGTGAGGAGCACGGTCTCAAGCTGGGCAAGGCGCAGGCCCCGGTCCGCGTCGCCGTCACGGGCCGCACGGTCGGACTGCCGCTGTTCGAGTCCCTGGAGGTCCTGGGGCGCGAGCGCACCCTGGCCCGCATCGACGCGGCACTGGCGAAGCTGTCGGCGCCGTCGGCCTGACGGGTCGCGAGGGCGCCGCGTGCCCGGCACGCGGCGCCACCACCCCGGCAATCCGTTTTGGTGGCCCGTCCACCATCGGGTAATGTTCTTCCTGCGCCGCCCGGGCGGGCCGAAAGGCCGGACGGAGGCGTAACCCAGACAACACCCCTACGGGGGTGGCGTTTTGGTGGGGTATGGTGTAATTGGCAGCACGAGTGATTCTGGTTCACTTAGTCTAGGTTCGAGTCCTGGTACCCCAGCAAGAGATTTTCCCGATTCTGTCGAGAATCTCTTGATCGAGCAAGACCAGGCCCCCGTTGTGTAGCGGCCTAGCACGCCGCCCTCTCAAGGCGGTAGCGCCGGTTCGAATCCGGTCGGGGGTACGGATCTCCAGCAGTTACGGAGATCGCTAGGGCCCCCGTTGTGTAGCGGCCTAGCACGCCGCCCTCTCAAGGCGGTAGCGCCGGTTCGAATCCGGTCGGGGGTACTGGTCTATACCATGGGCTATGGTGTAATTGGCAGCACGAGTGATTCTGGTTCATTTAGTCTAGGTTCGAGTCCTGGTAGCCCAGCGCAGTGCAGGATGTGCTGATTCAGGCCCCCGTTGTGTAGCGGCCTAGCACGCCGCCCTCTCAAGGCGGTAGCGCCGGTTCGAATCCGGTCGGGGGTACAAAAAGGGAAGGCCCTCCGCGGTGACGCGGAGGGCCTTTTCGCGTTATGCCTCGTCCGGTCCCTGGTCGAAGCGGCGGCCGGACTCCTGGGCCTGGGCGAGTCGCCGCAGGCTCAGCAGTACCGGCTCGTACAGCACGGTCAGCGCGACGGACGCCTCGATCTGCCCGGTGGGCGTGTCGTACGTCTCCACCACGTCCAGTTCGTGCACGGCCAGTTCGGACGCCAGCCGGGCGTACGGCAGCAAGTGGCCGGTGTCATGCGGGTATCCGAGGCGGGCCAGCGACGCGATGGCCTCCACCAGCATCCGGTAGGCGGGGGAGTCGTCGCGGGTGTCCCGGCAGTAGGCCCAGCCGAGTTGATCCAGCAGCGCGTTCGCCTCCTCCTGGGCCCGGGCCGTCTCCGCGCTGCCCTGCTCGGGCTCCGGGCCGTGCGGCAGCGCCCAGACCGCGGCCCCCAGTCGCACGTGCTGGCTCAGCGACTCGTCCTCGGCGGCCTTCAGCACCTCGCGTGCGGTGGCCACCGGCATCCGGCCGACCTGGATCAGCGCCCGCACCAGCCGCAGCCTGCGCAGATGCTCCTCGCCGTACGCGGCCTTCGTGGCGGTGAGCCGCTCGCCGGGCGGCAGCAGCCCTTCGCGCAGGTAGTACTTGATCGTCGCGGTGGACACCCCGCTGCGCTCGCTCAGCTCCGCCAGTCGCATGCCGTGCCTTCCCTTGCTTTTCCATATGGAGAGTGCCACTATCCAATCACTGGATAGCTTCACTATCCAGTATCCGCGACGTCGGAACGAGGGGATCACCATGGGTGCCGATGTGATCGAAGGCCGCATGACCGCCGAGGGCGAGGGGGAGGTGACCGTCTTCCTCATCGGGATGCGCGTCAACCGCTTCCGCGCGCTGCGCAGCTGGCTGCCGGTCTTCCGGGCCATGCCGCGGATGCTGCGTGAGCTGTCGCAGGACAAGGAGAGCGGGCTGCTGGGCTGCGAGGTGCTGGTCGGCCCGCCCCGGGTGCTGTGCGTCGTGCAGTACTGGGACTCGCACGAGAAGCTCCTGGCGTACGCCTCGGCACAGGGCAAGGAGCACCGCCCGGCCTGGGCCGCGTTCAACCGGCGGGCCCGGGAGGGCCGGGGGAAGGTCGGCATCTGGCACGAGACGTACGTCGTACCGGCCGGTGCGCATGAGTCGATCTACTCCGGCATGCCGGCGTTCGGGCTGGGCAAGGCCACCGGGGTCGTCCCGGTCGGCCGTCGCGGCGAGCGCGCGGCCGACCGGCTGTCGCTGAAGAGCGAGTAGAAGAGCGCGTAGTCGTCACGCGCCGGGGGAGGGGGTGTCCGTAACGCGGTCATCCGTTTCCCCGGCGCAGGGCGTCCGACAGGCGCGCCGCCGCGTCGATGACGGCCTGGGCGTGCATGCGGCCCGGGTGGCGGGTCAGCCGCTCGATCGGTCCGGAGACCGAGACGGAGGCGACCACGCGGTTGGACGGGCCGCGCACCGGGGCGGATACGGACGCCACGCCCGGCTCCCGCTCGCCGATCGACTGGGCCCAGCCCCGCCGCCGTACGCCGGACAGCGCCGTCGCGGTGAAGCGGGCGCCCTGCAGGCCACGGTGCAGCCGCTCCGGCTCTTCCCAGGCCATCAGGATCTGGGCCGCCGAGCCCGCCTTCATGGGGAGGGTGGAGCCGACCGGGACGGTGTCCCGCAATCCGGACAGCCGCTCGGCCGCCGCGACGCAGATGCGCATATCGCCCTGCCGCCGGTAGAGCTGCGCGCTCTCCCCGGTCACGTCCCTGAGGTGGGTGAGGACCGGCCCGGCCGTGGCGAGCAGGCGGTCCTCACCCGCCGCCGCGGCCAGCTCGGCCAGGCGCGGGCCCAGGATGAAGCGGCCTTGCATGTCGCGCGCCACCATCCGGTGGTGCTCGAGTGCTACCGCGAGCCGGTGCGCCGTGGGGCGCGCGAGACCGGTGGCCCCGACCAGCCCCGCGAGGGTGGCCGGGCCGGACTCCAGAGCGCTCAGTACCAGAGCCGCCTTGTCGAGAACGCCGACGCCGCTAGAGTTGTCCATGAAACGATACTCGCGTCTCACAGTGTGAAACGCAAGTTCAATTTTTCGGGATACCCGCCACTCTGTAACTGGCGGGCCCGAAGGCCAGGGCACGCACTCGACACGAGTTGGGCCGGCGAAGTGGCCGGCCGGAGGGAAAGCGATGGGACGGACACTCGCGGAGAAGGTCTGGGACGACCATGTCGTCCGGCACGCCGATGGCGAGCCGGACCTCCTCTTCATCGATCTGCACCTGCTGCACGAGGTGACCAGCCCGCAGGCGTTCGACGGCCTCCGCAAGGCCGGGCGCCAGGTGCGCCGTACCGATCTCACCATCGCGACCGAGGATCACAACACCCCGACCCTCGACATCGACAAGCCGATCGCGGACCCCGTCTCCCGTACCCAGTTGGAGACGCTGCGCAAGAACTGTGCGGAGTTCGGGGTGCGTCTGCATCCGCTCGGTGACGTCGAGCAGGGCGTCGTCCACGTAGTGGGACCGCAGCTGGGACTGACCCAGCCCGGCACCACCGTCGTCTGCGGTGACAGCCACACCTCCACCCACGGCGCCTTCGGCGCGCTCGCGTTCGGCATCGGCACCAGCCAGGTCGAGCATGTGCTGGCCACCCAGACGCTGCCGCTCGCGCCGTTCAAGACCATGGCCGTCACCGTCGAGGGCGAGCTGCCCGAGACCGTCACCGCCAAGGACCTGATCCTGGCGATCATCGCCCGCATCGGCACCGGCGGCGGCCAGGGCTTCGTGATCGAGTACCGCGGCGAGGCCATCGAGAAGCTCTCGATGGAAGCCCGGATGACCGTGTGCAACATGTCCATCGAGGCGGGCGCCCGGGCGGGCATGATCGCCCCGGACGAGACCACCTTCGCCTACCTCCAGGGCCGCCCGCACGCCCCGCAGGGCGAGGACTGGGACGCGGCCGTCGCGTACTGGCGCACGCTGCGCAGCGACGACGGCGCGGCCTTCGACCGCGAGGTGGTCATCGACGCCTCCGAGCTGGCCCCGTTCGTCACCTGGGGCACCAACCCCGGTCAGGGCGCGCCGCTGTCGGAGTCGGTACCGGACCCGGCCACCTTCGAGGACGCCAGCGAGAAGTTCGCCGCCGAGAAGGCCCTGGAGTACATGGGTCTGACGGCCGGTCAGCCGCTGCGCGACATCAAGGTCGACACCGTCTTCGTCGGCTCCTGCACCAACGGCCGCATCGAGGACCTGCGCGCCGCCGCGTCGATCCTGTACGGCCGTTCGGTGGCCGACGGGGTGCGGATGCTGGTGGTCCCGGGCTCGGTGCGGGTCGCGCTGCAGGCCGTGGAGGAGGGGCTGGACAAGGTCTTCACCCAGGCCGGCGCCGAGTGGCGGCACGCGGGCTGTTCGATGTGCCTGGGCATGAACCCCGACCAGCTCGCCCCCGGTGAGCGCTCGGCGTCCACGTCCAACCGCAACTTCGAGGGCAGGCAGGGCAAGGGCGGCCGTACCCACCTGGTCTCGCCGCAGGTCGCCGCCGCCACCGCGGTGCTCGGCCACCTGGCCTCGCCCGCCGACCTGTCCGACGCCGACGTCACCGTTCCCGTGGGGGTCTGAGCAGCCATGGAAGCATTCACCACGCACACCGGCCGGGCCGTTCCGCTGCGCCGCAGCAACGTGGACACGGACCAGATCATCCCGGCGCACTGGCTCAAGAAGGTCACCCGCGACGGTTTCGAGGACGGGCTGTTCGAGGCCTGGCGCAAGGACCCGGAGTTCGTGCTCAACAAGGCCGAGCACAAGGGCGGCACGGTCCTGGTGGCCGGCCCCGACTTCGGCACCGGCTCCTCGCGCGAGCACGCGGTGTGGGCGCTGCAGAACTACGGCTTCAAGGCTGTGATCTCCCCGCGCTTCGCCGACATCTTCCGCGGCAACTCCCTCAAGAACGGGCTGCTGACCGTTGTCCTGCCGCAGGAGACCGTGGACCGGCTGTGGAAGCTGGTCGAGTCGGACCCCACCGCGGAGGTCACCGTGGACCTCGTCGACCGTCAGGTTCGAGCCGAGGGAATCACGGCTGATTTTGAGCTTGACGAGAACGCCCGGTGGCGACTCCTGGAGGGGCTGGATGACATCAGCCTCACCCTCAGGGAGGAGGCCGACATCGCCGCGTACGAGGGTGGTCGTCCCTCCTTCAAGCCCAGCACGACAGTGGCCTGACCCCCCGGTTTCCCCTGCACAGAGCGGGTTTGGCATGATGCGCCGCCAGTCCTCGGACTGGCGGCGCATCGTCATGTTGAGGCCCCGTGAAGCGACAACTCGCCTCAGATGGCACAATCAGTGCATGGAACGCGACGGCCAACTCGAGCTCTACGGTCTTGTCGCCGCCCGGCTCAAGGAAGCGCACACAAGGGTGCGCACACTGCAAGTCCCGGAGGGCGTACGGATGGCGCTGTCCCGGAAGCTGCTGGTGATCACGGCAGCGTCAAAACACGATCTCGCAGACGCGGCAAGGCGTCTGGAGCGGTTGATGAACGACCTCGACGAGGGGCGTTTCCCCGAAGATCCCGACTCCGGCCGAAGTCCGTGACGACCGAGTGCGTTGCGGCACAAGGGTGATTAGCCCGTTTCGTGTTTGATTTGCGGTATATATCTGCCTAACGTGCGAAAAAGCTTGAACACATTCGTTCTAGCAATGTCTCCGAAGGGGAAGACGTGAACAAGGCGCAGCTCGTAGAAGCGATTGCAGACAAGGTCGGCGGACGACAGCAGGCCGCCGACGCGGTCGACGCGGTACTGGACGCCGTCGTCCGTGCGGTGGTCAGCGGGGATCGAGTTTCGGTCACCGGTTTCGGTTCGTTCGAGAAGGTGGAACGGCCTGCCCGGTACGCCCGTAACCCGCAGACCGGGGAGCGGGTCCGGGTCAAGAAGACCTCGGTGCCCCGTTTCCGCGCGGGCCAGGGCTTCAAGGACCTGGTGAGCGGTTCGAAGAAGCTGCCGCGGGGCGGCGAGGTGGCCGTGAAGAAGGCGCCCAAGGGCAGCCTCCAGGTCGCCGCGAAGAAGGCCGCGGCCAAGAAGGCCACCGCCAAGAAGGCGGCTCCGGCGAAGAAGGCCGCCGCCGCCAAGAAGGCCGCGGCGAAGAAGGCGCCCGCCAAGAAGGCCCCGGCGGCCAAGGCCACCGCCAAGAAGGCGGCTCCGGCGAAGAAGACGACCGCCAAGAAGGCCGCGGCGAAGAAGGCCCCGGCGCGCAAGACCACCGCGCGCAAGGCCCCCGCCAAGAAGACCACGACCGCCAGGAAGCGCTAGCAGACGGCGCACAGCGGCACCGTTCACGCGCCGGGCCGGGCTCCCCGAGGGAGCCCGGCCCGCGGTGCGTCATGGACCCGGGAACCCCCGCCGGGGGCCTCGGAACGCCTTCAGAACGCCTTCAGGACGCCTTCAGAACGTCTGCAGGGTGACGAGGACGACGCGCCGGTCGGCACCCTCGCCCGTCACCTCGATCCGCACCCGCTGCCCCGGCCGCAGCAGTCGCAGCCCCCCGGCGTCGAAGGCCGCCGCGTCGAAGGGCACGGGCGTGCCGTCGTCGAGCAGCACACTGCCCGTACGGGCGTCGGGGTCGTAGGTGTAGGCCGTTCCCTGCATACCCGCCAGCCTAGTGCGCACCGCCCGCGTCCTCCCCGCGGGGCATCCCTCTTGCCGCCTCCGGCGGCGTTATGTCCCCGGCAGCGCGGCCCGTGGGCCGGGCGGGCGGGGAGTGCCGCACAGCCGGGCCGTGTGGGTGCCCACGCCCAGCGCCAGGGCCGCGCGCAGATCCTCGCCGGTGTCCACGTCGCGCCGCACCGAATCGACCCCGGGCAGCTCGATCTCGTATGCGCCGGACGCCCGGTGGCGGGTCCGGGAGGCGCCTCCGAAGGCGGGGGCGAGGCCGGTGCCCCGCGCCGCCGCGAGGAGTGTCGTACCGACCCCCGCCGCGTCCGCCAGAAAGGCGCGTGGGAAGCCCGCGGCGACTTCGAGCACCTGGTCGAGGTCGGCCGTCCGCAGTGCCGGGAGATCGGCGTTCAGCGCCGCCACGGAGGCGCTGGGGCGGTCCTCCCGCACCGTCCGGGCGCCGTGCGCGAGCGCCGCGTTCAGCCCGCGCCCCGGCGTATCGGGCACGATCCGGGCACCGAGGGCCGCCAGCTCGCGCCCGGCGAGCGGATCGTCCGTGACCACGGTCACCCCGCCGACCCGGCGACCGGCCAGCGCCGCTCCCACCGTGTCCTTGGCGAACGCCAGCGCGAGACCCGGCCGCAGGGTGTCCCCGGCGGCGTCGGAGAGCCTGGACTTCGCGCGCGACAAGGGCTTCAGCGGCACCACCAGCGTCCACGCCACTGGGCTTGCGTTTCTTCCCACGGGCCCCATTCTCGCCTGCTGCCCGGCTCGTCCCGTACGTGCCGGGGTTACGGTGTCCTCGACAGACCGAGTACCTGGAGCGACACTTGTGCGGCTGCCCGGACGGCAGCAAGCCAGCAGGTCAGCAGGGTCCAAGAGGAGGATGTTCCGAGTGTCCGGCCGCAGAATCGGCTTCTGGTACCGCATGGCGGCGGTCATGGTGAAACCGCCGATGGTGGTTCTGTTCAAGCGGGACTGGCGCGGAATGGAGCACATTCCGGCCGACGGCGGTTTTATCACCGCGGTCAACCACAACTCGTATCTCGACCCGCTCTCCTACGCGCACTTCCAGTACAACACCGGACGCGTGCCCCGCTTCCTGGCCAAGGCCGCCCTCTTCAAGGGCGGCTTCATGGGCACGATGCTGCGCGGCACCCGGCAGATCCCCGTCTACCGCGAGTCGACCGACGCGGCCGACGCCTTCCGGGCCGCCGTCGACGCCATCAACAGCGGCGAGTGCGTGGCCTTCTACCCCGAGGGCACCCTGACCCGCGACCCCGACATGTGGCCGATGCGCGGCAAGACCGGCGCCGCCCGGGTCGCCCTGCTCACCAAGGCCCCGGTCATCCCGGTCGCCCAGTGGGGCGCCAACGAGGCCGTCCCGCCGTACGCCAAGGAACGGCGGGTCCGGCTCTTCCCGCGCAAGACCCTCAAGGTGCAGGCGGGCCCGCCGGTGGACCTCTCCGAGTACTACGGCCAGGAGGCCACCGCCGACGTGCTGCGGGCGGCCACCGACACCATCATGGCCGCGGTCACCGAACTCCTCGGCGAGGTCCGCGGCGAGCAGGTGCCCGCCCGGGCGGCCGACGTCACCGCCGACCAGCCGTACGCCACTGACCAGCCGTACGCCGCCGACCGGCCCCACGCCGCCCATCAGCCGCGCCCCGTGGCCGAACGCCCCGTGGCCCCCGTGGCCGAAGAGGAGAGCAAGTGACGCGCTGCGCCGTCTACGGCACCGGCTCCTGGGGCACCGCCTTCGCGATGGTGCTCGCCGACGCCGGCTGCGAGGTGACGCTGTGGGGCCGCCGGCCCGATGTCGTCGAGGCCATCAACACCGGCCGCACCAATCCCGACTACTTCCCCGGCATCCGCCTCCCCGACGGGGTACGGGCCACCACCGACCCGGCCGAGGCCGCGCGCGGCGCCGAGTTCACCGTCTTCTCCGTGCCCTCCCAGACGCTGCGCGGCAACCTCGCCGCCTGGGCCCCGCTGCTGCCCGCCGACACCGTGCTGGTGTCCCTGATGAAGGGCGTCGAACTCGGCACGGCCAAGCGGATGAGCGAGGTCATCGCGGAGGTCGCCCAGGCGCCCGCGGAGCGCGTCGCGGTGCTCACCGGCCCCAACCTCGCCAAGGAGATCGCCGCCCGGCAGCCCGCGGCCTCCGTGGTGGCCTGCCGGGACGAGGACGTGGCGCGCCGCCTCCAGACCGCGTGCCACACCCCTTACTTCCGCCCGTACACCAACACCGACGTGGTCGGCTGCGAACTCGGCGGCGCGGTGAAGAACGTCATCGCGCTGGCCGTCGGCATCGCGGACGGCATGGGCCTCGGCGACAACGCGAAGGCGTCCCTCATCACCCGCGGGCTCGCCGAAACGACCCGACTGGGCCTGGCGATGGGCGCCGACGCCCACACCTTCGCGGGCCTGGCGGGCATGGGCGACCTGGTCGCCACCTGCTCCTCGCCGCTCTCCCGCAACCACACCTTCGGCACCAACCTGGGCCGCGGCATGACACTGGAGGAGACGATCGCGGTCACCCGGCAGACGGCGGAGGGCGTCAAGTCGTGCGAGTCCGTAGCGGATCTCGCCCGGCGCCACGACGTCGACATGCCGATCACCGAGACCGTGGTGGGCATCGTCCATGACGGCAAACAGCCGCTGGTCGCGCTCAAAGAACTGATGTCGCGCAGCGCGAAGGCCGAGCGGCACTGACGCCGTCCGAACCGCAAGGTAACCTCAACGCGATATGAGCAGCCAGACTCCTTCCTCAAGCCCTGTCCCGGCTTCCTCCTCCGGCCGGTCGCGGAAGCCGCGCGTCGCCGTCGTCTTCGGCGGACGCAGCTCCGAGCACGCCATTTCCGTGGTCACCGCGGGAGCCGTGCTGCGCGCCATCGACCGCGAGAAGTACGACGTGCTGCCGATCGGCATCACGGCGGACGGCCGTTGGGCGCTGACCGCCGACGCCCCCGAGCGGATGGCCATCGCGGACCGGCAGCTCCCCAGCGTCGAACGGCTCGCCGAGTCCGTGGAGGGGTCGGTCGTGCTGCCGGTCGACCCGGGCAGCCGCGAGGTCGTCTACAGCGAGCCGGGCGCGGTGCCCAAGGCCCTCGGCGACGTCGACGTCGTCTTCCCCATGCTGCACGGCCCCTACGGCGAGGACGGCACCCTCCAGGGGCTGCTGGAGCTGTCCGGGGTGCCCTATGTGGGCGCCGGGGTGCTGGCCTCCGCCGTCGGCATGGACAAGGAGTACATGAAGCGGGTGTTCCTCTCCTTCGGGCTGCCCGTCGGCCCGTACGAGGTGATCCGCCCCCGCGACTGGGAGCGGGACCCCGCCGCCGCCCGCACCAGGATCACCGACTTCGCCGCCGAGCACGGCTGGCCGGTGTTCGTGAAGCCCTCGCGGGCCGGTTCCTCCATCGGCATCACCAAGGTCGACGGCCCGGAGCGGCTGGACGAGGCCATCGAGGAGGCCCGGCGCCACGACCCGAAGGTCATCGTGGAGGCGCTGCTGCGTGGCCGCGAGATCGAGTGCGGGGTGCTGGAATTCGAGGACGGGCCGCGGGCCAGCGTGCCCGCCGAGATCCCCCCGGTCTCCACCCACGACTTCTACGACTTCGAGGCCAAGTACATCGACGCGGCCCCCGGCGTCGTGCCGGCGCCGCTCACCGCGGAGCAGACCGGGCGGGTCCAGGAGTTGGCGGTGCGCGCGTTCGACGCGGTGTCCTGCGAGGGCCTGGTGCGCGCCGACTTCTTCCTGCTGGACAGCGGCGAGTTCGTGATCAACGAGGTCAACACGATGCCCGGCTTCACGCCGATCTCCATGTACCCGCGGATGTGGCAGGAGAGCGGCGTGAGCTACCCCGAGCTGGTGGACCGGCTCATCCAGGCCGCGCTGCGCCGCTCCACGGGACTGCGCTAGCCGCGCCCGCGCCGGGCCGCCGCGGGCGCGGCTGGGCCCGGCGGCGGCCGTTCGGGGGAGCTGGATCTAGATATGGACCACCGGGCAGGTGAGCGTGCGCGTGATCCCTTCCACTTGCTGGACTTTCGCGACCACCATGCGGCCGAGCTCGTCGACCGTCTCGGCCTGGGCGCGCACGATCACGTCGTACGGACCCGTGACGTCCTCGGCCTGTATCACCCCCGGGAGCTTGGCGATGACGTCGGCGACGGTCGACGCCTTACCGACCTCGGTCTGGATCAGGATGTACGCCTGTACCACGGAACCTCCAGGGCGGCTACGAGGATCATGTGGGGAGAAGGGACGCCACGGTACCGCGTCGCCACGCGGCGCGGGGAGACCCGCGCGGCGTGCGCGGCGGGGCGGGCAGAGGGCCACGAGCACGAAGGGGCAATGCGATGAAGGGCACCGTGGGCGAGTTGGGGGAGTTCGGGCTCATCAGAGAGCTCACCTCCCGGCTCACCACCACCCCGGCGGTGAAGCTGGGGCCCGGTGACGACGCCGCGGTCGTGGCCGCACCGGACCGCAGGGTGGTGGCCAGTACGGACGTCCTGCTGGAGGGCAGGCACTTCCGCCGGGACTGGTCCACCGCCTATGACGTCGGCCGCAAGGCCGCCGCGCAGAACCTCGCGGACATCGCGGCCATGGGCGCGGTGCCGACCGCGCTGCTGCTGGGCCTGGTGGTGCCCGCCGATCTGCCGGTGACCTGGCCGGCCGAGATGATGGACGGCATCCGCGACGAATGCCAGGTGGCGGGCGCCGCGGTGGTCGGCGGCGACGTGGTGCGCGGAGACGCCATCACCATCGCCATCACCGCCCTGGGCGATCTGCGCAACCATGAGCCGGTCACCCGATCCGGTGCCCGGCCGGGCGACGTTGTCGCCGTCACCGGCTGGCTGGGCTGGTCGGCCGCCGGACACGCGGTGCTCTCGCGCGGCTTCCGCTCACCGCGCGCCTTCGTCGAGGCGCACCGCCGCCCGGAGCCGCCGTACCACGCGGGACCGGCCGCCGCCGGGCTCGGCGCGACCGCCATGACCGACGTCAGCGACGGGCTGGTGGCCGACCTCGGGCACATCGCCGAGGCCAGCCAGGTCCGTATCGATCTGCGCTCGGGGGACATCGACATCCCCTCACAGATGTCGGACATCGGTCAGGCGGTGGGCGTCGACCCGATCCAGTGGGTGCTCAGCGGGGGAGAGGACCACGCGATCGTGGCCACCTTCCCGTCCGACGTGAAGCTGCCCGCCCGCTGGAAGGTCATCGGCGCGGTGCTCAACCCGTCGGCGCTGCCGCAGGTGACGGTCGACGGGGCGCCCTGGGCGCACGCGGGCTGGGACCATTTCGGGGATGACCAGGACGCCGAGTAGATTCGGCCGTATGGCCATGTCTACCGATGCCTCTCGCGTCCCCCGCGTCCCTCGTGACCACCGGGCGCCCGTCCGCGTCCTCACCGTCGCCGGATCGGACTCCGGCGGCGGTGCGGGCATCCAGGCCGACCTGAAGACGATGCTGGCCCTGGGCGCGCACGGGATGAGCGTGCTCACCGCGGTGACGGCGCAGAACTCCCAGGGCGTCCAGGGCGCCTGGGAGCTGCCCGCGGAGGCGGTTCGCGCCCAGTTCCGCAGCGTGGTGGACGACATCGGCGTCCAGGCGGTCAAGACGGGCATGCTGGCCACGGCCGAGCTGGTCGAGACCGTCTCCGGGCTGCTCGCGGGGCTGCCCGCGCCGGTGGTCGTGGACCCGGTCGGGGTCTCCAAGCACGGCGATCCGCTGCTGGCCGCCGAGGCGCTGGACGCGGTCCGCACCAAGCTGCTGCCCACCGCCACCGTCGCCACCCCCAACCTGGACGAGGTAGCCCAGCTGACCGGCATCCGGGCCCGTTCGGAGGGCGATCTGCGGCGGGCGGCGCGCGCGGTGCTGGACTTCGGCCCGCGCTGGGCGCTGATCAAGGGCGGCCATCTGCCGGGCGAAGCGGTGGACCTGCTCACCGACGGCACCGAGGAGCACTGGCTGCGGGCGCCCCGCTACGACAACCGCCACACCCACGGCACCGGCTGCACCCTCGCCTCGGCGATCGCCACCTACCTCGCGGGCGGCATGGCGGTCCCGGCGGCCGCCGCGGCGGCCAAGGAGTACGTCACGGGCGCGATCGCGGCGGGCTTCCCCCTGGGCACGGGCATCGGCCCGGTGGACCACGCCTGGCTGACGGCCGAGCCCCGCGCGTAGCGGACGCGTCCGCAGATCCCCGCGCAGCGGGCATGCGTAAAGGCCGGTCCACTGTCATGTGTGGACCGGCCTCGGCAACCGGCAACCCCGCTTACGCGGGGGAAGGCGTGCGCCTAGCGCGAGACCTTGCCGGCCTTGATGCACGAGGTGCAGACATTGAGCCGCTTCGGGGTCCGACCGACCACAGCGCGCACCGTCTGGATGTTGGGGTTCCAACGACGGCGGGTGCGGCGGTGCGAGTGCGAGATGTTGTTGCCGAAGCCCGGCCCCTTGCCGCAGACGTCGCAGTTGGCAGCCACGGGTTACTCCAAAGACGGGTCAGCCTCGCTTCCCGCGAGGAGACAGAAACTTGAACGGAACCCCGGCGTAGCCAGGATCGTGAAAGACCGGCGGCGCCAGGGGGAATAGCCCGACTCTCATCGGGCAACCGGAGCAGCATACAACGGCCACTCCCGTACAACGAAACTATCATGGCTGCCCCCGCACCCGCGGAGGGCGCCGACTAGCCTCGATGACGCGATGCCCGACCCCGCCCATGAGTCATCCCTCACCGTCCCGAGGAGAACGTACGTGCCGCACACGCTCGACGCCGATGCGGTACGGATCTGGTGCGGGCTCGCGCTGGACGCGCTGGGCCGGGCCCGTGAGGACATCGACGCGATCAACGTCTATCCGGTCGCGGACGGTGACACCGGCACCAATCTGTATCTGACCGTCGAGTCCGCCGCGCAGGCGGTCGACGCCGCCTTCGACCGTCACCCCGCCTCGGCCGGTGCCGCCCGCCCCAGCCTCGCCGATGTGGTGCGCGCCATGGCCCATGGCGCGCTGATCGGCGCGCGCGGCAACTCCGGCACCATCCTGGCCCAGCTGCTGCGCGGCATGGCGGACGTCCTGGCCGAGGAGGGTGCCGCGGAGAGCGGCGGTACTACGGGGAGCGGCGGTACAACGGGGAGCGGCGACGAGGCGGACGGGCTGCGGCGGGCCCTGCGGCGCGCGGTCGACCTGGCGTACCTGGCCGTCGCGCATCCCGTCGAGGGGACCGTGCTGACCGTGGCCGTGGCCGCGGCCGAGGGCGCGGAGCGGGCCACCGGGGACGTCGGCGCGGTGGCGCGCGCGGCGTACGAAGGGGCGCGCGCCGCGCTCCAGGAGACCCCCGGGCAGCTCGACGTCCTGGCCCGCGCGGGCGTCGTCGACGCGGGCGGCTACGGCCTGGTCACGGTGGTGGGCGGGCTCGCCGAGGCGCTCTCCGGCGAACCCCCGGCGGCGCCGCCCGCCGCCTCCGCCATCCCCGCGCCCGCCTCCGCGCCCGTGGCCTCCGGGGAGCCCGGGCCGGTGGACTGCTCCGCCGACGGGCCCGCGTTCGAGGTGATCTACCTCCTGGAAGCCGACGACGTCGCCGTCGCCGCCCTGCGCGAGCGGCTGGACGCACTCGGTGACTCGCTCGTGATCGTCGGCGGCGACGGGCTGTGGAACGTCCACGTCCATGTGGACGACGCGGGCGCCGCCGTGGAGGCGGGCATCCGGGCCGGACGCCCGTACCGCATCCGCATCACCCACTTCGACGCCCCCGCCGAGCGACGGCCCGCCGCCCCCGAGCCCGGCCGCCCCCGGCCGGGCCGCCCCGAGCGGCGGCCGGACCGGCCGTCCGGTGAGCGCGCGTCCCGTGCGGTGGTCGCCGTCGTCCCCGGCGACGGGCTGGCCGCGCTGTGCGCCGAGGCCGGTGCCACCGTGGTCGCCGCCGAACAGGGGAAGCCGCCCGGCGGCGGTGAGCTGGCCGAGGCGATCCGGCGGGCCCACGCCCGCGAGGTGGTGCTGCTGCCCAACGACGCCGAGCTGCGCCACCCGGCGGCGGCCGCCGCCGCGCAGGCCCGCGCCGAGGGCGTACGGGTCGCCGTCATCCCCACCCGCTCCCCGGTCCAGGGCATCGCCGCGCTCGCCGTGCACGAGCCCGCCCGCAGCTTCGACGAGGACGTCGTCGCGATGACCTCCGCCGCGGGCGCCACCCGCTGCGCCGAACTGGCCGTCGCCGAACACCGGTCCTGGACCATGGCCGGGGTCTGCCAGGCCGGGGACGTCCTGGGCCTGATCGACGGCGACGTGGCGGTGATCGGCACCGAACTGGCCCCGACCGCCGAGACGGTCCTGGACCGGATGCTGGCCGCGGGCGGGGAGATGGTCACGCTGGTGCTCGGCGCGGACCTCCCGGACGAGATCGCCGAGCGGCTGGAGCGGCACGTACGGGAGGGCCATTTCGCCGTCGACACGATCGTCTACCGGGGCGGCCAGCCCTCCGCGCCGCTGATCATAGGCGTCGAATGATCCCGGGCATGTTCTGAGCGTGATCTCGGGCATGACCCCGTGAATGGCCCCGGTTGTCGGTGGTGTGGTGTGCAATGGACCGCGTGCCCGTGCTGGATGAACCCCTGAAGAAAGTCCTCGGCGGCAACACCGCGAAGGTGATGGCCGAGCACCTCGGCCTGCACACGGTCGGCGACCTGCTGCACCACTACCCGCGGCGGTACGCGGAGCGCGGCGAGCTGACGCGCCTGGCCGATCTGCCGCTGGACGAGCATGTGACCGTCGTCGCGCAGGTCGCGGACGCGCGGGTGCACAAGTTCAACAGCGGCCGGGGCCAGCGGCTGGAGGTCACCATCACCGACGGCAGCGGCCGTCTCCAGCTCGTCTTCTTCGGCAAGGGCGTCCACAAGCCGCGCTCCGAACTGCTGCCCGGCAGCCGCGCCATGTTCGCCGGGAAGGTCTCGGTCTTCAACCACAAGCGGCAGCTGGCGCACCCCGATTTCAAGCTGCTGCGCGCGGACAGCGGCTCGGATGACGTGGAGGCGTTCGCCAACCAGCTGCTGCCGCTGTACCCGGCCTGCAAGCAGATGGAGTCCTGGCAGATCCAGCAGGCGGTCGACACCGTGCTGGGCCCGGCGGGCCAGGAGGACACCGTGCTGGCCGGGCTGATCGACCCGCTGCCCGAAAGCCTCCGCGAGGGCCGCGGGCTGGCCACGCTGCCCGGGGCGCTGCGCCGCGTCCACCGCCCGCGCACCAAGGCCGACATCGCCGCCGCGCGCGACCGGCTCAAGTGGGACGAGGCGTTCGTCCTTCAGGTCGCTCTCGCCCGCCGCCGCCAGGCCGACGCGACGGCGCCCGCGGCGCCCCGCAGGCCGGTGGACGGCGGTCTGCTGGACGCCTTCGACGCCCGGCTGCCGTTCACCCTGACCGACGGCCAGCAGCGGGTCAGCGCCGAGATCTTCGCCGAACTGGCCACCGACCACCCCATGCACCGGCTGCTCCAGGGCGAGGTGGGGTCCGGCAAGACGCTGGTCGCGCTGCGCGCGATGCTCAGCGTCGTCGACGCCGGGGGCCAGGCGGCGATGCTCGCGCCGACCGAGGTCCTCGCCCAGCAGCACCACCGTTCGATCACGGAGATGATGGGCGAGCTGGCCGAGGGAGGAATGCTCGGGGGCGCCGAGCAGGGCACCAAGGTCGTGCTGCTCACCGGCTCCATGGGGACCGCGGCCCGCCGCCAGGCGCTGCTGGACCTGGTCACCGGCGAGGCCGGGATCGTGATCGGCACCCATGCCCTGATCGAGGACAAGGTCCAGTTCCACGACCTGGGCCTGGTGGTGGTCGACGAGCAGCACCGCTTCGGCGTCGAGCAGCGCGACGCCCTGCGCTCCAAGGGCAAGCAGCCGCCGCATCTGCTGGTGATGACGGCCACCCCGATCCCGCGGACGGTCGCGATGACCGTCTTCGGCGACCTGGAGACCTCCGTCCTGGACCAGCTGCCGGCCGGCCGTTCCCCGATCGCCTCCCATGTGGTGCCCGCCAAGGACAAGCCGCACTTCCTGGCCCGGACCTGGGAGCGGGTGCGGGAGGAGGTGGCGGGCGGACACCAGGCGTATGTGGTGTGCCCGCGCATCGGCGACAACGAGGACGAGGGGGGCCAGGAGAGCGGGACCAAGGCGGCGAAGGAGAAGACCGCCGAGGACGAGGCGGAGAAGCGCCCGCCGCTCGCGGTCCTCGACGTCGCCGACCAGCTCGCCACCGGCCCGCTGCGCGACCTGCGGGTGGAAGTGCTGCACGGCCGGATGGCGCCGGAGGCCAAGGACGAGGTGATGCGTCGCTTCGCCGCGGGCGGGGTGGACGTGCTGGTCGCCACGACCGTCATCGAGGTGGGCGTCAACGTCCCCAACGCCACCGCCATGGTGATCATGGACGCCGACCGGTTCGGCGTCTCCCAGCTGCACCAGCTGCGCGGCCGGGTCGGGCGGGGGTCGGCCCCGGGGCTGTGTCTGCTGGTGACGGAGATGCCCGAGGCGAGCCCGGCCCGTGGGCGGCTCGGCTCGGTCGCGGCCACGCTCGACGGCTTCGAGCTGTCCCGGATCGACCTGGAGCAGCGCCGCGAGGGCGATGTCCTCGGCCAGGCCCAGTCCGGTGTCCGCTCCTCGCTGCGGGTGCTCGCCGTCATCGACGACGAGGAGGTCATCGCCGCCGCCCGGGAGGAGGCCACCGCGATCGTCGCGGCCGACCCCGAGCTGACCGGCTACCCGGAGCTGCGCACCGCGCTGGACGCCCTGCTGGACAAGGAGCGGGAGGAATTCCTCGACAAGGGATGAGCCGCCGGGCGCCGCGCGGGGGGTCCCGTGCGGCGCGGGACGCCATATCGTGGAGGGGCGGCGACCCGGCGCGTACACGGTGTACCACCCGCCGCTTGCCCGATCCACCGAGACAACTACCGCGACGAGCACCGCCCCGAGCCACCGCCCCGATCCACCGAGACGACCACCGCGAAGGACTGCCACACCCATGACCCGCGTGATCGCCGGTGCGGCCGGCGGACGCCGCCTGGCCGTACCGCCGGGAAACGGCACCCGACCCACTTCGGACCGGGCGCGCGAGGGCCTGTTCTCCACCTGGGAGTCGCTCCTCGGCTCGCTGAGCGGGGCCCGCGTCCTCGATCTGTACGGCGGCTCGGGCGCGGTCGGCCTGGAGGCGCTGTCCCGGGGCGCGGCCCATGTGCTGCTGGTCGAGTCGGACGCGCGTGCCGCCCGCACCATCCGGGAGAACGTCCGGGTGCTGGGGCTGCCCGGCGCCGAGCTGCGGACCGCGAAGGCCGAGGCGGCCGTCGGCGGCCCGCCCCCGGCCACCGGCCCGTACGACGTCGTCTTCCTGGACCCGCCCTACGCCGTCACCGACGACGATCTCCGCGAGATCCTGCTCACACTCCGTGGCAAAGGCTGGCTCGCACCGGATGTGCTGGTCACCGTGGAGCGCAGCACCAGAGGCGGGGAGTTCGGGTGGCCGGCCGGATTCGAGGGACTGCGGTCCCGTCGTTACGGCGAGGGCACGCTTTGGTACGGTCGCGCCGCCTCGACGTGCGACAACGCGTCATGACCGGACCCGAGAGCGAGGAACTTCCGTTGCGCCGCGCAGTCTGTCCGGGGTCCTTCGACCCCGTCACCAATGGGCACCTGGACATCATCGGCCGAGCGTCCAAGCTCTATGACGTCGTCCACGTCGCCGTGATGATCAACAAGTCCAAGCAGGGACTGTTCACGGTGGAGGAGCGGATGGATCTCCTCCGCCAGACCACCGCCGAGTACGGCAATGTGCAGGTCGAGGCCTTCCACGGGCTGCTCGTGGACTTCTGCAAGCAGCGCGACATCCCCGCCATCGTCAAGGGGCTGCGGGCCGTCAGCGACTTCGACTACGAGCTGCAGATGGCCCAGATGAACAACGGCCTGTCGGGCGTGGAGACCCTCTTCGTGCCCACCAACCCCACCTACAGCTTCCTCTCCTCCAGCCTGGTCAAGGAGGTCGCGGCCTGGGGCGGCGACATCTCCCACCTGGTGCCCCCACTGGTCCTGGAGGCGCTGGGCGACCGGCTCCGGCGGACGTGACCGCGGCTGACCACTGACGGCGTGTCAGCGGGTGTCGGGCAGGCGCCCGCTGGCCGTACAGTCGGTCCCGTCTCATCCCCTCCGACTCAGACTGCGAGCACCCAAGGTGGACGTGCAGAAGAAGCTCGACGAGATCGTGAGCGCCGTCGGCAGCGCCCGGGCCATGCCCATGTCGGCCTCGTGCATGGTCAACCGCGCCGACCTGCTCGCCATGCTCGAAGAGGTGCGCGCCGCGCTCCCCGACTCCCTCGCCCACGCGGAGGAGCTGATCGGCGGACGGGACCGGATGGTGGACGACGCCCGCCAGGAGGCGACGCGGATCATCGAGTCCGCGCACGCCGAGCGCGCCCGGCTGAGCTCGGAGACCGAGGTGGCCCGCACGTCCCAGGAGGAGGCCGACCGGATTCTCGGGGAGGCCCGCCGGGAGGCCGAGGAGATCCGCGCCGAGGCCGACGACTACGTCGACAGCAAGCTCGCCAACTTCGAGGTCGTGCTGACCAAGACCGTCGGGTCGGTGGACCGCGGCCGCGACAAGCTGCTCGGCCGGGTGCCCGGCGGCGACGGCATGGACGACGAGCCGGAGCGCAGCGCCGACCCGCACACCCTGCGGCAGCGCGCCGACGAGTACGTGGACACCAAGCTGGGGGCCGTCTCCGCGGTCCTCGGCAAGACCCTGGAGGCGGTCGGCCGCGGTCGGCAGAAGCTGCTTGGCTCCCGCCCGGCCGATGAGCTGGGCGCCCATATGGACGCCCAGGACGCGGCCGCCCAAGCCCTGCGGACCAGCGACGACGACTACTACGCGGGGCTGGCCCAGTCCCAGGGCGCCGCCGTGCAGCCCGCGCCCGCGCAGCAGCCCGTCATCCAGCCCGCCGTCATCCAGCCCGTCGTCATCCAGCCCGCGGCCGTCCAGCCCGGCGTGATGGACCCCGCTGCGATGGACCCCGCCGCGATGAACCCTGGCGTGATGGACCCCGTGGCGATGGACCAGGCCGCGGCCGACGCCGGGTACTACGCCGCCGCGGGCTACTCGCAGCAGGATGCGTACGGCTATCAGCAGCAGGGCTACGTCCAGCAGCCGGACCCCTACGCCCAGCAGGCGGGCTACCCGCAGCAGGACGCGTACGGCTGGCAGCAGCCCCAGGGCTACGACCCGAACGGCTACGTCCAGCAGCAGCACCCGCAAGCGCCACAGCAGCCTCCGTACTCCCCGCAGCAGCCGGGAGCGGCGCTCGACGAGACCAGCCTGTTCGACACGAGCATGATCGACCTCGATCAGCTGCGTCAGTACGAGCAGGGACGCTAGAGCGGCTCTGGACCCGATTGGGCCTGGAGCGACCCGTCCAGTATCCTGGCTCTTCGGTCGCGAGTACGTCCGCGATCTCGGCTGCCCGCTTCAAGTCCATGCCGGGCGGCCCGCCGCAGCGTAGAAAGCAGGAAGCCCTGAACGCCCGCCTCGACCACCGTGCCCCCCTCGTGTTCGACACACGCGAGCTGGGGCGGCGTCCTGGTGCGCTGAAGCGGGTCTCCCGCTCCGTGGCGGCCCCCAAGGATCTCGGTGTCGAGGTCATCGGGGTGCGGGAAGGCGCGACCGTGGAGCTTGAGCTCCGCCTGGAGTCGGTCATGGAAGGGGTGCTTGTCACAGGCACCGCCCGTGCACCGCTCACGGGGGAGTGCGTAAGGTGTCTGGAGCCGCTGGAGCGAGAGCTCGAAGCGGATTTCCAGGAGATGTACTCCTACCCCGACGCCGACGACCGGAGCCGCGAAGCGGACACCGGCGACGACGCCGAGGAGGAGGACACGCTCTTCCTCGAGGCCGACCTGTTCGACCTCGAACCGGTGCTGCGCGACGCGGTGGTGCTCTCACTGCCGCTGCAGCCGGTGTGCCGGGAGGACTGCCCCGGGCTGTGTGCCGATTGCGGCGCACGGCTCGTGGACGACCCGGACCACCACCACGAAGCCGTCGACATCCGTTGGGCGGCATTGCAGGAACTCGCCGGGTCCATTCAGGACGGCGAGAAGGACAACGCCCCCCGCCAGCGCGGGGATGACCCACAGGAGAAGTAGCCGTGGCTGTTCCGAAGCGGAAGATGTCGCGCAGCAACACGCGCCACCGCCGGTCGCAGTGGAAGGCTGCGGTCCCCACCCTGGTGGCGTGCGAGCGCTGCCACGAGCCGAAGCTGCAGCACATCGCGTGCCCGAGCTGCGGCACCTACAACCGCCGCCAGGTCCTCGAGGTCTGATCGGCGGGTGACAGGCTCTATGTCGGACGCCAGCACGCCGTCCCGCAAGCGCGCGGGTGAACCTCGCGGAGGTCATCAGCGCGGCGGCGATACGGTCCAGGCGGACAAGGCCTCGTCCCACACGATCCTGGAAGGGCGGCTCGGGTATCAACTCGAGTCCGCCCTTCTGGTGCGTGCGCTGACCCATCGCTCCTTCGCGTACGAGAACGGCGGTCTGCCCACCAACGAGCGGCTGGAATTCCTCGGGGATTCGGTGCTCGGCCTGGTGGTCACCGACACGCTGTACCGCATCCACCCGGATCTGCCCGAGGGCCAGCTGGCCAAGCTGCGGGCCGCGGTGGTCAACTCGCGCGCACTCGCCGAGGTCGGCCGGGGTCTGGACCTCGGCGCCTTCATCCGGCTCGGCCGGGGCGAAGAGGGCACCGGGGGCAGGGACAAGGCATCCATCCTCGCCGACACCCTTGAAGCGGTGATCGGCGCGGTCTATCTCGACAGGGGACTCGACGCCGCCGCCGAACTGGTGCACCGGCTCTTCGACCCACTGATCGAGAAGTCCTCGAACCTCGGCGCCGGCCTGGACTGGAAGACCAGCCTCCAGGAGCTGACCGCCACCGAGGGTCTCGGGGTTCCGGAATACCTGGTCTCCGAGACCGGGCCCGACCACGAGAAGACCTTCACGGCTGCTGCCCGCGTCGGTGGTGTCGCGTACGGCACCGGCACCGGCCGCAGCAAGAAGGAAGCCGAGCAGCAGGCGGCCGAGGCCGCCTGGCGCGCGATCCGGGCGGCCGCCGACGAGGCGCAGGCGAAGGCCAAGGCGGAAGCCGAAGCCACGGCGGAGGCTGAAGCCAAGACGGAGGCTGAAGCCGAGGTCAAGGCGGAGGCCGAAGTCACGGCAGAAGCCGAGGTCAAGGCGGAGGCAGCGGCCGAGGCGGAAGTCACGGCCGAGGCTGCCGCCGAAGGCGCCGAGGCCGCGAGTGCCCCGGCCGCCGACTCGGCCACCACCACCCGTTAGGCACCGCCCCCGGGCCCCGGTCACCGACCGGGGCCCGGGGTGCCGGTGATCCCTCGTCGCAGGAGACACGTTGCCCGAGCTGCCCGAGGTCGAGGTGGTCCGGCGCGGTCTGGAGCGCTGGATCAGCGGCCGTACGGTCGACGAGGTCCAGGTGCTGCACCCCCGCGCGGTACGCCGCCACCTGGGCGGCGCGGAGGACTTCGCGGCCCGTATGAAAGGCCGTCGCGCCGAGGCGGTCCGCCGCCGCGGCAAGTATCTGTGGCTGCCGTTCGAGGACACCGCCGAAGCGGTCCTCGCCCACCTCGGCATGAGCGGCCAGCTGCTCGTCCAGCCCGGCGACGCCCCGGACGAGAAGCATCTGCGCATCCGGGTCCGGTTCGCCGACGACGTGGGCACCGAGCTGCGCTTCGTCGACCAGCGCACCTTCGGCGGCCTCTCGCTGCACGGCTCCGTCCCCGGTGATCTGGAGGGGCTGCCGGACGCCATCGCGCACATCGCCCGCGACCCGCTGGACCCCGCCTTCGACGAGGCGGCCTTCCACCTCGCGCTGCGCCGTCGCCGTACCACCGTCAAGCGCGCCCTGCTCGACCAGTCGCTGATCAGCGGCGTCGGCAACATCTACGCCGACGAGGCGCTGTGGCGCGCCCGGCTGCACTACGACCGGCCGACCGCCACCCTCACCCGGCCGCGCTCCACGGAACTCCTCGGCCATGTGCGGGATGTCATGAGCGCGGCACTGGCGGTGGGCGGCACCAGCTTCGACAGCCTCTACGTCAATGTGAACGGCGAGTCGGGCTACTTCGAGCGCTCCCTCGACGCCTACGGCCGGGAGGACGAGCCGTGCCGCCGCTGCGGCACCGCCATGCGCCGCCGCCCCTGGATGAACCGCTCCAGCTACTTCTGCCCGCGCTGTCAGCGCCCGCCGCGCCCGGCCGGGGCCTCGGCGTTCTCGGTGCGCCGCCCGTCGTAAGCCTCCCGGGCCGTCAGCACCTCCGGCATCCGCGCCTCGACCAGGCCGATCAGCGCGAGCAGCCGTTCGGCGACCGCGAGCCCCAGCGGGGTGAGCCGGTAGTCCACCCGCGGTGGATTGACCGGCTGCGCCTCGCGGTGCACCAGACCGTCCCGCTCCAGCGCGTGCAGCGTCTGGGACAGCATCTTCTCGCTGACCCCGTCGACCCGCCGCCGCAGTTCGTTGAACCGGCAGCCGCTCTCGTACAGTGCGGTCAGGGTGAGGCCGCCCCATTTGCCGGTGATGTGCTCCAGCGTGGCGCGGGACGGACAGGCGCGCGCGAACACGTCGAAGGCCTCGTCCCCGGCGGCGTCCTCCTCCGGGCGGCTTCCGGCGATGCGTTCACATTCCATGCACACACCATACGCGCGCAGCGCTCTCTCCTGGATCGCGCTGTCGTCCGGTGAGCGCTCTCTGTGTCTAGTACCCGAAGTCCTGGGTCCACCAGGGGCCGTCGTCGCCGAAGTGCGTGCCGACGCCGAGTGTCGTGTACTGGCAGTTGAGGATGTTCGCCCGGTGGTCGGGGCTGTCCATCCACGAGTCCATCACATCCTGCGCGGTGGTCTGCCCGCGCCCGATGTTCTCCCCGCCCAGGTCCAGGATGCCCGCGAGCTTGGCGCGGTCCCAGGGGTCCTCGCCGTCCGGGCTGGTGTGGTCGAAGAAGTCGCGTATCGCCATGTCGTCGCTGAAGTCCTGCGCCAGCTGGGCGAGTTTCCGGTCCTCGGTCACCGGCCGGCAGCCGGCCGTGGCCCGCTCCTGGTTCACCAGGGCGATGACCGCCTTCTCGGCCGCCGCCGTCCGGTCCGGCTTCTCCGGCGGGAGGCTGGGCACCGGGTCGGTGGTGGGCGTACGGGACGGAGTGGCCGAATCCGAGCCGTCCCCGCCGCCACCGCCGCCGGTCCCGCCGGGCTTGCTGCCGGAACCCGGGCGCTCGGCCGGGCTCGTGGACGGCGTTCCGGCGGGCTTCGAGGGCGTCTTGGAAGGGGTCGTGGACGGCGACCGCGGGCTCGTGTCGCCGGAGCCCGTCGACGTCCCGGTGCCGCCCGGCGGGAAGGCCGTCCCCGGGTCCTGGGTCTCCAGGCCGGTGCCGGGCGACCCGCCGGCCTGCACCTGACCGGCGGGTTCACTGGCACCGCCGAGGCCCGAGGGGCTGCCCGGAACCAGTCCGGAGGCCATGGCCACAGCGCCCACCGCCATCGCGGCGGAAACGCTCAACAGTCCAGTTCTCACCGGTGCGAGAGGGCTACGGCGCGGTCCCCGGTGGCGGCCGGCGCCCACCTCGGGCGGGGTCGCGGAGCCGGGGGCAGATCGTCGATGGCGGCCCATCTCCTGCCTTCCTTGTGCGCGAGGGGTCAAATGTGTGGCTCGTGTGGGCAACTCATGTGTCACTCGTGTGAGTGAGTCTCGCTGAGCCGGGACTGTACGCCATGCGGCAGGAGATGAATGTGCCGAGGCGCCAATTAGCCCGTTAACGTGCACACATGAACGACAACGTGCGCCTCACCGCGTGGGTCCGCGGCCGTGTCCAGGGCGTCGGCTTCCGGTGGTTCACCCGGGCCAACGCGCTGCGCGTCGGAGGCCTCGCCGGTTTTGTCTCCAACCTCGCCGACGGCCGCGTACAGGTGGTCGCGGAGGGCCCGCGTGCGGGCTGCGAACAGCTGCTCGACTGGTTGCGGGAGGGCGACACGCCCGGGCGGGTCGACGGTGTCACCGAGATCTGGGACACACCGCGCGGCGGTTACGACAGCTTCGAGATCCGCTGAGCGAGCCCCCGCGTGACCCCCGTTCGGCCCTCTTCCGGCACCCCGCTGACCACGCCTTCCGTGCGCGCTGTGAGCAGAAATCGGCTGATGGTTGCGAATGGCGCCGCTCCGTGGAAGGCTGCGGAGCGTAGGAAGATCCCCAACCGCTACGGGTCCTCTGGAGAGCGGCGGCGCAGCTCGCGCCCCGATGTGCTCTCGGCCCTCGCGGTGCCCGGCGGCATGTGATCGTGTTGACCCTCAAACCAATTGGTGAGACTCTGGAAGTCCCCGCGCACCTTAGCTTGTCCGCCACCTCAGCACGGCAATATCGGCAGACATCGCGGGTGCGAATCCCTCACGACCCACACCGCTTCGGTCGGTCACTCAGTGTGGAGGACCATCCATCATGGCAAAGGCGCTTCTCGGTTACGTCGGCGGCTCCGACCCCCGAGTCCTCGCCGAGATGCGACGGCTTCAGCAGCGCGTTCAGGATCTTGAATCCGAGCTGGTTCGGATTCAGGCCGAGAACGACTCGCTGTCCGCCGCCGCTCGTCACGGCGACTCGCTGCTCGACAGCATCGACGTACCCCAGGCGGAGCCTGCGCTCGCCTGACCCAGCCCTCGGGCCGGTCGGGCTGAACCGTCAGCCGCTTGAGAATCTTCAAGGGACGCCTCGGCGTCCCTTCGTCGTTCCCCCACGTTTTCGGTTTTCCCTTACCGCTTGATGTGCCCCACCCCCTCGTCGGTGAAACCGATCATTACCGATCATTGAGGAAAGCGGGAAAAGCCGGGACGGTCCGCGGCGCCACGCCTTCGCGAGGCTGCCGGAGGAGGCCCGGAAGGTAGAGTCCAACGGCGTGCACCTGAAGAGCCTGACCCTGCGGGGTTTCAAGTCCTTCGCCTCCGCCACGACGCTCCGCTTCGAGCCGGGTATCACCTGCGTCGTCGGCCCCAACGGGTCGGGCAAGTCCAATGTCGTGGACGCACTCTCCTGGGTCATGGGCGAACAGGGCGCCAAGTCGCTGCGCGGCGGCAAGATGGAGGACGTCATCTTCGCCGGGACCACCGGCCGTCCCCCGCTCGGCCGCGCCGAGGTCTCCCTGACCATCGACAACACCGATGGCGCGCTGCCCATCGACTACGCCGAAGTCACCATCACGCGGATCATGTTCCGCAACGGCGGCAGCGAGTACCAGCTCAACGGCGACACCTGCCGTCTGCTGGACATCCAGGAGCTGCTGTCCGACTCCGGCATCGGCCGCGAGATGCACGTCATCGTCGGCCAGGGCCAGCTCGACGGCGTCCTGCACGCCGATCCGACCGGCCGCCGGGCCTTCATCGAGGAGGCCGCGGGCGTCCTCAAGCACCGCAGGCGCAAGGAGAAGGCGCTGCGGAAGCTGGACGCGATGCAGGCCAATCTGGCCAGGGTCCAGGACCTCACCGACGAGCTGCGGCGGCAGCTCAAACCCCTCGGGCGGCAGGCCGCGGTCGCCCGCCGGGCCGCCGTCATCCAGGCCGACCTGCGCGACGCCAGGCTGCGGCTGCTCGCCGACGACCTGGTCACCCTGCGCGAGGCGCTGCGCGCCGAGGTCGCCGACGAGGCCGAGCTGAAGAAGCGCAAGGAGACCACCGAGGCCGAGCTGCGCACCGCCCAGCAGCGCGAGGCCGCCCTCGAGGAACACGTACGGCAGCTCGCACCGCGGCTGCGCGACGCCCAGCAGACCTGGTACGAGCTGTCCCAGCTCGCCGAGCGGGTGCGCGGCACGATCAGCCTGGCCGACGCCCGGGTCAAGAGCGCGACCACCACCCCCGCCGAGGAGCGGCGCGGCCGCGACCCCGAGGACATGGAACGCGAGGCGGCCCGCGTCCGGGAACAGGAAGCCGAGCTGGAAGCCGCCCTGGAGGCGGCGAGCCGCGCCCTGGACGACACCGTCGAGCACCGCGCGGAACTCGAACGGAGCCTGGCGCAGGAGGAGCGCCGGCTGAAGGACGTGGCCCGCGCCATCGCCGACCGCCGCGAAGGGCTCGCCCGGCTCCAGGGCCAGGTCAACGCCGCCCGCGGCCGCGCCGCTTCGGCCCGCGCCGAGATCGAACGCCTGGCCGCCGCCCGCGACGAGGCCCAGGACCGGGCCACCGCCGCGCAGGAGGAGTACGAACAGCTCAAGGCCGAGGTCGACGGACTGGACGCGGACGACGCGGAACTGGCGGAACGCCACGAGGCCGCCAAGCAGGAGCTGTCCGGGGCGGAGACCGCGCTGAGCGCGGCCCGCGAGGCCGCCACCGCCGCCGAACGCGACCGCGCCGCGACCGCCGCCCGGCACGACGCCCTGGCGCTCGGCCTGCGCCGCAAGGACGGCACCGGCGCGCTGATGGCCGCGGCCGACCGCCTCACCGGCCTCCTCGGCCCGGCCGCCGAACTGCTGACCGTCAGCCCCGGCTTCGAGGTCCCGGTCGCCGCGGCCCTGGGCGCCGCCGCCGACGCGATCGCTGTCACCGACCCCACGGCCGCCGCCGAGGCGATCCGCCTCCTCCGCACCGACGACGCGGGCCGCGCCACCCTGCTCCTGGGCGCCCCCGCGATCCCGCCCACCCGGACACCCGCCACGGACGATGCCAGCGGTTCTGGTGCCGTCGGCACACCGGGTGCCCCGGCCACGGGACCGAGCGCCGCACCGGCGGCCCCGTCCCCCGGCGCTGCCGCCGTGCCGGGCACGCGGGCGTCCGCCGATGCCGGTGAGCGGGCTGGTCACGCGGCCGCCCTCTCCACCGCTGGGGGAGGCCTGTCACCGGGGGTGCGCACTGCGGGCGACGGCGCGGCCCAGCGGGACGTATCCGTACCGGTGCCGCAGCCTGCCGGGGGCGGGATGCCGTGGGTGGCGGGGCTGGTGGAGGGGCCTGCCGGGCTGGTGGGGGCCGTGCGGCGGTTGCTCGACGGCTTCGTGGTGGTCGGGACGCTGGAAGAGGCCGAGGAAGTCGTCCGGGCGCACCCGGAGTTGACGGCGGTGACCGCCGACGGCGATCTGCTCGGGGCGCACTTCGC
Organism: Streptomyces sp. NPDC005962; assembly: GCF_040629205.1. Lineage (NCBI taxonomy): Bacteria > Bacillati > Actinomycetota > Actinomycetes > Kitasatosporales > Streptomycetaceae > Streptomyces > Streptomyces sp. NPDC005962. The sequence goes on along the minus strand of NZ_JBEXVE010000009.1, from coordinate 110,008 downwards.
GCAGGGCGGGTCCGCCGGGGCGCCCAGTCTGCTGGAGGTGCAGGCGTCCGTCGACGAGGCGGCGGCGGAGCTGGAGGAGCTGGCCGTACGGTGCCAGGAGCTGGCCGGGGTGCAGCGCGCGGCGGGGGAGCGGCGTACCGCGTGCGGGGCGCTGGTGGAGGAGCTGGCGGCCCGGCGCAGTGCGGCCGACAGGGAGAAGTCGCAGGTCGCGCAGTCGCTGGGCCGGTTGTCCGGGCAGGCGCGGGGCGCGGCGGGGGAGGCGGAGCGGTCGGCCGCGGCCGCCGCCCGGGCCGAGGAGGCGCTGGAGAAGGCGACCGGGGAGGCCGAGGAGCTGGCCGAGCGGCTGGCGGTGGCCGAGGAGCAGCCGGGTGAGGAGGAGCCGGACACCTCCGTACGGGACCGGCTCGCCGCGGACGGCGCCAACGCGCGGCAGACCGAGATGGAGGCGCGGCTCCAGGCCCGTACGCATGAGGAGCGTGTGAAGGGGCTCGCGGGGCGGGCCGACGCGCTCGACCGGGGCGCGCGCGCCGAGCGCGAGGCGCGGGCGCGCGCCGAGCAGCGGCGCGCCCGGCTGCGCCACGAGGCACAGGTGGCGTCGGCGGTGGCGGCGGGGACCCGGCAGCTGCTGGAGCACGTGGAGGTGTCGCTCGTACGGGCCGCCGAGGAGCGGGACGCCGCCGAGCGCGCCAAGGCCGAGCGCGAACGCGAGCTGGAGACGGCGCGCAACCGGGGCCGTGACCTCAAGGGCGAGCTGGACAAGCTGACCGACTCGGTGCACCGGGGCGAGGTGCTGGGCGCCGAGAAGCGGATGCGGATCGAGCAGCTGGAGTCGAAGGCGCTGGAGGAGCTGGGCGTGGAGCCGTCCGGGCTGATCGCCGAGTACGGCCCCGATCAGCTCGTACCGCCGTCGCCGCCCGCGGAGGGCGAGGAGCTTCCGGAAGACCCCGAGCATCCGCGCAACCAGCCGGTGCGGTACGTCCGGGCGCAGCAGGAGAAGCGGCTGAAGGCCGCCGAGCGGGCGTATCAGCAGCTCGGCAAGGTCAATCCGCTGGCGCTGGAGGAATTCGCGGCGCTGGAGGAGCGGCATCAGTTCCTGAGCGAGCAGCTGGAGGACCTGAAGAAGACGCGGGCGGATCTCCTCCAGGTGGTCAAGGAGGTCGACGAGCGGGTCGAGCAGGTGTTCACGGAGGCGTACCGGGACACCGCGCGCGAGTTCGAGGGGGTCTTCTCCCGGCTCTTCCCGGGCGGGGAGGGGCGGCTGGTGCTCACCGACCCGGACAACATGCTGACCACGGGCGTGGACGTGGAGGCGCGGCCGCCGGGCAAGAAGGTCAAGAGGCTGTCGCTGCTGTCCGGCGGGGAGCGCTCGCTGACGGCCGTGGCGCTGCTGGTGTCGATTTTCAAGGCGCGGCCGAGTCCGTTCTATGTGATGGACGAGGTCGAGGCCGCGCTCGACGACACCAATCTGCAGCGGCTGATCCGGCTCATGGAGGAGCTGCAGGAGTCGTCCCAGCTGATCGTGATCACTCACCAGAAGCGGACGATGGAGGTCGCGGACGCGCTGTACGGCGTCTCGATGCAGGGTGACGGAGTGTCGAAGGTCATTAGTCAACGCCTGCGGTGACCGCTTCAATACTTGAAGTCAATGGCGCAAAGGGTGCAGCGTAACTTCTTGGTCTCCTCCTATTGACTTCGAAACTTGAAGGAATAGTCTCTGCAACGTCGCTTTTACCTTTAAGTGGTGGCCGACCCCACGCGGCTCCGCCTCCACCGGAAGGGTCTGCCCCCCCCACGTCCGGCAGCGTTGCCGGACGGGCCACAGGAGTTCACGTTGACCACCACCGCGCAGGCGCAGGGGTCCGAAGGCCGTAAGGCCAAGCCGGACCATCTCGGCCATGTCATCTTCATCACCGCAGCCGCCGCGATGGGCGGCTTTCTCTTCGGCTACGACAGCTCGGTGATCAATGGAGCGGTCGAAGCAATCCGCGGCCGGTACGACATCGGGTCCGCGGCCCTCGCCCAGGTCGTCGCCATCGCCCTGATCGGTTCGGCGATCGGCGCGGCCACGGCGGGCCGGATAGCCGACCGGATCGGCCGCATCCGCGTCATGCAGATCGCCGCCGTGCTGTTCACCGTCAGCGCGGTCGGCTCGGCCCTGCCCTTCGCCCTGTGGGACCTGGCCATGTGGCGGGTGCTCGGCGGCATCGGCATCGGCATGGCGTCCGTGATCGGCCCGGCCTACATCGCCGAGGTCGCCCCGCCCGCGTACCGCGGCCGGCTCGCCTCCTTCCAGCAGGCCGCGATCGTCATCGGCATCGCCATCTCTCAGCTCGTCAACTACGGCATCCTCAACCTCGCCGACGGCGACCAGCGCGGCAAGATCGCCGGTATCGAGGCCTGGCAGTGGATGCTCGGCGTGATGGTCGTCCCGGCCGTCCTGTACGGGCTGCTGTCCTTCGCCATCCCCGAGTCGCCCCGCTTCCTGATCTCCGTCGGCCGGAACGACCGCGCCAAGGAGGTCCTGGCGGAGGTCGAGGGCAGGACCGTCGACCTGGACGTCCGGGTCGACGAGATCGAGCAGGCGATGCGCAGCGAGCACAAGTCGACCTTCAAGGACCTGCTCGGCGGCCGGTTCGGGCTGCTGCCGGTCGTCTGGATCGGTGTCGGGCTGTCGGTCTTCCAGCAGCTCGTCGGCATCAACGTGGCGTTCTACTACTCCTCGACGCTGTGGCAGTCCGTCGGCGTCGACCCGAGCAGCTCGTTCTTCTACTCCTTCACCACGTCGATCATCAACATCCTCGGCACCGTGATCGCGATGGTCTTCGTCGACAAGATCGGCCGTAAGCCGCTCGCGCTCATCGGTTCCATCGGTATGGCGTTCTCGCTCGCGCTGGTGGCCTGGGCCTTCTCCGCGGACCTGGTGGACGGCAAGCTTCCGCACTCCCAGGGCGTCGTGGCGCTGGTCGCGGCCCACGCCTTCGTGCTCTTCTTCGCGCTCTCCTGGGGCGTGGTGGTCTGGGTGCTGCTCGGCGAGATGTTCCCGAACAGGATTCGCGCCGCCGCCCTGGGCGTCGCCGCCTCCGCCCAGTGGATCGCCAACTGGGCCATCACGGCCAGCTTCCCGAGCCTGTCGGAGTGGAACCTGTCCGTGACCTACATCCTGTACACGGTCTTCGCCGTGCTCTCGATCCCGTTCATCCTCAAGTGGGTGCCGGAGACCAAGGGCAAGGCGTTGGAGGAGATGGGCTAACCCCCCGCCGCCCACTCCTCACTCGAAGAGAACTGCCCCGCCTCACTCCTTGAGGCGGGGCAGCACTCGTTCCGCGAACAGCCGCAAGCCCCGCCAGCCCTCCTCGACCGGCATCCCGCCGCACAGCGGATGCAGCACCAGGCTCGCCTGCTCGCCACCCTGCCGCGCGTACTCCACGCACTCCTCGGGCGTGACGATCCGGTAGACGCCCTCGCGGCGCAGCGCCCCGGCGTCCGCCGCGTGCGAGCGGACCGCCGAGCGCACCGTGCCCGACTGCCACGACGCGTAGGTGCGCGCCTCGTGCAGCAGATGCGTCCCGTACAGCGCCCAGGCCCGGTCCGGGTCCTCGGCGACATGCAGCAGCGGGGTGACCGCCGGGGGCATCAGACACCAGCCGTCCGTGCCGTACTCCATCCGCCGCGCGTGGTAGTACCCCTCCAGCTCCGGGAGATGGGCGCTCGGGAAGAACGGCAGGCCCAGCCGGGCCGCGCGGCGGGCCGCGGCCCGGGAGCTGCCGCCGACCAGCAGCAGCGGATGCGGCTGGGAGTACGGGCGCGGGGTGACCCGCACGGTGCGGCCCCGGTACGCGAACGGCTCGCCCGTCCACGCCGCGAGCAGCGTCTCCAGCGCCTCGTCCTGGAGCGCGCCGCGCCCCTGCCAGTCCTTGCCGAGCGCCGCGTACTCCTCGGACCGGTAGCCGATCCCGGCCACCGTGACCAGGCGGCCGCCGCTCACCAGGTCGAGCACCGCGATGTCCTCGGCCAGCCGCAGCGGGTCGTACAGCGGTGTGATCAGCGCGGAGACGGTCACCGTGATCCGGCGGGTGGCGCCGAGCACCGCGCCCGCGAAGGCCAGCGGCGCGGGTAGCCAGCCGTTCGCGGCCCCGTGGTGCTCCTCGGTCTGGACGGTGGAGATGCCCCGTTCGTCGGCGTAGGCGGCCATGTCGACGGCGGCGCGGTACCGCTCGGCCAGCGAGCGCGGAGTGGCGGCGGGATCGACGAGGTTGAGGCGTACGACCGTGACGGCCATGGCGGAGGGTCCTCCTTCGTCGCGGGGCGGCTCGAACGGACGTGAGCGGATGTGGGCAGGCGTGAACGAGTGCGAGCGGACGTGAACGCGCGTGAGCGGCGTCGCGCGGGCCACCGGACCGTAGCTGACGGAGCGTCAAATCGCTACCACCGTGAGGCACCGGGCAGGCCCGGGACGGATGACTCATGCGCCTGGGACGCGGGGCGGGCGAAGCTCATCCTGGGCCCGGCGAGCCGGGCCCGGAACCGCACAGCCACCTGAGGAGGGGCGCATGATCACCACGGGGGAAACGCTCATCACCACATCCGACATCGACGACCTGGTCGGCCGGGTCCGGCGCGGCGCGGGCGACACCCGGGAACTGGAGGCCGCGAAGGAGGCGCTCTTCGCCGGTGGACTCACCCCCGCCGAGGCACAGCGCATCCGCCAGCGGCTGATGGTCACCGCGCTGCGCCACGGCGGCGACCTCCTCGCCAAGGTGCTCGGCCGGCTCACCCCGCGCGAGACCGCCATGGTCCGCCGCTACGCCCACCGGCTCGCCAACTACCTGGACACGCTGGACATCTGGGCGGCGCAGCCCGTCATGCTCGCCCTGATGCGGTTCGGAATCCCCTACGACGAGGCCGAGTCGATCGCCGTCGCCGTCCTCTTCCAGGTGTGGTGAACCGGAAAGGGTGAACGCGCCACCGGAACGCGGGTGCGGGCGGGTCACCGGTTCGGGTGGGCCATGGTGTCCGCGCACTTCAGTGCCGTGCTGCGGGGTAAGGCTCGGGCGAGTACAGGAGGTTGAAGATGAGACTTTCCCGAATCCGCGCGACCACCGCGCTCGGCCTGCTCGCGGGAACCGTCATGTGGACCGCCAGTGCCTCCCCCGCCACCGCGTCCGGAGGTGCGGGGTGGCGGGAGGAAGGACACTTCGACACCCAGGGCGCCTGCCGGAAAGCGGGGCAGTCCGGGGTGGAGAGAAGCAAGTGGGACGAGTACAAATGCCGCCCCGGCCGCAGCGCCAGCTACGTCACGCTGTGGGTCCGGGGCGGCGCACGCCTCACCGGGCCGACCGTCGGCTGATATGCGGCACGCCCTTCCGAAAGACCGTGCCGTGCAGGCCGCGGGCGGGGTCTCCGCGCTGTTCGTCGTGGTGCTGGCGGGCTGGCTCGCCGGTCTGCTGCGGATCAACGACCAGTGGCTCGCCCTGTCCTCCACCCGCCTGCGCGGCACCGCGGTCCTGACCTCGGTGGCCGTGGGCGTCCCGGTGCTCGGCGTCGGCGTCCTGCTGCTCGCCGAGCGGTCCGCCCGGCGCTACGGCGGAGTGCTGCTGGTGGCGGGCGCCCTGTGGCTGCTGCCCTCGGCCGTCGCCGACCTGCTGGGACCCGCCGGTCTCGGACCGGTCGGCGCCGCCGTGTCCCTGCTGCTCGCGGTGGCCGGGATGGTCTGCCGGCCGCTGACCGTCCTGCTGCTGCCGCTGTGGCTCTTCCCCCGCGGCGCCAAGCGGCGCTGGCAGTGGTGGGCCATGAGCGCCGCCGCCTCCGCCTACTGGCTCGGATACGCCGCGCTGTGGCTGGTCAGCGAGCCGCGGGTCGGCGCGGTCAGCAACCCCGCCTTCCACACCGCGGGCGGCCAATGGGCCTTCGACCACCTCGACACCTACGCCGAGGCCGAACCCTGGGTGCTGCGCAGCGTGGCGGTCGCCGTCACGGCCGCCCTGTGCTGCCGCGCCGCCGTCACCGGTGGCGCCGAGCGGCGCGACTGGGCCCTGCTGGCCGCCGCCTACCCGGCCTGCGTCTCCCTCCTGCTGTCGGAGTGGGGCGAGGGCATGCCCACCATCGCCGCCCGCACCCTCGGCAGCGCGGTCTGGGCGGCCGCCATCTGCCTGGGCGTCGCCCGCACCGGGATCTGGCGGCTCGACCGCTCCACCAGCCACCGGCTCGCCCGCGCCTTCGTCCTCACCTCGCTCGCCGCCGTCGTCGTCTGCGCCGTCGTCGCCGTGCGGGCCGGGCTCCCCTCCATGCGCCATGGGACGACCGCCACCGCCGTCGGCGGCGCCCTGCTGCTGGGCTGGGCCCTGCGGCCGTCCGCCCGCTGGCTCACCCTCCGCGTCGAGCGCGCCTTCTACGGGCCCCGGGCCCGGCCGCACGAAGCCGTCAGTGCCCTGGCCGTACGCCTCCAACAGGCCCCGCACCCGGGCGAAGTGCCCCAGCAGATCTGCCGCAGCGCCGTCGAGGACCTCGGCGTCTCCGGCGCGGCCGTCAGCGTCGACACCCGCGCCGGACCCCGCATGCTGGCCGACGCCGGGGCACCGCTCACCGGCCGCGTCCAGACCTACCCGCTGCGCTACCACGGCCGCACCGTCGGACGGCTCGACGTCTCCCGGGACGGCTCCGGCACCCCCGCCGAGCGCGACAGCGGGCTGCTGTCCCTGCTCGCCGACCAGGCCGCCCCGGCGCTCGCCGCGCTGCGGCTGGCCGAGGAGGCCCAGGCCGCCCGCGAGCGGCTGGTGCTCGCCCGCGAACAGGAGCGGCGGCGGCTGCGCCGGGAGATCCACGACGGCCTCGGCCCCCAACTCGCCGCCGTGCGGCTGCGCCTGGACATCGCCCAGACCACCTGTCCGCCCGGCCACCCCGCCCGCGTCCAGCTCTGCGAGGCCGCCGAGACGCTCGCCGACGCCCTGGTCGAGGTGCGCCGCATCACCGCCGGGCTCGCCCCGGCCGCCCTCGCCGAGCGCGGTCTCGCCGGTGCGGTGCGGGACCTGGCGCGGCGGCTGGGCGTGGACGGGCTGCGGGTGAGCGTGGCCAGCCGCCCCGCCGTGCTGCCCCCGCTGTCGCCGGGCGTCGAGACCGCGGCGTACCGGATCGCGGCCGAGTCGCTCACCAACGCCGTACGACACGCCCGGGCGCGCCAGGTCCGGGTCGAACTCGCCACCGACCCCGATTCCCTCGAAACCCTCGAAATCAAGATCACCGATGATGGCAGCGGACTGCCCGAGACCGCGGTCCGCGGCATCGGGCTGGCCTCGGTCCGGGAGCGGGCCGAGGAGATCGGCGGCTCCTGCTCGGTCACCGGCTCCGCGACCGGCACCGTGGTGCACGCCGTGCTGCCGCTCACCGGCGCCGGGGAGAACGAGGACCCCGAGGAACACCTGGAGCACACCGGATGCCGGTCCTGTACGACGCTCATCACCCAGGCCAAGCCCAGGGAGAGGACCCGGGCCCCGTGACCGCGCCGGTGGGCGCCGCGCAGTGGCGCGTGCTGCTCGTCGACGACCATCCCCTCTTCCGGGAGGGCCTGGCCGCCGCCCTCAACCTGGACGACGCCTTCACCGTCGTCGGCCAGGCGGCCTGCGCGGACGAGGCGGTCGCCGAGGCGGGGCGGGCCGCACCCGATCTGGTGGTGATGGACCTCGGGCTGCCCGGCCGGTCCGGTCTGGAGGCCACCCGGCGCATCCTGTGCGCCCGCCCGGAGGCGCGGGTGATGGTCATGACGATGTCCGAGGACGACGACAGCCTGCTGGCCGCCGTGCGCGCCGGGGCCCGTGGCTATCTCCTCAAGGGCGCGGGCCGGGACGAGATCCTGCGCGCCCTGCACACCGTGGTGCGCGGCGGCGCCGTCTTCAGCCCGCGCATGGCGGAGCGGCTCGGGGCGCTGCTGGGCGCCTCCGGCGCGGCGTCGGCCAAGGAGGCGTTCCCGACCCTCACCGCGCGCGAACGGGAGGTGCTGGACCTGCTCGCGGGTGGGCTCGGCTACCGGCAGATCGCCCAGCGGCTGGTGGTCACGGACAAGACCGTGCGCAACCACGTCGGTTCGATCTTCGCCAAGCTCCAGGTGCACGACCGGGCCCAGGCGATCGTCCGGGCCCGGGAAGCCGGACTCGGCGGCGAGTGAGGGGGCGAGCGAGAAGACAAGTGAGGGGCGAGCGGGAAGACGAGTGGGTGGACGAGCGGGTAGCCGAGTAAGGAGACGAATGACGAGGCGAATGACTCCCTCCGCCGTGTGTCTGATACTGGGTGGGTTATGGAATTCGTCATCCTTGCTGTAGTCATCGCTGTGGTCGCGCTCGGCGCGATCAGCGGGCTTGTGATCAGCAGCCGCAAGAAGAAGCGACTGCCCCCCGCACCGCCGAGCAGCCCGTCCGTCACCGCGCCGCCCGCCGAACCGCACGTCGGTGAGGAGGCCGAAACCCCGCGCGAGGAGCCGCGCAGGACCATCGAAGAGGTGGACCTGCCCGGCGCCGAGGCACCGGCCGCGCCCGCGGAGGCCGCCGCGCCGGAGGCCCCGCCGGTCGAGGTCCCGGAGCCGACCGCGGGCCGGCTCGTCCGGCTGCGCGCCCGGCTGTCCCGTTCCCAGACGACCCTGGGCAAGGGGCTGCTGACGCTGCTGTCCCGTGAGCACCTCGACGACGACACGTGGGAGGAGATCGAGGACACGCTGCTGACCGCCGACGTCGGCGTCGCTCCGACCCAGGAGCTGGTCGAGCGGCTGCGTGAGCGCGTCAAGGTGCTCGGCACCCGCAGCCCCGAGGAGCTGCGCGGGCTGCTCCGCGAGGAGCTGCTGCACCTCGTCGGCACCGAGGCCGACCGCACCGTGCACACCGAGAGCGGGGTGGGGACGAACGGCGAGGAGAAGCCGGGCGTCGTCCTGGTCGTCGGGGTCAACGGCACCGGCAAGACCACCACCACCGGCAAGCTGGCCCGGGTCCTGGTCGCCGACGGCAAGTCGGTCGTGCTGGGCGCGGCGGACACCTTCCGGGCGGCCGCCGCCGATCAGCTGCAGACCTGGGGCGAGCGGGTCGGCGCCCGTACGGTCCGCGGCCCCGAGGGCGGCGACCCGGCGTCGGTCGGCTTCGACGCGGTGAAGGAGGGCATCGCCGAGTCCGCGGACGTCGTCCTCATCGACACCGCCGGGCGGCTGCACACCAAGACCGGTCTCATGGACGAGCTGGGCAAGGTCAAGCGGGTCGTGGAGAAGCACGGCACGGTGGACGAGGTGCTGCTCGTGCTCGACGCCACCACCGGCCAGAACGGTCTGGTGCAGGCGCGGGTCTTCCGCGAGGTGGTGGACATCACCGGCATCGTGCTGACCAAGCTCGACGGCACCGCCAAGGGCGGCATCGTGGTCGCGGTCCAGCGCGAGCTGGGCGTACCGGTCAAGCTGATCGGACTGGGCGAGGGCGCGGACGATCTGGCGCCCTTCGAGCCGGAGGCGTTCGTCGACGCGCTGATCGGCGACTGATCCGGCCCCTCATCTCCCTCACCTGCCTTATCGCCGGACGGGCTTGAATCGACGGACGATTCGAGCCCGTCCGGCGTTTCGTTTCGGCAAGACCGCTGTCGTGGGGGCCGTCAGGCCCCGGCGCGGTGGCTCGCGTAGGCGAGGGTGCCCAGCACCAGCCGGGCGTGCGGCGGGCGGCCCGCCGTGTCGAGGGCCGGCGGGCGCAGCCAGCGCACCGGTCCCCGGCCCCCGAGGTCGGAGGGCGGCGCGGTGATGTGGTCGCCCTTTCCTAACGAGCGCAGATCGAGGTCGGCGTCGTCCCAGCCCATGCGGTAGAGCAGCTCGGGGAGTTCGGCCGCGGCCCCCGGCTCGACGAAGAACTGGGCGCGCCCGTGCGGGGTGACGGCCACCGGGCCGAGCGGCAGACCCATCCGCTCCAGCCGCACCAGGGCGTGCCGCCCCGCGTACTCGGCCACCTCCAGGACGTCGAACGACCGGCCCACGGGCAGCAGGACGGCCGCCCCCGGGACCTCCTCCCACGCCGCCGCCGCGGCGTCGAGGGTGGCGCCCGCGGGCACGCCGGGTGCGAAGCCGAGCGGATGGGCGCCGGGGGCGGGGCAGTCGGCCGCACCGCAGGAGCATGCGCCGCCACGCGTGGCCCGGGCGCCCGGCACCACGTCCCAGCCCCACAGCCCGGTGTACTCCGCCACCGTGGTGGACTCGGACGGACGGCCGCGGCGCCGTGAGCCGGACCGCATCTCCCGGATGCCGCCGATCGTGAAGCCCATGCCCCCTCCAACGGGTCGCGCTCTGGATGGTTACGAGCCGGAGCGCACCCATGACACTCCGTCGCCGATGTGGTGCGTCAGACGGTGTGTCGCGGTGTAAGACGGTGGTGCGGAACGGCGCGTGCGCCCCGCTGTGCACCTCTTCGCGTTCTTCCGGTCGCCCCCTGTCAAGTGAATCCTGTGAATCCGCGATGGGGTTCATTCGAAGGGGTGGCGAATGGTGGCGTTTTCCCGATCCACCTCGCATGGGGCGTGATCGTAGGATTACTTTCGGTGCACGATCCCCGATTGCGAGCATATGCCCGGTCGCGGTCCGGTACTTGCCCCTGGCAAGGGCCGGTTCCGGCGGCGGACGGTTGATGCGCCGTATCGAGGGGACAACTGACCGTGACAGAAGGCATTCTGGTGGCGGTCCGGGAAGATTCGTGGGATGGGGGCGTTCCGGTGGGCGACAGCGGCGGCGGTGCTGACAAGCGACCCAACGAGCAGCTGGGGTCGTGGTTCGTGCGCAGCGGCTGGTCGAAGGGCGAACTGGCCCGCCAAGTGAACCGCAGGGCGCGCCAGTTAGGCGCCCACCACATCAGTACGGACACCTCGCGGGTGCGCCGCTGGCTGGACGGGGAACAGCCGCGCGAGCCGATTCCGCAGATCCTCTCCGAGCTGTTCTCCGAGCGCTTCGGCTGTGTGGTCGGCATCGAGGACCTGGGGCTGCGCCCCGCCCACCGGTCACCGTCCGTGTCCGGTGTGGATCTTCCGTGGGCCGGGCCCGAGACCGTCGCGCTGATCGGCGAGTTCTCCCGCAGCGACCTCATGCTCGCCCGGCGCGGCTTCCTCGGCACCTCCCTCGCCCTCTCCGCGGGCCCCGCCCTCATCGAGCCGATGCAGCGCTGGCTGGTGCCCTCGCCGGGCGGGGCGCCCGGCGCCGCCCGCGCGGCGGACAGCGGCCGCTCACGGCGCATCTCCCGGCTCTCCGAGCCGGAGCTGGAGCTGCTGGAGTCCACCATCACGATGTTCCGCACCTGGGACGCCCAGTGCGGCGGCGGGCTGCGCCGCAAGGCGGTGGTCGGCCAGCTCCACGAGGTCACCGACCTGCTCCAGGAGTCGCACGCCGAGGCGGTGTCCAAGCGGCTGTTCAAGGTCGCCGGTGAGCTGGCCGAGCTGGCCGGGTGGATGAGTTACGACATCGGGCTCCAGCCCACCGCCCAGAAGTACTTCGTCCTCGCGCTGCACGCCGCCAAGGAGTCCGGCGACCGCCCCCTCGGCTCGTACATCCTTTCCAGCATGAGCCGCCAGATGATCCACGTCGGCCGGCCTGACGACGCGCTGGAGCTGATCCACCTCGCGCAGTACGGCAGCCGGGAGAGCGCGACCTCGCGCACCCAGGCCATGCTGTATGCGATGGAGGGCCGGGCGTACGCCAACATGGGCCAGCCCAGCAAGTGCCACCGCGCGGTCAAGATGGCCGAGGACACCTTCGCCGACTCAGCCGCGGGCGACGGCGACCCGGACTGGATCGGCTTCTTCTCCGAGGCCGAGCTGAACGCGGAGAACGCTCACTCCTACCGCGACCTCGCCTATGTCGCGGGCCGCAGCCCCACCTACGCCCAGCTCGCCGACCCGGTGATGCGCAACGCCGTGCGCCTCTTCGGCGAGGAGACCGCCGGGGGTGAGGGCGGGCACCAGCGTTCGTATGCGCTCAACCTGATCGGCATGGCCACCGTCCACCTCCTCCAGAAGCAGCCCGAGCAGTGCGTGGAGGTCGCCGGGAAGGCGCTGCCGCTCGCCCAGCGCATCCGCTCGGAGCGGGTGAACAACCGCCTCCGCAAAACCGTGGACACGGCGGTGCGCCACTTCGGGGACGTGCCCGAGGTCGCCGAGCTGAGCGACAGGCTCGTCGCCATGCTGCCCGACTCCCCGGACGGGACGGGCTCCCCCCGGGCCGTCTGAGGCCGCCCGGAGAGGGTTGCGACACGGTAACGGAGCGGAAGGACTCCGCACCGCCAATTCATCGGCGCGTAACACGCCCGCGGCCTTCGTCACTGCCGCGAAACATCGAGTGGCATCGACTGAAACGGCGCTGCGCCAATCTCGTGGCGAATACCGGCCCTTTTGTTTATTGCCCGCACGGGCCGTTTCGACAGCGAGGAGACGCCGATGCCAGTGGGCATCACGATGCTTGCCGCGGACAAGATCACGCCAGATGACGCACTCAGCGCGGCCAACACCGGGTTCATGCTGCTGTGCGCCGCGCTGGTTCTGATCATGACGCCCGGCCTTGCCTTTTTCTACGGCGGCATGGTCCGCGTCAAAAGCGTGCTGAACATGCTGATGATGAGCTTCATCAGCATCGGCATCGTCACCGTCCTGTGGGTCCTCTACGGCTTCAGCGTCGCCTTCGACAAGGGCAATGCCCTCTTCGGCGGCTTCGACTGGCTGGGCATGCACAACATCGGGCTGACCGAGCTCTGGCCCGGATACACCATCCCGATCTATGTCTTCGCCCTCTTCCAGATGATGTTCGCGATCATCACCCCGGCGCTGATCAGCGGTGCCCTCGCGGACCGCGTCAAGATCACCGCTTGGGCGCTGTTCATCGCCCTGTGGGCGACGGTCGTCTACTTCCCGGTCGCGCACTGGGTGTGGGCACCCGACGGCTGGGCCTTCAAGCTCGGCGTGATCGACTTCGCCGGTGGTACCGCCGTCCACATCAACGCGGGCGCCGCCGCGCTCGGCGTGATCCTCGTCATCGGCAAGCGGGTCGGCTTCAAGAAGGACCCCATGCGGCCGCACAGCCTGCCGCTGGTCATGCTCGGCGCCGGTCTGCTGTGGTTCGGCTGGTTCGGCTTCAACGGCGGCTCCTGGCTCGGCGCCGACGGCGTCACCGCGGCCGCGTTCACCAACACCCAGGTCGCCACCGCCTCCGCGATGCTCGGCTGGCTCGCGTACGAGAAGATCCGGCACGGCTCCTTCACCACCCTGGGCGCCGCCTCCGGCGCCGTCTCCGGACTCGTCGCGATCACCCCGGCCTGCGGCGCGGTCAGCCCGCTCGGCGCGATCGCGGTCGGCGTCATCGCCGGTGTCGTCTGCGCCATGGCGGTCGGCCTGAAGTACAAGTTCGGCTACGACGACTCGCTCGACGTCATCGGCGTCCACATGGTCGGCGGCCTCATCGGCTCGCTGCTCATCGGCCTCTTCGCCACCGGCAAGGTGCAGAGCGACGCCAAGGGCCTGTTCTACGGCGGCGACTTCAGCCAGCTCGGCAAGCAGGCCGCCGGTGCCTTCGCGGTCCTCGCCTACTCCCTGATCGTCTCCGCGATCCTGGCCAAGATCGTCGACCTGGCCATCGGGTTCCGGGTGGACGAGGACGACGAGGTCGCCGGGATCGACCAGGTCGAGCACGCCGAGACGGCGTACGACTTCGCCGGTGCGGGCGGCGGTTCCCTCGGCGGCCTGCAGTCGGCCGCGCACTCGGCGGCCGGTGAGGCGAAGAAGAAGGACGCGAAGAAGGACCCTAAGAAGGTGGACGCGTGAAGCTCATCACGGCGGTAGTGAAGCCGCACCGGCTCGACGAGATCAAGGAAGCCCTCCAAGCGTTCGGCGTGCAGGGCCTCACCGTCACCGAGGCCAGCGGCTACGGGCGGCAGCGCGGCCACACCGAGGTCTACCGGGGCGCGGAGTACACCGTCGACCTGGTGCCCAAGGTCCGTATCGAGGTGCTGGCCGAGGACGAGGAGGCCGACGATCTCATCGAGGTCGTGGTCAAGGCCGCCCGCACCGGCAAGATCGGGGACGGCAAGGTATGGAGCGTCCCCGTCGAGACCGCGGTCCGCGTCAGGACCGGCGAACGGGGCCCGGACGCTCTGTAAGGGGCACCAACCGATCGCACGCCCAGCTGACAGGGAGCAGCCGAGTTGACGGAACGCGTCGAAGCACGGACAGAGACCACCGACTCGGGCCCCGGCGGCTACGCGGCGGCCCGGCTGCGACTTCTCCAGGAGGAGTCGCGGTCCGGGCCGCCGCGCCGCGGCGCGCTCGCCGACCTCACCGACCAGTGGCTGGCCGCGCTCCTCGCGGGCGGCGCCGAGACCTCCGGGATCACCGACGGCGTGGCGCTGGTGGCGGTCGGCGGATACGGACGCGGCGAGCTGTCCCCGCGCAGCGACCTCGACGTCGTCCTGCTGCACGACGGCTCCGCCGACTCCTCGGCCCTCGCCGCGCTCGCCGACCACGTCTGGTACCCCGTCTGGGACATGGGGCTGGCCCTCGACCACTCCGTACGCACCCCCGACGAGGCCCGCAAGACCGCCGCCGAGGATCTGAAGGTCCAGCTCGGCCTGCTGGACGCCCGCCATCTCGCGGGAGACGCCGCCCTGACCGCGGGCCTGCGCACCACCGTCCTCGCGGACTGGCGCGCCCAGGCCCCCAAGCGCCTGCCCGAACTGCGCGAGCTGTGCCAGGAGCGAGCCGAGCGCCACGGCGAGCTGCAGTACCTGCTCGAACCCGACCTGAAGGAGGCCCGCGGCGGGCTGCGCGACGCCATCGCGCTGCGCGCCATCGCCGCCTCCTGGCTCGCCGACGCGCCCCGCGAGGGCCTGGACGACGCCCGGCGGCGGCTGCTGGACACCCGCGACGCGCTCCACCTGGCCACCGGCCGGGCCACCGACCGGCTCTCCCTCCAGGAACAGGACCAGGTCGCGGCCGCGCTCGGCCTGCTGGACGCGGACGCCCTGCTGCGCCAGGTCTACGAGTCGGCCCGGACCCTCGCCTACGCGAGCGATGTCACCTGGCGCGAGGTCGACCGGGTGCTGCGCGCCCGCTCGGCGAGCCGGCCGCGGCTGCGCGGACTGCTCGGCGGCCGCGGACGCGGGGGCTCCGGTTCCGCGCAGACGCCGGGGGAGCGCAGCCCGCTCGCCGAGGGCGTCGTCGAACAGGACGGCGAGGTGGTGCTCGCCCGCGCCGCGCGCCCCGAGCGCGACCCCGTGCTCCCCCTGCGGGCCGCCGCGGCCGCCGCCCAGGCCGGTCTGCCGCTCTCGCTGCACGCCGTACGGCGGCTGTCCGCCGCCACGGGCCCGCTGCCGGTGCCCTGGCCGCCCGAGGCCCGGGAAGAACTCGTCACCCTGCTGGGCGCGGGCGAGTTCACCGTGCCGGTCTGGGAGGCGCTGGAGGCCGAGGGCCTGATCACCCGGCTGCTGCCGGATTGGGAGCGGGTGCGCTGCCGCCCGCAGCGCAACCCCGTGCACCGCTGGACCGTCGACCGCCACCTCGTCGAGACCGCGGTGCGCGCCAGCGCGCTCAGCCGCCGCGTCGGCCGCCCCGACCTGCTGCTGGTCGCCGCGCTGCTGCACGACATCGGCAAGGGCTGGCCCGGCGACCACTCGGTGGTGGGGGAGACGATCGTCCGGGACGTGGCCACCCGGATCGGCTTCGACCGCGCCGATGTGTCCGTCCTCGCCACCCTCGTACGTCACCATCTGCTCCTCGTCGAGACCGCCACCCGCCGCGACCTGGACGACCCGGCCACCGTGCTCTCGGTCGCCGAGGCGGTCCGCGGCCCCGCCGCCCTGGAGCTGCTGCACGCCCTCACCGAGGCGGACGCGCTGGCCACCGGACCCGCGGCGTGGAGCGCCTGGCGCGGCGCGCTCGTCGCCGACCTGGTCCAGCGGGTCGCCGCCGTCCTCGCGGGCGAGCCCGCCCCGGACCCGGACGCCCCGCAGCAGATCACGGCCGAACAGGAACGGCTCGCGATCGAGGCGTGGCGCACCGGCGGCCCGGTGCTGGCCCTGCACGCCCGGTCGGAGGCGCTGCCGCCTGGTGACCCGGCCACGGAACCGGAATCGGAACCGGAACCGGAACCGATCGGCGTCGAGCTGCTGATCGCCGTCCCCGACCAGTCCGGCGTGCTGGCCGCGGCCGCCGGGGTGCTGGCCCTGCACCGGCTCACGGTCCGGGCGGCCGATCTGCGTGCCGTGGAGCTGCCGTCGGAGCTGGACGGCGCGGACGGTGCGGGCAGTGCGGACGCTGCGGGTAAGCCGGGCGGCGTTCTGCTGCTGAGCTGGCGTGTGGCCGCCGAATACGGCTCGCTGCCGCAGGCCGCCCGGCTGCGGAACGATCTGCTCCGGGCGCTGGACGGCTCGCTCGACATCGTCGCCCGGCTCGCCGAACGCGAGGCCGCCTACCGCAGGTACCCGCGCCGCCGCGGCATCCACGCCCCGCCGCCGCGGGTGACGGTCGCCCCCGGCAGCTCACAGCTCGCCACCGTGATCGAGGTCCGGGCCCAGGACATCCCCGGCCTCCTCCACCGCATCGGCCGCGCCCTGGAGGCCGCCGGTGTCACGGTCCGCAGCGCCCATGTCAGCACGCTGGGCGCGAACGCGGTCGACGCGTTCTACGTCACGGACGCCACCGGCGCCCCACTGACCCCGACGCGCGCGGCGCAAGTGGCCCAAGAGGTCGAGCAGACACTGCGCTAGCGGATTCCCCGGCCAGCCTCGTCGTCGCCCGCCCTGGCGCCGCCCGCCCCGGCCCGGTGCTCGGTGCGGAGATGCCCGCCCCTGGCCGTTCCCGGGATTGAGGAGCGGGCGCCCGGGGCGGAGCTGCCCCAACCTCAGCCCCTCCGGCGTTTGAGGAGCGGGGGGCGAGGCGGAGCCCCGGTTCGGGGAGGGGCGGGGTGGGGGAAAGGCAGGCGCCGACCGGGCGGCGGACGCCCGGGGGCAGACCGTTACCTCAACGTGCGGATACCCTGGGAGGCCGACCGCCGACCCGACATCCGACCGAAGGATTCGCGACCACCGTGTTCGATACCCTCTCCGATCGCCTCGCAGCGACTTTCAAGAACCTCCGGGGCAAGGGCCGCCTCAGCGAGGCGGACATCGACGCGACGGCACGCGAGATCCGGATCGCCCTGCTAGAGGCGGACGTCGCGCTGCCCGTCGTACGGGCGTTCATCAAGCAGATCAAGGAGCGCAGCCTCGGCGCCGAGGTCTCCCAGGCGCTGAACCCCGCTCAGCAGGTCATCAAGATCGTCAACGAGGAGCTGATCGGCATCCTCGGCGGCGAGGCCCGCCGTCTCCGCTTCGCCAAGCAGCCCCCGACGGTCATCATGCTCGCGGGTCTGCAGGGCGCCGGTAAGACGACGCTCGCCGGAAAGCTCGGCCGCTGGCTGAAGGGGCAGGGCCACGCGCCGCTGCTCGTCGCGTGTGACCTCCAGCGCCCGAACGCCGTCAACCAGCTTGAGGTGGTCGCCGAGCGCGCGGGCGTCGCGGTGTTCTCGCCGGAGCCGGGCAACGGCGTCGGCGACCCGGTGAAGGTGGCCGAGGACTCCGTCGAGTTCGCCCGCACCAAGCAGCACGACGTCGTGATCGTCGACACCGCGGGCCGCCTCGGCATCGACGAGGAGCTGATGCGCCAGGCGGCGGACATCCGCGACGCGGTCAGCCCGGACGAGGTCCTGTTCGTCGTCGACGCGATGATCGGCCAGGACGCGGTGAACACCGCCGAGGCGTTCCGCGACGGCGTCGGCTTCGACGGCGTGGTGCTCTCCAAGCTCGACGGCGACGCGCGCGGCGGTGCCGCGCTGTCCATCGCACATGTCACCGGCCGTCAGATCATGTTCGCCTCCAACGGCGAGAAGCTGGACGACTTCGACGCGTTCCACCCGGACCGCATGGCGTCCCGCATCCTCGGCATGGGCGACATGCTCAGCCTCATCGAGAAGGCCGAGCAGACCTTCAGCCAGCAAGAGGCCGAGCAGATGGCGGCCAAGCTGGCGAAGGGACCCAAGGAGTTCACGCTCGACGACTTCCTGGCGCAGATGGAGCAGGTCCGCAAGATGGGCTCCATCTCCAAGCTGCTCGGCATGCTGCCGGGCATGGGCCAGATGAAGGACCAGATCAACAATCTGGACGAGCGGGACGTGGACCGCACGGCCGCGATCATCAAGTCGATGACGCGGGGCGAGCGCCAGGACCCGCACATCATCAACGGCTCCCGCCGCGCCCGTATCGCCCGTGGTTCCGGCGTCGAGGTGAGCGCGGTCAAGAACCTGGTGGAGCGGTTCTTCGAAGCGCGCAAGATGATGTCGAAGATGGCCCAGGGCGGCGGCATGCCGGGAATGCCCGGGATGCCGGGCATGCCGGGTGGCGGTGCCGCCAAGCGCAAGGGCAAGCCGCAGAAGAAGGTCAAGGGCAAGCAGCGCTCGGGCAACCCGCTCAAGAGGGCGCAGCAGGAGCGCGAGGCTGCCGAGCGCAGGGCGTCAGGCCAGCAAGGCGGCGCGTTCGGCGCGCCCGGTGCTGGTCAGGGTGCGGAGGACTTCGAATTGCCGCAGGAGTTCAAGAACTTCCTTCCCCCGAAGTGACGCTCTTGGGTGGGGCGCACGTGCGCCCCACCCAAGAAGACCCCGCAGAGCGGCGGGGAGCGGGCGCTTCATCGGGTTGCCGCACCGCTGGTTGCCCGGATCACCTCCGCGAAGGCGGAGAGCAGGTCGCGTTATCTCCGGACGTGAGCTCCAACGAGCGTGTGTACGAATGGGTTACGCCCGCAGGTTCAGACCCGGGCGATCAGATACCGCAGAACGTTCGGCATCCACACCGTCCCGTCCGGACGCTGATACGGATGCAGCGCCTCCGCTATCTCCTTGCGCACCTGCGTCGGATCGGTCGCCCGCTCCGCCGCGTCGAACAGCCCCGTCGACAGCAGGCCTCGCACCGCGCTGTCCACGTCGGCGTACCCGAACGGGCAGGCCACCCGCCCCGATCCGTCCGGCCGTAGCCCGGCCCGCTCGGCCAGCGTCTCCAGGTCGTCCCGGCCGCACGGCCGCCAGCGCGCCGGGGCGCACATCGGGTCGGCGAGCCGGGCCCCCACCCGCAGCACCGACGAGGTGGCGCACCGCTCCGGCGGACCCCACCCGGCCAGCACCACCGCGCCGCCGCGCTCGGTGAGCGCCGCGGCCGCCGTGAGCGAGGAGACCGCCGCGTCGAGCCCTCCGGGGCCGCCGGGGCCGCCCGCCGCCGGGGCGGACAGCGGCTCGAAGGCGGTCACGACCGTGAAGCGCGAGCCCGCCGCCGTCTCCCGCGCGCACACCGACTCCGGACCGCCGAGCCCCAGCCGCGCCGGGTCCCCCAGCCGCACCCGCGCCAGCGCGAGGCGCGGCTCGTCCGTGTCGACCCCGCAGACGGACGCGCCGCGCCCGGCCGCCATGAGCAGGGCGAGCCCCGAGCCGCAGCCCAGGCCCAGCAGCCGCGTTCCGGCGCCGACGTCCAGCCGTTCATAGACGGCCTCGTACAGCGGCACCAGCATCCGCTCCTGGATCTCCGCCCAGTCGCGGGCGCGGGCGCGCGGGTCCGCCGTGCGCGGTGGCGAGGGGTGCGGGCGGTGCGGCCGTACGAGCGTAGATGTCATCGAAAGGGCCCCAATCAGCGAAGATGCAGTGCCGTCGTCAGATCCGCCGTTGTGCGCCAGAGGGTGCCGTGTGGATGGTGTCGGCTCGTCCACAGGACACCCGCTCGTCGCGTCCCACCCCCGTATGCCAGAGAACTCCGCATCCGTCCGCGCGTCCAGAGCTTTCACGGCCGTGCTTACGTGCCCCCTCCGTGCGCCCCCGCACTCCTTCGCGTCCGCCCCGCTCCCGGGCCCGCCCCGGGGTGCCGCGACCACCCCGGCGCGGGCCCGGGCGATATTCCCTGGGGTGCGCCGCGCCGCCGCCGTACGATCGGCGGCATGGCGAAAGCACCCGTTCTCACCCCTCGTGCGGTGGATTTTCCGCGCTGGTACCAGGATGTGATCAACAAGGCCGAGCTGGCCGAGAACGGACCCGTGCGCGGCACCATGGTCATCCGGCCGTACGGATACGGGCTGTGGGAGCGGATGCAGGGCGACCTCGACGCCCGGATCAAGGCGGTGGGCGTCCAGAACGCCTACTTCCCCCTCTTCATCCCGCAGTCGTATCTGACCCGGGAGGCCGAGCACGTCGAGGGCTTCGCGCCCGAACTCGCGGTCGTCACCCACGCCGGCGGCAAGGAGCTGGAGGAGCCGGTGGTGGTCCGGCCCACCTCCGAGACCATCGTCAACGAGTACTTCTCGAAGTGGGTGCGGAGCTACCGCGATCTGCCGCTGCTGATCAACCAGTGGGCCAACGTGGTGCGTTGGGAGCTGCGGCCCCGGCTGTTCCTGCGGACGACCGAATTCCTCTGGCAGGAGGGCCACACCGCCCACGCCACGTACGAGGACGCCCGGGAGTTCGCCGCCCGTATCCACCGCGACGTCTACGCCGACTTCATGGAGAACGTGCTCGCCATGGACGTCGTCCCGGGGCGCAAAACCGCCCGGGAGCGCTTCGCCGGCGCCGTCAACACCCTCACCCTCGAAGGGATGATGGGCGACGGCAAGGCGCTTCAGCTGGGCACCAGCCATGAGCTGGGCCAGAACTTCGCCCGCGCCTTCAACACCCGCTATCTGTCCAGGGACGGCGAACAGGAACTGGTCTGGCAGACCTCCTGGGGCAGCACGACCCGCCTGGTCGGCGCGCTGGTGATGATGCACGGCGACGACGACGGGCTGCGGCTGCCGCCCCGGCTGGCCCCGGTCCAGGCCGTCGTCCTCGCGGTCAAGGGCGATGACGCGGTGCTCGCCGCGGTCCGCGAGACGGGCGACCGGCTGACGGCGGCGGGGGTACGGGTCCGGGTCGACGACCGCACCGACATCCCCTTCGGCCGCCGCGCCGTCGACTGGGAGCTGCGGGGCGTACCGGTGCGCGTCGAGATCGGCCCGCGCGACCTGGAGTCCGGCACCGCCACGCTCGTCCGGCGCATCCCGGGCGGCAAGGAACCGGTGCGCACCGACCTGCTGGCCGAGGCGGTCCCGAAGGCGCTGGAGGAGGACCAGGCGCTGCTGCTGCGCCAGGCGCGGGAGCGCCGCAAGGCGCGCACGGTGGAGGCGCGGACCGTGGAAGAGGCCGCGGAGGCGGCGGTCGCGGGCGGCTGGGCGCGCGTCCGGTGGGCCGACCTGGGCCCGGAGGGCGAGGCCGCGCTCGCCGAGCGGGCGGTGTCCGTACGGTGTCTGGTCGCCGAGGACGGGGCGGTGCCGGACGCCGATGACGCGCCAGGTAACGTCGCCCTCGTGGCGCGCGCCTACTGAGCGCTGCGATACCCGCGAGCCGGTGGCTACGGGCCCTGCGGGCCGGTGTCCAAGGGCCGGTGCCTGCGGGCCGGTGTCTACGGGCCGGGCCGTACGTGGCGGTACGTACCGCCTTGGTGCGCCGTGGGCGGCTCATCCACGCATGTGCGCACCCGCCCTCGTCGCGACGCATCAGCGTTGAACTGACTGGTACGTGCAAATTATTTGAGATGCCCCGGAATCGGAACACCGGGCGGCTCCTGCTCGTTAGCACGACGTGAGCACGACACCACCTGTACTCGCCGCAGAGCTGGCACAGGCGTGGGCCGATATTCAACGGCACCACCCCGAGCTGCCGGATCTAGCCGCGCCCGAATCGCTGATCGGAGAGTCGTCGTCCGCATGTGGCGCCGAGCTCTCCTTCGAACGGCTGCTGCACGAGGCAGTCCATGGCATCGCCGCCGCCCGCGGTGTCCGTGACACCTCGCGCGCCGGCCGCTACCACAACCGCCGGTTCCTGGCGATCGCCGAGGAGCTGGGGCTCGACCACTCCGAGGAACCGCATCCCAGCAGCGGCTTCTCGCTGGTCACCCTCAGTCCCGAGGCGAGAAAGCGCTATCGGACCACGATCGACCGGCTGCACCGCGCCCTCAAGGCGCACACCGTCGCGACCGCGGCCGAGACCTCCCGTGCCTTCCGCGGCCCCGCGGCGCGGCACGGCTCGTCCGGGGGAGGTGTCCGGGTCAAGGCCGTCTGCGACTGCGGGCGCAACGTCCGCGTCGTTCCGTCGGTGCTGGCCCAGGCGCCGATCATGTGCGGTGGCTGCGGGAAGCCGTTCCGCATTCCGGACGCGGTGGCCGCGGTCGGCTGACCTGTCACGGTGTGGCAGAATGGTCCGCTGTACTCGACAGCCGACCAGGACCCCTCTCTCCTCCGGCTGACGCGTCCATCGGGCACTCGGGTACCGCAACCCCACGCGGCACTTCGCAGTGCTCAACCACGTCAAGACCAGGAGACACCACTTCCGTGGCAGTCAAGATCAAGCTGAAGCGTCTGGGCAAGATCCGTTCGCCTCACTACCGCATCGTCGTCGCCGACTCCCGCACCCGCCGTGACGGCCGGGCCATCGAGGAGATCGGCCTGTACCACCCGGTGCAGAACCCGTCGCGCATCGAGGTCGACTCGGAGCGCGTGCAGCACTGGCTGAAGGTCGGCGCCCAGCCGACCGAGCCGGTGCTCGCCATCCTGAAGGTCACCGGCGACTGGCAGCAGTTCAAGGGCCTGCCCGCCCCGGCCCCGATGAAGGTCGCCGAGCCGAAGACCGACAAGCGCGCCCTGTTCGAGGCCGCTGCCAAGGACGCTGGTGACGAGCCGAAGGGTGAGGCCATCACCCCGAAGGCGAAGAAGTCCGAGAAGAAGTCGGACGAGGCGGCCGAGGCCGCTGAGTCCACCGCGTCGACCGAGGCCTGAGGATGCTCGAGGAAGCCCTCGAGCACCTGGTGAAGGGCATCGTCGACAACCCCGACGACGTGCAGGTCGCCTCGCGCAACCTGCGTCGCGGACGCGTGCTCGAGGTCCGGGTGCACCCCGATGACCTGGGCAAGGTGATCGGTCGCAACGGCCGCACCGCCCGCGCGCTGCGTACCGTCGTGGGCGCCATCGGCGGCCGTGGAATCCGCGTCGACCTCGTCGACGTGGATCAGGTCAGCTAGAGGCGATCAATAGGAGCACCGGCACGGGCCGGGGAGGGCTTTGCGCCGTCCCCGGCCCGTGTGCGTGAAAGGGACATGCATCGTGCAGTTGGTTGTCGCGCGGATCGGCCGTGCCCATGGCATCAAGGGCGAGGTCACCGTCGAGGTGCGTACGGACGAGCCCGAGCTGAGGCTCGGCCCGGGCGCCGTGCTGGTCACCGAGCCCGCCTCGGCCGGACCGCTGACCATCGAGACCGGCCGGGTGCACAGCGGCCGGCTGCTGCTGCGCTTCGAGGGGGTGCGGGACCGTACGGGCGCGGAGGCGCTGCGCAACATCCTGCTCATCGCGGAGGTCGACCCCGACGAGGTCCCCGAGGACCCCGAGGAGTTCTACGACCACCAGCTGATCGACCTCGACGTGGTCACCGTGGACGGCACGGCGATCGGCCGGATCTCCGAGATCTCCCATCTGCCGTACCAGGACCTGCTGATCGTGAAGCGGCCCGACGGCAGCGACGTGATGATCCCGTTCGTCTCCGAGGTGGTGCCGGAGATCGACCTGGAGGAGCAGCGCGCCGTCATCGACCCGCCGCCCGGGCTGCTGGACGAGGCCGAGGCGGAGATCGCGAGCGGCCGTGAGGACGCGTCGTCATGAGGCTCGACGTCGTCACGATCTTCCCGGAGTACCTGGAGCCGCTGAACGTCTCGCTGGTCGGCAAGGCGCGCGCCCGCGGTGTGCTGGACGTCCACGTCCACGACCTGCGCTCCTGGACGCACGACCGGCACAACACGGTGGACGACACCCCGTACGGCGGCGGCCCGGGCATGGTCATGAAGCCCGATCCCTGGGGCGAGGCGCTGGACGCGATCATCGCGTCGGGTGAAGGCGAAGGCGAGGGCGACGGGCTGGCCAGGCCGACGCTGGTGGTGCCCACTCCGAGCGGCCGCCCGTTCACCCAGACCCTGGCGGTGGAGCTCTCCGAGCGGCCCTGGCTGGTGTTCGCGCCCGCGCGCTACGAGGGCATCGACCGGCGGGTGATCGAGGAGTACGGGGAGCGACTGGAGATCCACGAGGTCTCCATCGGCGACTATGTCCTGGCGGGCGGCGAGGCCGCGGTGCTGGTGATCACGGAGGCCGTCGCCCGGCTGCTGCCCGGGGTGCTGGGCAACGCCGAATCGCACCAGGACGACTCCTTCGCTCCGGGTGCGATGGCCGATCTGCTGGAGGGGCCCGTCTACACCAAGCCCCCCGAGTGGCGCGGCCGGAGCATCCCGGAGGTGCTGGTCAGCGGCCATCACGGCAAGATCGCCCGGTGGCGCAGGGACGAGGCGTTCCGCCGCACCAGCGCCCATCGGCCCGATCTGATCGAGCGCTGCGACCCGGCGACGCTCGACAAGCACGACCGCGCGCTCCTGGCCGATCTCGGCTGGGAGGAGCTGCCCGGGGCGGGCGAAACCGGGGGCCGGGCCCGATTTGGGCGGCCGGACCGGGCCATGGAACAATAGGCCGCTGCCGTACGTCCGGGTGGGCGCCCCTGCCACAGGGGGACCGACGCTCGTCCGATGAGGGCGGCACTCCGAATCAACATCCCGATATGCCGCTGATGACCTGTGGCATCAGCGAAGAAAGCAGACGATCATGACTCACCTGCTCGACAACGTCGACTCCGCGTCGCTGCGCAGCGACATCCCGACCTTCCGCCCCGGCGACACGGTCAACGTCCACGTCCGCGTCATCGAGGGCAACCGCTCGCGTGTCCAGCAGTTCAAGGGCGTCGTCATCCGCCGCCAGGGCTCCGGCGTGCGGGAGACCTTCACCGTCCGCAAGGTGAGCTTCAGCGTCGGCGTCGAGCGCACCTTCCCGGTGCACACCCCGATCGTCGAGAAGATCGAGGTCGTCACCCGCGGTGACGTGCGCCGCGCGAAGCTGTACTACCTGCGTGACCTCCGCGGCAAGGCCGCGAAGATCAAGGAGAAGCGCACCCGCTGACTTTTGCGCGACTACTGAGCTCCCGTCGGATGCCCCGGCCGGGCCGGATAGGCTCTGGCCCGATGGACATCGAAGGACGGCTCGCGGAGCGCGATCGCTCCTCCTGCTCCGGCCCGGAGCACGAGGAGCGATCGCGCTCTTCGCATACCCCGGAGCAGCTCCCGGCGGCGCGGCCCGCGACCGGGCAGGTTCCCGAGGAGCAGCCCGCGGGGGATCAGCCCCCAGCCGAGCAGCCCCGCTCGCATGAGTGGCCGTGGCGGCGGGCCGCGCTCCTCGCGGCCACCTCCATGGCGCTGGTCCTGCTGGTGAGCGGGTTCGTGGTGCAGCCGTTCCTGATTCCCAGCGGCTCCATGGAGAACACCCTGCGCCCCGGGGACCGGGTGCTGGTGAACAAGCTCGCATACCGTTTCGGGGACGATCCGCGCCGGGGCGACGTTGTCGTCTTCGACGGCACCGGCTCCTTCCTGCGGGAGGAGCCGTCCGGCAACCCGGTGACCGGTGTGCTGCGCAAGGCGGCCGCGGCGGTCGGACTCGCCGAACCGGCCGCGACCGACTACATCAAGCGTGTGGTGGGCGTCGGCGGTGACCGGGTCGTCTGCTGCGACAAGCGGGGGAGGATCGAGGTGAACGGCCGGCCCGTGAACGAGGACTATCTGTACCCGGGGGACACCCCCTCGCGGGTGCCGTTCGACACCGTCGTGCCCGAAGGGCGGCTGTGGGTGATGGGCGACCATCGCGGCGCCTCCCGGGACTCCCGGGACCACCTCGGCGAGCCGGGCGGCGGCACCGTCCCCGTGGAGCAGGTGATCGGGCGGGCCGACTGGATCGGCTGGCCGTTCGGCCGGTGGTCCCGCATCCGGGGCCCGGAAGCCTTCGCACATGTCCCCGGCCCCGGCGGGGCACCGGGCGCCGCGGTCCCGGGCGGTGCGCATGGGTAACCGCGGACGCCCCCGCTCCGGCACCCGCCGGGCGGGACCCGCCCCGGCCCCGGCCCCCGCTCCCGCCGCCGACGCGCCGTCGCGGGAGCCGGGGCAGCGCCGGCTCGCCACGCGCGCGGAGCGGCGCCGGGTGCAGCAGCGGATCAAGCGCCGAAGGCGCCGCTCCGCCGTGCGGGAGATACCGATCCTGATCGGTGTGGCGCTGGTGATCGCGCTGGTCCTCAAGACCTTCCTGGTGCAGGCGTTCGTGATCCCGTCCGGCTCGATGGAGCAGACGATCAAGATCGGCGACCGGGTGCTGGTCGACAAGTTCACCCCGTGGTTCGGTTCCAAGCCGGAGCGCGGGGACGTGGTGGTGTTCAAGGACCCCGGCGGCTGGCTCGAGGACGAGCGGAAGCCGCCCAAGGACGATCCGCCGGTCATCAAGCAGGGCAAGGAGTTCCTGACCTTCATCGGTCTGCTGCCCTCGTCGGACGAACAGGACCTGATCAAGCGAGTGGTCGCGGTCGGCGGCGACACGGTGGCCTGCTGCGACACGAACGGCAAGGTCACGGTCAACGGGACGCCGCTGAACGAGGCGTATCTGTACCCGGGGAACGCGCCCTCGCAGCGCAAGTTCAAGGTGACCGTCCCCGCGGGGCGGATGTTCATGATGGGCGACCACCGGGCCAACTCGGCGGACTCCCGGGTGCACCTCGGCGAGGCGCACATGGGCACCGTCGCGGACGCGAGTGTGGTGGGCCGGGCCGTGGTGATCGCCTGGCCGTTCGGCCATATGCGGCAGTTGGAGGAGCCCGGAACGTACGCGTCCGTGCGGGACGCGCCGAGTGGGGCGACACAGGCGAGCGGTGCGCCGCATAGGCTGTCCCCCATGGATCAGCAAGGAATGATCCAGCTCCCGACCCCTGCGGAACTCCCGCTCGTTATGGGAGTGGTGGGCCTGCGCCGTTCGTGGAGCAGGCGGCAGCGGCGTGAGGAGTGAATGTGGGGGACTTGGCGGTCGGCGCGCGATCCGGTCACGAAGAGCCCGAAAGGCGGCCCGGGGTGACGGGAGAGGGAACCGCGGACCAGGCACCGGAAGCGTCCGGGGCGTCCCCGGCACCGGGTGGCGCTCCCATGGCCGGACCGGCTGACGCGCCGCCCTCCGGCCCTCCGGGACCGCCCCGGCCGGGGCCCGGGACCGGGCTCGGCGCGGAGCGGGAGACCGGTTCCGAGGAGGGAAGCGAGGAGGCCGGGGCACCCGGCTCCGGGCGGCGGCCCGCGAAGGGGCGGAAGGTGCGCTCCTTCTGGAAGGAGCTGCCGATCCTGATCTTCATCGCGCTGGTGCTGGCGCTGCTGATCAAGACCTTCCTGGTGCAGGCGTTCTCGATCCCGTCCGACTCGATGCAGAACACGCTGCAGCGGGGCGACCGGGTGCTGGTGGACAAGCTCACCCCGTGGTTCGGCTCGAAGCCGGAGCGCGGCGAGGTGGTCGTCTTCCACGACCCGGGCGGCTGGCTCGGGGAAACCCAGACGCAGGACTCGGGCCCGATCGCCGAGGGCATCCAGGAGGCGCTCAGCCGCGTCGGCCTGATGCCGTCCGCCGATGAGAAGGACCTGATCAAGCGGGTCATCGCGGTCGGCGGGGACACGGTCTCGTGCCGCCGCGGCGAGAAGGTGATGGTCAACGGCAAGGCGCTGGACGAGCCGTACATCTTCCCCGGGAACACTCCCTGTGACGAGAAGCCGTTCGGCCCGGTCAAGGTGCCCAAGAACCGGATCTGGGTGATGGGCGACCACCGCCAGGACTCGCTGGACTCCCGGTACCACCAGAACCTGCACAACGGCACGGTCTCGGTGGACGACGTTGTCGGGCGCGCGATCGTGGTCGCCTGGCCGGTCAACCGCTGGTCCGCGCTGTCGGTCCCCGGCACCTTCGACCAGCCGGGGCTGAGCGCGGCGGCTTCGATGGCCCCCTCGGCGCTCGGGCTCGCGGGCGCGGTGCCGCTCGTGCTGTGGCGTCGTCGCAGGCAGGCGGCGAAGGTGCGGGGGACGGCTGACTGACGCCCGTACCGCGGGTAAGGTGCGATCCCGTGCCCTAGGGCATGCGGAACAGGACCTTCTATGTCTGCTGGACGCGGCGGGAGCACTGGAATGAGCGATGCCCGAGGGGCGGGGGGCAGCAGGCTGGGCGTCGTGCTGTCCGGGCTGGTCGTGGCTGTCGGCTGTGTGCTGTTCCTGGGCGGCTTCGCCTGGGGCGCGGTGCTCTACAAGCCGTACAGCGTCCCGACCGACTCGATGTCACCGACCATCGGCAAGGGCGACCGGGTGCTCGCGGAGCGCATCGACGGCGGCGAGGTGCGCCGCGGTGATGTGGTCGTCTTCCAGGACGAGATCTGGGGCGCCCTGCCGATGGTGAAGCGGGTCATCGGGGTCGGCGGTGACAAGGTCGTGTGCTGCGACAAGCAGAACCGCCTCACCGTGGACGGCAAGGTTCTCGAAGAACCGTATCTGCAGGCCAAGGAACCGGCCTCGATGACCAGGTTCTCCACCACCGTGCCCAAGGGGAGTCTGTTCCTCATGGGCGACCACCGCAGCGACTCCCTCGACTCCCGGGTGCATCTCACCGACAGCAGCCGCGGAGCCGTTCCCACGGACGCCGTGACGGCCCGGGTGGACGCCACCGCCTGGCCGCTGGGGGCCTTCGGCATGATGGGGCGCCCTGAGGTGTTCGAGAAGTTGCCGGGCGGGGTCTCGCAGCCCGGTCCGCTCCGGCTCGTATCGGTCTCGGTCCTGACCGGCGCCGTGCTCATCCTGGGAGGTGCGGCCTACGGGCCGGTCGCGCGCCGGATGGGAGGCGGCACCACCCGGCGGGACGAGACGCGGGAGAAGGTGGCGGCCAGTGGCTGACGGGACTGACCGGGCTGACAGGACCGACGGGGCTGACGGGACTGACCGGGCTGACAGGACCGACGGGGCTGACGGGACTGACCGGGCCGACGGGGCCGACGAGACCGGCGCGGAGGGCATGCCCCTGCGCAAGGTCGCCCGGGTGGTGCTGCTCGACCCGAGGGACCGCATCCTGCTGCTGCACGGCTTCGAACCCGACGACCCCTCGCGGACCTGGTGGTTCACCCCGGGCGGCGGGCTGGAGGGCGACGAGAGCCGCGAACAGGCCGCGCTGCGCGAGCTGGCCGAGGAGACCGGGATCACCGATGTCCGGCTCGGCCCGCTGCTGTGGCGGCGCACCTGCTCCTTTCCCTTCTGCGGCCGCCGCTGGCACCAGGACGAGTGGTACTACCTGGCCCGTACGGAGCAGACCACGACGCGCCAGGAGGGGCTGACGGAGCTGGAGCGGCGCAGCATGGCCGGGACGCGCTGGTGGACGGTGGAGGAGCTGGCCGGGGCCACCGAGCCGGTGTACCCGACCCGGCTCGTGGGACTGTTGCGTACGCTGCTCGACGAGGGACCGCCCAGTACACCGGTGATCCTGGAGACTGAGCGCGTCTGACGCACAATGGGGGGACGCACGGCTGAAGGGGAACATGCCATGAGCGCCGAGGACCTCGAGAAGTACGAGACCGAGATGGAGCTGAAGCTCTACCGGGAGTACCGCGATGTCGTCGGGTTGTTCAAATACGTGATCGAGACCGAGCGCCGCTTCTATCTCACCAATGACTACGAGATGCAGGTGCACTCGGTTCAGGGTGAGGTCTTCTTCGAGGTGTCGATGGCGGACGCCTGGGTCTGGGACATGTACCGACCGGCGCGGTTCGTCAAGCAGGTCCGCGTACTCACGTTCAAGGACGTGAATATCGAGGAGCTGAACAAGAGCGACCTCGACCTGCCGGGCGGCTGACCGGCCCGGTGTGACGTCCCGCGGCCGGCTCACTCTTCCGGGTGGCTGAGTTGTCCACCGGCGGCTGGTCGTCCACAGAAATCCACCAAGATCCCTGAATTCGGGGCGGGGGCGTCACAGTCGGTGCCGGAGGTGGTGCCGAATGAACGCCAGGGGAGCACTGGGCCGCTACGGCGAGGATCTGGCGGCGCGCCGGCTGGCCGAGGCCGGGATGACCGTCCTGGAGCGCAATTGGCGGTGCCGGGACGGCGAGATCGACATCGTCGCGCTGGATGCCGGGGCGCTGGTCGTATGCGAGGTCAAGACGCGTCGCGCGGAGGGTTACGAACCTCCGGCGGCGGCGGTCAGGCCCGGCAAGGCCGACCGGCTGCGGCGGCTCGCCGAATGCTGGCTGGAGCGGCACGGCGGGCCCCCGCCGGAAGGCGTGCGGATCGACCTGGTGGGTGTGGTGCTGCCGCGGCGCGGCGCGCCCGTGGTCGAGCACGTGCGGGGGGTGATCTGAATGGGGTTCGCCCGCACCTGCTCGGTCGCCCTGGTCGGGGTCGAGGGCGTGGTGGTCGAGGTCCAGGCCGATCTGGAGCCCGGCGTGGCCGCCTTCGCCCTGGTCGGTCTGCCCGACAAATCCCTGGTGGAGAGCCGGGACCGGGTCCGCGCCGCCGTGGTCAACTCCGGTGCCGCCTGGCCGCAGAAGAAGCTCACGGTGGGGCTCAGCCCGGCGTCCGTTCCCAAGGGCGGCAGCGGCTTCGACCTGGCCGTGGCCTGTGCGGTGCTCGGCGCCGCCGAGCGCATCGACCCCCGGGAGATCGCCGATCTGATGATGATCGGGGAGCTGGGTCTGGACGGCCGGGTCCGGCCCGTGCGCGGGGTCCTGCCCGCCGTGCTCGCGGCCGCCGAGGCCGGATACCGGCAGGTCGTCGTCCCGGAGCAGACGGCGGCGGAGGCAGCCTTGGTCCCGGGCGTCTCGGTGCTCGGCGTCCGGAGCCTGCGCCAGCTGATCGCGGTCCTCACCGACGAACCGGTGCCCGAGGAGGACGAGCCACTGGAGGCCGGGCGGCCCGATCCCATGCTGGCCGGGCTCACCATGCCCGGCGCGGGCATGGGCACCGGAGTGGCCGCGCTCCCCGGCGCCGGGGCGGGGCGGCCCGATCTGGCCGAGGTCGCCGGGCAGCGGGCCGCGCGCGCCGCCCTGGAGGTCGCCGCCGCCGGGGGCCACCATCTGTTCCTCGTCGGGCCGCCGGGGGCGGGGAAGACCATGCTCGCCGAGCGGCTGCCCGGGCTGCTGCCGCCGCTCACCCGGCAGGAGGCGCTGGAGGTCACCGCCGTGCACTCGGTGGCCGGAGTGCTGCCCCCGGGCCAGCCCCTGGTGGAGACGCCCCCGTACTGCGCACCGCATCACTCGGCGACCATGGCCGCCCTGGTCGGCGGCGGCAACGGGCTGCCGAGGCCGGGCGCGGTCTCCCTCGCCCACCGCGGGCTGCTCTTCCTGGACGAGGCCCCGGAGTTCAGCGGCCGGGCCCTGGACGCCCTGCGGCAGCCCCTGGAATCGGGCCATGTCGTGGTCGCCCGCTCCGCGGGCATGATGCGCATGCCCGCGCGCTTCCTCCTCATGCTGGCCGCCAACCCCTGCCCATGCGGGCGGCACGGGCTGCTGGGGGACGGGTGCGAATGCTCGCCCTCGACGGTCCGCCGCTATCAGTCGCGGCTCTCCGGCCCGCTGCTGGACCGGGTCGACCTGCGTGTCCGCGTCGAGGCGGTGAGCCGGGCCGAGCTGACCGGGGCGGGCGGCGAGAGCACCGCCGCGGTCGCGGCCCGGGTGCGCGAGGCGAGGGAGCGGGCCGCCGCGCGCCTCGCGGACACCCCCTGGCGGCTGAACAGCGAGGTGCCCGGCCATGAGCTGCGCACCCGCTGGCAGGCCTGCCCCGGGGCGCTCCGGGAGGCCGAGCGCGACATGGAGCGCGGGCTGCTCACCGCCCGCGGCCTGGACCGGGTGCTGCGGGTCGCCTGGACCGTCGCCGACCTGGCCGGGCACGACCGGCCGCTGGCGCCCGACGTCGCCCAGGCCCTCCAGCTGCGCACCGGCGTGACCCGCGGGGTGCCCGTCGGCGCGGGGGAGTACTGATGACGGTATGCCCGGTGGAAGGCCCGGTCACGGAGCCCGGGATGTCATCCGCCATGGACCCCGGGCCGGGCGTGGCCGACGAGGAGCGGCTCGCCCGGGCGGCCCTCACCCGGCTCGTGGAGCCCGGCGACGAAGCGGTGGGGCGCTGGCTGCGCCGGCTCGGGCCGGTCGGCCTGCGGCGGGCGCTCACCGGGCAGGCCGCGCCGCCGCCCGGGGCGAGCCCGCAGCGGCTGGCCGGATGCGCGCTGCGGGCCGCCGGGCTGGACCCCGCGGCGGACCTCGGCCTGATCGCCGCCCGCGGCGGGCGGTTCATCTGCCCCGGGGATCTGGAGTGGCCCGGTCAGCTCGACGACCTGGGGGACGCTCGACCGGTCGGGTTATGGGTGCGCGGCCCCGCGTCACTGCGCATGTGGGCGCTGCGCTCGGTCGCCGTGGTGGGGGCCCGCGCCTGCACCGACTACGGCGCGCATGTCGCGGCGACGATGGGCGCCGGGCTCACCGAGCGGGGCTGGGTGGTGGTCTCCGGCGCGGCACAGGGAGTGGACGGTGCGGCACATCGCGGGGCGCTCGCCGCGGGCGGGGCCACCGTCGCCGTGCTCGCCTCCGGTGTGGACACCCCCTATCCGCGGGGGCACGCCGAGTTGATCGAGCGCATCGCGGAACAGGGTCTGGTACTGGCCGAG
The DNA here is from genome assembly GCF_040629205.1 of Streptomyces sp. NPDC005962. Lineage (NCBI taxonomy): Bacteria > Bacillati > Actinomycetota > Actinomycetes > Kitasatosporales > Streptomycetaceae > Streptomyces > Streptomyces sp. NPDC005962. The sequence goes on along the minus strand of NZ_JBEXVE010000009.1, from coordinate 77,368 downwards.
TTGCCGCCCGGAGCGCATCCCACCCGCAGCCGCTTCGTGCTGCGCAACCGGGTCATCGCCGCGCTCACCCGCGGCACGGTCGTCATCGAGGCCGAGTACCGCAGCGGATCGCTGGTCACCGCGCGCCGGGCACAGCAGCTCGGCCGGTCCACCATGGGAGTGCCCGGCCCGGTCACCAGCGGGCTTTCCGCGGGGGTCCACGAACTGCTGCGCGGCGAGGCCGTCCTGGTCACCGACGCCGACGAAGTCGCCGAGCTGGTCGGCGCCATCGGGGACCTCGCCCCTGTCCGGGAAGGGCCCCTCGTCGAGCGGGACCTGCTCGATCCCGTGACGGCACGGGTGCTGGAAGCGTTGTCGGCACAGGGCGGCAACGAGGGACGTGAGGTGGCCAGGGATTCCGGGACGAGCTGTGAGGAGGCCGTGGGCCGGCTCTACGAACTGCTCGCCCTGGGTTTCGTCGAACGCCATGGCGACCGCTGGCAGTTGGTGCCGCCCACGCGCCGTAGTGACCGCACACGGCGAGGCGATCCCCCAAATCGGGGCAATCGGGTGAAAGGGTTGAGGCGATGACCGTATCCGCACACCGCCGAGTCGATGCCCTTCGCATACCGCGACGTCGCAGTCACGCTACGCTCACAAGGTTTCCGGTGGAAGCGTACGTCCTCACCCATGTCATGGCAGAACGGCTCAAGGCGACGAATGCCCCAGCACATCTCCGGGTCTGACCGCGCGGCGCCGCCCGCTGCCCGCGGCGCGGTGCGCCCCGCGGCACCGTCCTCGCTCGACGAGCTGTGGCGGTCGTACAAAGCCACGGGCGACGGGCGGCTGCGGGAGCAGTTGATCCTGCACTACTCGCCACTGGTGAAATACGTGGCCGGGCGGGTCAGCGTCGGGCTGCCCTCCAACGTCGAGCAGGCCGACTTCGTCTCGTCCGGTGTCTTCGGACTCATCGACGCCATCGAGAAGTTCGACCCCGAGCGCGCCATCAAGTTCGAGACCTACGCCATCACCCGCATCCGCGGTGCGATGATCGACGAACTGCGGGCGCTGGACTGGATTCCGCGCTCGGTCCGCCAGAAGGCCAGGGCGGTCGAGCGGGCGTACGCCACGCTGGAGGCGGCGCTGCGCCGCACCCCCTCCGAGGCCGAGGTCGCGGCCGAGATGGACATCAGCGTCGACGAACTGCACGGGGTCTTCAGCCAGTTGTCGCTCGCCAACGTGGTCGCCCTGGAGGAGCTGCTGCACGTCGGCGGCGAGGGCGGCGACCGGCTCAGCCTCATGGACACCCTGGAGGACACCGCTGCGGACAACCCGGTCGAGGTGGCCGAGGACCGGGAGCTGCGCCGGCTGCTCGCCCGGGCCATCAACACCCTTCCGGAGCGGGAGAAGACCGTGGTCACGCTCTACTACTACGAGGGGCTCACCCTGGCCGAGATCGGCCAGGTCCTCGGGGTCACCGAGAGCCGGGTCAGCCAGATCCACACCAAGTCCGTGCTCCAGCTGCGCGCGAAACTCGCCGACGTCGGCCGCTGAATCGTCCCGCCGGGACAGCCACGGCCGTGACGCCACCGTGACGTCTCCGTACAGTGGTGACGTGCCCAGGATTCGAGCGGCCTCAGTGGCCGAGCACCGGACGATGCAGCGCGGCGCCCTGCTGGAGGCCGCCCGTTCCTTGCTGTCCGAGGGTGGTACGGAGGCGTTGACCTTCCCCGCACTCGCCGAGCGCACGGGTCTCGCCCGCTCGTCCGTCTATGAGTACTTCCGCTCCCGCGCGGCCGTGGTCGAGGAGTTGTGTGCCGTCGACTTCCCGGTCTGGGCCGCCGAGGTCGAGGCCGCCATGGAGGAGGCCGGTACGCCCGAGGCGAAGGTCGAGGCGTATGTGCGCCGACAGCTCGCCCTCGTCGGCGACCGCCGCCACCGTGCCGTGGTGGCGATCTCGGCCGGTGAGCTGGACGCGGGCGCGCGCGAGAGGATCCGCGCCGCCCACGGCGGGCTGATCGGCATGGTGGTCGAGGCCCTCGGCGCGCTCGGCCATCAGCAGCCCCGGCTGGCCGCGGTGCTCCTGCAGGGCGTCGTGGACGCGGCGGTCCGCCGCATCGAGCTGGGAGCCGCCGAGGCCCCCGAGGGCATCACGGAGGCAGCCGTCGCCATGGCCCTGAACGGCGTCCACGGCTGACCCCCGGTGCGCCGGGCTTGGCCCTGCGGCCCCGCTTTCCCGGCGGCCCCGCGCCCCTCGGTCCCACGGACCCCACGGCCCTCGTGGCCCTGCGGGCTCCACGGCCCTGGGCGAACACCGAGGCCCCGGTGGCCTTTGCGGCCCCCGCGCCGGTCGCGGAACCTGGGCCCTCGCGCTGTGCGGAACCTGCGGCCCTCGGCGAACGCCGGGGTGGCCGCGGACCCCAAGGTCCACTCCGTCGCGCCGGTCTGCTCCGGTCCGCTCCGGTCGATGTCGGCCCGGGGCGGTGACGGCGCGGCCGCGCGCCCGGCCGCATGGGCGCGCTTCCGGCGGGTCCGGCCGCGCAGGCGCTGTCCGGCCCAGGCGGTCGCGGCCGCCAGTGCCGTGGCCGGTGGCAGGTCCGACGGGCCGGTGGGGGAGGCGGCGGCCGACCCGGCGGTGGCCGGAGGTGACGCCGCCGCGCGGCCCCGGGCGGGCGGGACGTCGAAGACCGGCAGGAGGCGGGACGGGCCGCCCCGCAGCATCGGCGGCGGCAGCAGCGACAGCGGATCAAGGTAGCGGTCCCCGCGCCGCAGCCCCCAGTGCAGACAGCCGGGCGGGCAGTGGAACGGCCCCGCGTCCACCACGCCGACCACCTGCCCCGCCGCCACCCGCGCGCCCTTAAGCACCGCGGCCCGCACCGGTTCGTAGGACGTCCGCAGCGGAGGGGCGCCGGTCCCGGACAGCTCGATGGTGAGCACCCCGCGCCCCGCGACCGGCCCCGCGAAGCTCACCCGCCCCGCGGCCGCCGCCCGCACCGGTTGCCCCGCCCGCACCGCCAGATCGACCCCGCGATGACCCGCCGCCCACGGCGCGGGCGGCGGGCGCCACGCCCTCAGCACCGAGGGCCGCTCCGCCCCCTCCGGCCCGGCCACCGGCCACGACCGTCCATCGGTACCCGGGGCCGCTACCGCGGCCGGGACCAGTGCCGGGAACATCAGAACGCACAGGGCCAGAGCCCACACCACACCAAGCTGTCGCATGTCACCCACGGTGATGCCAATCGCCGCATCCGGTGGATCATGGACGCGAACTGGGGACTACTTACGGGTTGTGGATATCGCCGTCACCCGGCACCGCACGGGTCCCGTACACTTCTTATGGCGATCCGGGTCACCGGATCGACTTCGCACGCCCCGCCGCCGACGCCCCGAGCACGTATCGGCAGCACGGCGGCCGCGCCCCTCGGTCCTCGGACGAGCCCCCTACCAGGGCCCTCGTCCGTGGCAGGCGCGCCGGGGCGTCAGGAGCGGCGGCCGCCCGGCCGCCGTGGAACCGAGTACCTCAAGGAGTACGGCCATGGCCGTCGTCACGATGCGGGAGCTGCTGGAGAGCGGCGTCCACTTCGGGCACCAGACCCGCCGCTGGAACCCGAAGATGAAGCGCTTCATCTTCACCGAGCGCAACGGCATCTACATCATCGACCTGCTCCAGTCGCTGTCGTACATCGACCGCGCCTACGAGTTCGTCAAGGAGACCGTCGCCCACGGCGGCTCCATCATGTTCGTCGGCACGAAGAAGCAGGCGCAGGAAGCGATCGCCGAGCAGGCGACCCGCGTCGGTATGCCGTTTGTCAACCAGCGCTGGCTGGGCGGCATGCTGACCAACTTCTCGACCGTCTACAAGCGCCTGCAGCGCCTGAAGGAGCTCGAGCAGATCGACTTCGAGGATGTGGCCGCCTCCGGCCTCACCAAGAAGGAGCTCCTCGTCCTCTCCCGCGAGAAGGCCAAGCTGGAGAAGACCCTCGGCGGTATCCGTGAGATGCAGAAGGTGCCGAGCGCCGTCTGGATCGTGGACACCAAGAAGGAGCACATCGCCGTCGGTGAGGCGCGCAAGCTCCGCATCCCGGTGGTCGCGATCCTCGACACCAACTGCGACCCGGACGAGGTCGACTACAAGATCCCGGGCAACGACGACGCGATCCGCTCCGTCACGCTGCTCACCCGCGTGATCGCCGACGCCGTCGCCGAGGGCCTCATCGCCCGCTCCGGTGTCGCCACCGGTGAGAAGGCCGACAAGGGTGCGGTGGCCGAGCCGCTCGCCGAGTGGGAGCGCGACCTGCTCGAGGGTGAGAAGAAGGCCGACGAGCCCGAGGCCAAGCCCGCCGAGGCCGCCGAGACGCCGGCCGAGGCCGCTGTCGAGGCCCCCGCCGAGGCCCCCGCCGAGACCGCTGTCGAGACGCCGGCCGAGGCCGTCGCCGAGAAGCCGGCCGAGGACGAGAAGCCCGCCGAGGCCCCGGCAGCGGACGCCGAGCAGGCCTGACCACTCAGACGGTGTAAGAACGGCGGGGGACGGTGCGACGGCGCCGCCCCCGTCGTTCAACCCGTAGAGCTTTCGACTTTCGAGAAGAGATTCACAGATCATGGCGAACTTCACCGCCGCTGACGTCAAGAAGCTCCGCGAGCTCACCGGCGCCGGCATGATGGACTGCAAGAAGGCGCTGGACGAGGGCGAGGGCAGCGTCGACAAGGCCGTCGAGATCCTCCGCGTCAAGGGCCAGAAGGGCGTGGCCAAGCGCGAGAGCCGCAGCGCCGAGAACGGTGCCGTCGTCTCCGTCATCGCCGACGACAACTCCTCCGGTGTGCTGGTCGAGCTGAAGTGCGAGACCGACTTCGTGGCCAAGGGCGACAAGTTCGTGGTCGTCGCCGACACCATCGCCGCCCACGTCGCCAAGACCGTCCCGGCCGACCTGGAGGCCCTGCTCGCCTCCGAGATCGAGGCCGGTAAGACCGTCCAGGCGTTCGTGGACGAGGCCAACGCCACCCTCGGCGAGAAGATCGTCCTCGACCGTTTCGCGCAGTTCTCCGGCGGCTACGTCGCCGCGTACATGCACCGCACCAGCCCGGACCTGCCGCCGCAGGTCGGCGTCCTGGTCGAGCTGGACAAGGAGAACGCCGAGGTCGCCAAGGACATCGCGCAGCACGTCGCCGCCTTCGCGCCGAAGTTCCTGAGCCGTGACGAGATCTCGGCCGAGACGGTCGAGAACGAGCGTCGCGTCGCCGAGGCCACCGCGCGCGAGGAGGGCAAGCCCGAGGCCGCCCTGCCGAAGATCATCGATGGTCGCGTCACCGGCTTCTTCAAGGAGAACGTCCTGGTGGACCAGGCGTTCGCCAAGGACAACAAGAAGAGCGTCCAGAAGGTCCTGGACGAGGCCGGCGTCTCCCTGACCCGTTTCGCCCGTTTCCGCGTCGGCGTCTGAGCCGAGCGGCGAAACACCGGCGACACCGATAGGGTCGTAGGCAGCCAACCGTCAACCGGTCGGCCGCAGATGTGACGAGGAGGCCATTGCCGCAGAGGTCGTACCAGGACCCGTCCGGCAGTGGCCTTCTTCGTATGTGCACGAGGAGATCTCCAATGAATCACGGCGCGGACGCCGAACAGGCCGCCGACAAGAACGCGGACGGCCCAGCCCGACACGGCCGTTTCCTGCTGAAACTGTCCGGCGAGGCGTTCGCCGGCGGCGGGGGACTCGGGGTCGACCCCGATGTCGTGCACGCCATCGCCCGCGAGGTCGCCGCCGTTGTGCGGGACGGCGCGGAGATCGCCATCGTGATCGGCGGTGGCAACTTCTTCCGCGGGGCCGAGCTGCAGCAGCGCGGCATGGACCGGGCGCGCTCGGATTACATGGGCATGCTGGGCACCGTCATGAACTGCCTCGCCCTCCAGGACTTCCTGGAGAAGGAGGGCATCGACTCCCGCGTCCAGACCGCCATCACCATGGGCCAGGTCGCGGAGCCGTACATCCCGCTGCGCGCGGTGCGCCACCTGGAGAAGGGGCGCGTCGTGATCTTCGGCGCGGGCATGGGCATGCCGTACTTCTCCACCGACACCACCGCCGCCCAGCGTGCCCTGGAGATCGACGCCGAGGCGCTGCTCATGGGCAAGAACGGGGTGGACGGGGTCTACGACTCCGACCCCAAGCGGAACCCGGACGCGGTCAAGTTCGACGCCCTGGAGTACGGCGAGGTGATCACCCGGGACCTCAGGGTCGCCGACGCCACCGCGATCACCCTCTGCCGGGACAACAGGCTGCCGATCCTGGTTTTCGAGCTGACCGCCGAAGGAAATATCGCGCGCGCGGTGAAGGGTGAGAAGATCGGCACGCTCGTGAGCGACCGGGACGTACGCGCCTGACGGCTCGTTCGGGGGATGGACAACGGCCTGCCGGTCGGACACCGTGCAGGAGAAGACGCACGCAGGGGCGAGGCTCTGCTTACGGATAACACCAGGAGCAAGTGGTGATCGAAGAAATCCTCCTCGAGGCCGAGGAGAAGATGGAGAAGGCCGTTGTGGTCGCCAAGGAGGACTTCGCGGCGATTCGCACCGGGCGTGCGCACCCGGCGATGTTCAACAAGATCGTGGCGGACTACTACGGTGCGCTGACGCCGATCAACCAGCTCGCGTCGTTTTCGGTGCCCGAGCCGCGCATGGCTGTGATCACCCCGTTCGACAAGAGCGCGCTGCGCAACATCGAGCAGGCGATCCGTGACTCGGACCTGGGGGTCAACCCCAGCAACGACGGCAACATCATCCGGGTGGTGTTCCCCGAGCTCACCGAGCAGCGCCGCAAGGAGTTCATCAAGGTCGCCAAGGCCAAGGGCGAGGACGCGAAGATCTCGATCCGCAGCATCCGGCGCAAGGCCAAGGAGTCGATCGACAAGCTGATCAAGGACGGCGAGGTCGGCGAGGACGAGGGCCGCCGTGCCGAGAAGGAGCTCGACGACCTCACCGCGAAGTACGTCGCGCAGGTGGATGAGCTGCTCAAGCACAAGGAAGCCGAGCTGCTCGAGGTCTGATGAACGACTCTTCCTGGGGGGCCCCACCACGCGCCGGACTCTGGGGACCGACTGATCAGGGCACCTCCCCCGGCTACGGCTGGGAGGTGCCCCCTTCTTCGGCGGGTCCCGCGTCTTCGGCGGGTCCCGCGCACGAGGTGGCCGAAGCGGCGCAGACTCGCCCCATGCCCACCGTGCCGCACGCAGGCGGCGACCCCGGCGACGCCGCCGGCCGTGACCGGGGGGCCGCCCGGCCGGGCGGCCCCTTGTTCCGCGATGAGCACGAGCCGCGGCCCGGACCCCGGCCGCCCGCCGGGCAGCCGCCGACGCCCCCCGGCCCCGGCCCCGAGGCCACCGGTGGCGCGCCCGGCAACGGCGGCAGCGGCCAGGGGACGAAGAAGAAGAGCGCGGGCCGCGATCTGCGGGCCGCGATAGGGGTGGGCGTCGGGCTGGGCGTGATCATCGGCGTCTCGCTCTTCATCTACAAGCCGGTGTTCATCGGCGTCATAGCGGTCGCCGTGGTCGTCGGGCTGTGGGAGCTGACCTCCCGGCTGGCCGAGCGGAAGGACATCCGCGTCCCCCTGGTGCCGCTCGCCGTCGGCGGCGTCGCCATGGTCGTCGCGGGCTATGTGCGCGGGGCGCAGGGCGCCTGGGTGGCGGTCTCGCTCACGGCGCTCGCCGTGCTCGTGTGGCGGATGACCGAGCCACCCGACAACTACCTCAGGGACGTCACGGCGGGCGTCTTCGCCGCCTTCTACGTGCCGTTCCTGGCCACCTTCGTGGCGCTCATACTGGCCGCCCCCGACGGTGCGCAGCGGGTGCTGACCTTCCTGTTGCTGACCGTGGTGAGCGACACCGGCGCGTACGCGGTCGGCTGGCGCTTCGGCAAGCATCCGCTCGCGCCCCGTATCAGCCCCGGCAAGACCCGCGAGGGGCTGATGGGTGCGGTGGCGTTCGCGATGGTCGCGGGGGCGCTGTGCATGCAGTACCTCATCGAGGGCGGCGTGTGGTGGCAGGGGCTGCTGCTCGGCCTCGCCGTCGCGGTCAGCGCGACCCTGGGGGACCTCGGCGAGTCCATGATCAAGCGTGACCTCGGCATCAAGGACATGGGCAAGCTGCTGCCCGGCCACGGCGGGATCATGGACCGGCTCGACTCGCTGCTGCCCACCGCGCCCGTGGCGTGGCTGCTGCTGGTGATCTTCGTGGGCGGCGGCTGAGCCGCACGCCGGTAACAGAGGCTGTCCAAGGCCCCGCGCCGCCCGTGGCGCGGGGCCTTCCGCATGTCTGCGACACTGGTACGGCCATGCCTAAGCCCGGAGAACTCACTTTCGCCGTGCCGCGTGGGGCCAAGAAGCCCCCGCGGCACCTCGCCGACCTCACACCCGCCGAGCGCCGCGAGGCTGTCGCCGCCCTCGGGGAGAAGCCCTTCCGGGCCGGTCAGGTGTCGCGTCACTACTTCGCCCGCTACGCCGACGACCCCGCGCAGTGGACCGACATACCGGCCGCCGCGCGCGAGAAGCTCGCGGCGGAGCTGCTGCCGGATCTGATGAGCGTGGTGCGGCACATCAGCTGTGACGAGGACACCACCCGCAAGACCCTGTGGCGGCTCTTCGACGGCACGCTCGTCGAGTCCGTGCTGATGCGCTACCCGGACCGGGTCACCATGTGCATCAGCTCCCAGGCGGGCTGCGGGATGAACTGCCCGTTCTGTGCCACCGGCCAGGCGGGTCTGGACCGCAATCTGTCCACCGCCGAGATCGTGCACCAGATCGTCGACGGCATGCGGGCCCTCAGGGACGGAGAGATCCCGGGTGGCCCGGCCCGGCTGTCCAACATCGTCTTCATGGGCATGGGCGAGCCGCTGGCCAACTACAACCGGGTCATCGGCGCCATCCGCCGTCTCACGGACCCCGAGCCGGACGGCCTCGGGCTGTCCCAGCGTGGGATCACCGTCTCGACCGTCGGACTGGTCCCGGCGATGCTGCGGTTCGCCGACGAGGGCTTCAAGTGCCGCCTCGCGGTCTCCCTGCACGCGCCCGACGACGAGCTGCGCGACACTCTCGTCCCGGTCAACACCCGCTGGAAGGTGCGCGAGGTCCTGGACGCGGCGTGGGAGTACGCCGAGAAGTCCGGCCGCCGGATCTCCATCGAGTACGCCCTGATCAAGGACATCAACGACCAGGCGTGGCGCGCCGATCTGCTCGGGCGGCTGCTCAAGGGCCACCGGGTGCACGTCAACCTCATCCCGCTCAACCCGACGCCCGGCTCCAAGTGGACCGCGTCCCGGCCCGAGGACGAGAGGGCGTTCGTGGCGGCCCTGGAGCGGCATGGCGTGCCGGTGACCGTCCGGGACACCCGGGGGCAGGAGATCGACGGGGCGTGCGGACAGTTGGCGGCCACGGAGCGCTGACCACCGGCTGATACGGTGCCTTCGCGCCATCGTCGTACAACCATCCCGCAACGATGGACAACTGAACATTCCGACAGGGGAGCGCGACAGCGCTGAGAGTGCGGCACGGCCGCAGACCCTCCAACCTGATCCGGGTCATACCGGCGTAGGGAGTCAGCCTCACGATGAACAGTCATCTTCGGCGTGCCGTCACCGCCGCTCTCGTCGGCTCCCTCGGCACCGGTGTTCTCAGCGGCTGCGGCGGGGGCGCGGCGGACGGCAAGGACTCCAAGACCGTCACCCTGGTCTCGCACGATTCGTTCGCGGCGTCCAAAGCGGTCCTCAAGGAGTTCACCCGCACCACCGGCTACAAGGTGCGGGTGCAGGCCGGTGGTGACGCGGGGGCGGCCGTCAACCAGGCGATCCTGTCCAAGGGCCATCCGCAGGGCGATGTGTTCTTCGGCGTCGACAACACCCTCCTCTCCCGCGCGCTGGACAACGACCTGTTCACGCCGTACGAGGCGAAGGGCCTCGATAAGGTCCCGGCCGCGCATCAGCTCGACAGCGCCAAGCACCGCGTCACACCGGTCGACTACGGCGACATCTGCGTCAACTACGACCGCGCCTACTTCGAGGGCAAGAAGCTCGCGCCGCCGAAGACGCTCGCCGATCTGACCAAGCCCGCGTACAAGAACCTGCTGGTCACCGAGAACGCCGCTACCTCGTCCCCCGGCCTGGCCTTCCTGCTCGGCACCGCCGCCCGCTACGGCGACCACGGCTGGCGCGACTACTGGAAGAAGCTGCGGGCCAACGGCGTCGAGGTGGTCGACGGCTGGGAGCAGGCGTACTACGACCGCTTCTCCGGCTCGGCGGGCGGCGGCAAGGGCGACAAGCCGCTCGTCGTCTCGTACGCCTCCAGCCCGCCCGCCGAGGTGGTGGACGCCAAGTCGAAGCCCGCCAAGGCCCCGACCGGGGTGGCGGCCGGTACCTGCTTCCGGCAGACGGAGTTCGCCGGGCTGCTGAAGGGCGCGGGCAACACCAAGGGCGGCAAGGCGCTGCTGGACTTCCTGCTGACCAAGCGTTTCCAGGAGGACGTACCGCTGAACATGTACGTCAACCCGGTGCGCGAGGACGCCAGGCTGCCGGAGGTCTTCACCCGGTACGGGGCCAAGATCCCCGACCCGGCCACCCTGCCTCCGCGGAAGATCGCCAAGAACCGTGAGCCCTGGGTCAAGGCATGGTCCTCGCTCGTTCTGTAGAGCCCACGGAGCCTGTCGATCCCGCCGAGCGCCCCGCGCCCGCGCAGTCCCGCGAACGCGGCGGGCTGCGCGGCGCCGCCCTGCGGTTCGGCCTGATGGCCGTGCCGCTCGCCTTCTTCGCCGTCTTCTTCGCGTATCCGGTGGCCGCGATCGTCACCCGCGGGCTGCGCGCCGACGGCCGCTGGCACCTCGGGCGGATACCCGAGGTGCTGGGCGACCCGTCCGTCCTGCACACCCTGTGGTTCACCGGCTGGCAGGCGGCCGCGTCGACCGGGCTGACGCTGGCGGTCGCGCTGCCCGGCGCGTATGTCTTCGCCCGCTTCGCCTTCCCCGGCAAGGGGCTGCTGCGCGCCGTGGTGACCGTGCCGTTCGTGCTGCCGACCGTCGTCGCCGGATCGGCGTTCCTGGGGCTGCTCGGCCGCGGCGGGCTGCTGGACGAGTTGTGGGGGATACGGCTCGACACCAGCGTCTGGGCGATCCTGCTGGCCCATGTCTTCTTCAACTACGCGGTCGTGGTCCGCACCGTCGGCGGGCTGTGGGCGCAGCTCGACCCGCGCCAGGAGGAAGCCGCGCGGGTGCTCGGCGCGAGCCGCCTCGCGGCCTGGCGCCGGGTCACGCTGCCCGCGCTGGGGCCCGCCGTGGCCGCCGCGGCGCTGATGGTCTTCCTGTTCACGTTCACCTCCTTCGGGGTGATCCAGATCCTCGGCGGCCCGCGCTACGCGACCCTGGAGGTGGCCATCTACCGGCAGACCGCGCAGCTGCTCGACCTGCCGACGGCCGCGGTGCTCACCCTCGTCCAGTTCGCGGCGGTCGCGGCCGTCCTCGCCCTGCACGCCTGGACCGTACGCCGCCGGGAGGGCGCACTGCGGCTCGTCGACGCCGCCCGGACCGCGCGCCGCCCCCAGGGACCGGCGCAGTGGGGGCTGCTCGCGGGGGTGCTGGCCGTCGTCGCGCTGCTGATCGTGGTGCCGCTCGCGGTGCTGGTGGAGCGCTCGCTCCACGGACCGGACGGCTACGGGTTCACGTACTACCGGGCGCTCCAGTCCGCCGCCGGGAGCGGCGGCACCTTCTTCGTGGCCCCCGTGGACGCCATCGGGAACTCCCTCCAATACGCGGCCGTCGCCACCGTCTTCGCCCTCGTCGTCGGCGGTCTCGCCGCCGCCGCGCTCACCCGCCGGGCCGGGCGTCTCGTCCGCGGCTTCGACGCGCTGCTGATGCTGCCGCTGGGCACCTCGGCCGTCACCGTCGGCTTCGGCTTCCTCATCGCGCTCGACGAACCCCCGCTGGACCTGCGTGCCTCCTGGGTCATCGTCCCGCTGGCCCAGGCCCTGGTGGGCGTGCCGTTCGTCGTGCGCACGATGCTGCCCGTCCTGCGCGCCGTGGATCACCGGCTGCGGGAGGCCGCCGCCGTGCTCGGCGCCTCCCCGCTGCGCGCCTGGCGCGAGGTGGACCTGCCGCTGGTGGGGCGGGCGCTGGCGGTCGCGGCGGGCTTCGCGTTCGCCGTGTCGCTCGGCGAGTTCGGGGCCACGGTGTTCATCGCCCGCCCCGACCTGCCCACCCTCCCGGTGGCCGTCGCGCGCTTCCTGGGCCGCGCCGGACAGCTCAACTACGGGCAGGCGATGGCCCTGAGCACGATTTTGATGCTGGTGTGCGCCTGCTCCCTGCTGGCCCTGGAGCGCATCCGCACCGACCGCTCGGGGGAGTTCTGACATGGGGGGAGTCCGATGACGCTGCTGCGACTGGACGAGGTGACGGTCAGGTACGGCCGCCACGACGCGCTCGACGCCGTCGACCTGGACGTCGCCGAGCACGAGACGGTCTGTGTGCTGGGCCCCAGCGGCAGCGGCAAGTCCACCCTGCTGCGGGTGGTGGCCGGGCTCCAGCGCGCCGCCTCCGGCCGGGTGTGGCTCGCGGGCCGCGACCAGAGCGGCGTACCCACCCACCGGCGCGGGGTCGGGCTGATGTTCCAGGACCACCAGCTCTTCCCGCAGCGCGACGTGGGCGGCAACGTCGCCTTCGGGCTGCGGATGCGGGGCACCGGGCGCGCGGAGGCGGACCGCCGGGTCGCCGAACTGCTGGAGCTGGTCGGGCTGCCCGGTGCGCAGCGGCGGCCGGTCGACTCGCTGTCCGGCGGTGAGCAGCAGCGCGTGGCGCTCGCCCGCGCGCTGGCGCCGCGGCCGCGGCTGCTGATGCTGGACGAGCCGCTGGGCCAGCTCGACCGCGGGCTGCGGGAGCGCCTCGTCGTCGAGTTGCGGGAGCTGTTCGCCGGGCTGGGCACCACGGTCCTCGCCGTCACCCACGACCAGGGCGAGGCCTTCGCGCTGGCCGACCGGGTCGTGGTCATGGACGACGGGCGGATCGCGCAGTCCGGCACCCCGCTGGAGGTGTGGCAGCACCCCGCGAACGAGTTCGTCGCCCGCTTCCTCGGCTTCGACAACGTGGTCGAGGCGGCCGTCCACGGCGATGTCGCCGACACCGTGTGGGGCAAGCTGCCGGTGCCGCCCGGCTCCCGGACGGGCCCGGTGCGGCTGCTGGTCCGGCCGGGCGGGGTGCGGCTCACGGCCCCCGCGGACGGGCTGCCCTGCACGGTCGCGGCCCGTACCTTCCGCGGCGACCATGTGGCGCTCATCCTCCAGCCGTCCGACGGCCCCCGCCTGGAGGCGTCCTGCGCGCTGCGGGACGCCCCGGAGGCGGGGGACCGGGTCGGGGCGGCGTTCGACGCGGCGGACGTGGTGGTGCTCGGGTCGGCGTAGCCCGCTGCCCCGGCGGGGACGTTCAGCCCGTCAGGGAGGCCAGCGCGTCCGGGGCCTCGTCCACCGAGTCCACCAGCGCGATACGGGCCTTCATCGACCGTCCCTCCGCGAGCGCTTCGAGCAGCGGCCAGGCCGGGAGGCGGCGCGTCCAGTGGTCGCGGTCGACGAGCACCATCGGGGTCGGCTCACCGCGCGACTCGTAGTAGTTCGGCGTGGCGTTGTCGAAGATCTCCTGAAGGGTTCCGGCGGCGCCGGGCAGGAAGACGACGCCCGCGTTCGAGCGGGCCAGCAGCCCGTCCTCGCGGGTCGCGTTGGCGAAGTACTTGGCGATGTGCGAGGCGAAGGCGTTCGGCGGCTCGTGCCCGTAGAACCAGGTCGGTATCCCGACCGACGCACCGCCGTCCGGCCACCGCTCCCGCACCGCGAACGCGGCCCCGGCCCAGGTCCCGACCGAGGGGCGGAACGAGGGCTCCCGGGCGAGGAGTTCCAGCGCCTCCTTCAGCGCCGCGTCCGGCAGCGGTGCCGTGTACGCGCCCAGGTTGGCGGCCTCCATCGCGCCCGGGCCGCCGCCCGTCGCGACGGTCAGCCCGGTCCGTGCCAGCGCCTGTCCGAGCCGGGCGGCGCCCGCGTACCCCTCGGAGCCGCGCTCCAGCGCGTGCCCGCCCATCACGCCCACCACCCGGGCGCCGGTGAGCAGTTCGTCCAGCGCGTCGGAGACGGCATCGTCGTGGATCGAGCGGAGCATCGAGGAGAAGATGTCGCCGTCGGCCTTGGTCCGCTGGAACCAGGCGTACGAGAGCGCGTCCGGCGTGCCCGCGTACCCGTCCACCTCGTCGTCCAGGCCCTCGAACAGCTCGGCCGGGGTGTAGAGGGTGCCGCGGTACGGGTCGAACGGCAGGTCCGGCACGGGCGGGAAGACCAGCGCCCCTTGCGCCCGTACCCGCGCGGCGGCCTCCGGCTCCATCGGACAGCCCAGGAAGACCGCCCGGTCGGTGTCGGTGGACAGCAGCGCGGACGTACGGGCCGTCAGATCGACGGACTGGACCCGGTATCCGGCCAGGGTGCCGCGGGCGACAACCTGGTCGAACTCCTCCAGGGACTCTATTTCGACGTCGGGTGCGGTGGGCTCGGTGGGCGCGGAAGCGTCATCGGTCTGCACGCCGTCATGCTAATCACACCGGACGGTGGTGGGGTCACGGCCGGGTCGGTGGGGTCAGGAGTGGGTGAACGGCATCGTCGTCAGCTGGGCCACGCCCCAGGTCACCGGCGCGAGCACGAGCAGCAGCGCCCCACCGCGCAGCGCGGCGGCGCCCCGCAGCAGCCGGGCCGACGCGCCGAGGCGCAGCAGCGCCGCCGTGGTGCGCCGGCGTGCGCTCCGCGCCTCCAGCGCCGTCGTGAACACCGTGGTGAACGCGCACATCAGGACCAGGCCCACGCCCAGGTCCGTGAGCGGCCCGAAGGACTGGGCGCCGGAGTGACCGTGGGCCGCTCCGTGCAGCCGCAGCGCTCCGTACAGCCCGGCGGCGACCGCGCACAGCGCCCCCAGCGGGCGCCCGATCAGCCCCGCCTCCTGCTGCAGCATGCGCCCGGCCAGCAGCCGCAGCGGGCCCGGGCGGCCGAAGGCCAGCAGCCGCCCGCAGCCGTGGACGAGCCCGGGCCCGGCCAGGACCAGCCCGGCCACCGTCAGCGCCCAGCCGCCCACCACCTCGGGCGCGCTGCCGCCGAACCGGCCGGAGAGGGACACCAGCGAGCCGGCGGACGGATGCGCTCCGCGCCCCGCGTACGCCCCCAGCGCGAGCCCCGCCGTGGTCAGCGCGACGGCCCACGGCAGGGCGGACGCCGCGCGGTGGGGCGGCGGGGCGAGCCGACCGGTCGCCACGGTGGGGGCGGCCGACGGTGTCCGCCGGGGCGCACCCGATCCCGCTTCCGGCTGCCGGGGCCACAGGCCCGCCACGCTCGCCGCGCCCGCCACCAGCGGTACGACGGCCACCAGCGTGACCGCCCCGACCAGCGGCAGCGGCCGCTCCCCGCCGAGTGCGCGGCCCGCCGCACCGCTGCCCGCCCACAGCAGCCACGAGCCGCCCACGTCGCCGCGCAGATGAAGGAAGGCCAGCAGCGCCAGCGCGCTCCCGGCCGCACAGGCCGTCGCCGTCGCCGTGCCCGCCAGCAGCGCCAGCCGGGCCGGACCGAGCCCCGCCGCGGCGAGCCCCGCACCCGGGCGGGTGCTGGGGTCGGCACGGGCGACCGACGTGGCCAGCTGCACGGTCGCGGCCAGCGGTACGACGCACCACAGCAGCCGCGCGAGCGCGCCGTCGGGGTCGGCCGGGTGGCCCGCCGCGAACCCCAGGGCGGACAGCAGCAGAAAGCTCGCACCCGCCGCGGCGACGGCCACCAGCGACCGTCGCAACAGGATCAGCGGATGGGAGCCGCGGGCTAGGCGGAGGCTGAGCACGCCGCGATGCCCTCCGCGTCGGGGGACGGCGCCGAGTCGGCCAGGCGGCCGTCCAGCAGCGTCACGGTGCGGTCGGCGAGCGTGGCCACCTCCGGGTCCTGGGTGGCCAGGACGACCGTGATGCCGTGGGTACGCGCCGCCGAGGTGAGCGTACGCAGCACCTGGGCGCGGTCGGCGCGGTGCAGCGGCGCGGTGGGCTCGTCGGCGAACAGCACACTGGGCGCGGGGGCCAGCGCCCGCGCGATCGCGACCCGCTGACGCTGCGACTGCAGCAGCGCGCCGGGGCGCACCCCGGCGCACTCAGCGACATCGAGCCGCTCCAGCCACTCGCACGCCGCGCTCTTCGCGGCGCGCCGCCCGCTGCCGCGCAGCATCAGCGGCAGCGCGGCGTTCTCCCACCCGGTCAGCTCGGGCACGAGCTGCGGTTCGGTGTCGATCCAGCCGAAGTGGTCGCGCCACAGCCGCTCGCGGCTCAGCGGGGCCAGGGAGTGCACGGCGGTGTCGTTGAACCACACTTCGCCGTGGTCCGGCACGAACTGGCCCGACAGACACCTGAGGAGCGTGGTCTTCCCGCAGCCCCGGGGGCCGGTCACCGCCAGGATCTCGCCCTCGCGGGCGCCGACGGAGACACCGGCGAGGGCGGGCGAGCCGTCATGGGCGTACGAGAGGGTGCGTGCCCGGAGCACGTCGTTGTCCGGCGGAGCCACCATCCAGAGCACCTCGCCTTACCTGCGACCGTCTCGTTCCCCCGCCGGGGTGAACGAGGCCGGAGCCAATGGGTCACTGGCACGGTAAGGACTCCCGCCGGGGCCCGCGCCTCAGGCTCGGCCGGGCGCGGGCCCAGTTCCTCCGATCAGCCCTCGTCCGGGGCGTGGCCGGTGTGGGTGGGCGCGAACATGCGCAGGTGGGCGGGGAGGACGACGACCGACGGGCCCGGGGCGGCCAGCGCCGCCGCGAGGTCCGCGCGCAGCCGGTCTGGCGCGGACCGTACGGCCGTCACACCGAAGGACTCGGCGAGCGCGACGAAGTCCGGGCGGGCCAGTTCGGTGGCCGTCGCCTCGCCGAACGCGTCCGTCATGTACTCGCGCAGGATTCCGTAGCCGCCGTCGTCCACGATCAGCCAGGTCACCGGCAGGTCGTACTGGCGGGCGGTGGCGAGTTCGGCGATCGAGTACATGGCGCCGCCGTCGCCCGACACGGCCAGCACCGGTGTCGTACGGTCCGCGGCGGCGGCCCCCAGCGCGGCGGGCAGCCCGTAGCCGAGGCCGCCCGCGCCCTGCGCCGAGTGCATCGCGCCCGCGCGCGGGTCGAACGCGGACCAGGCCCAGTACGCGAGGATCGTCATGTCCCAGAAGCTGGGCGCGTCATCGGGCAGGGCCTCCCGCACGGCCCCCAGGACCCGCTGCTCCAGATCCAGGTCCTGCACCGCGATCCGGTCCCGTACGCGGTCCAGCAGGTCGGCCGTGGTCTTGGCGCCGGTGGACTCCGGGCGAGGGGACACGGCGGTGGTGAGCGCCGCCAGGGCGGGGCGAGCATCGGCGTGGATGCCGAGGGCCGGATGGTTGGACTCCAGCTTGCCGAGGTCGGCCTCGATCTGGATGACCTGACCGCGGGGCCGGAACGTGTGGTAGTTGGACGAGAGTTCGCCGAGCCCCGAGCCGGCCACGAGCAGGACGTCCGCCTCCTCCAGAAGGTCGGTCGTATGCCGGTCCTCCAGCCAGGACTGGAGGGAGAGCGGATGGTCCCAGGGGAACGCGCCCTTGCCGCCGAACGTGGTGGCCACGGGGGCGTCCAGGCGCTCGGCCAGCGCGCGCAGTTCTTCGCACGCCCCCGCGCGGACGACCCCGCCTCCGGCGAGGATCACGGGGCGTTCCGCCGCGCCGAGGAGCTGCGCGGCCCATTCCGTGAGTTCGGGCCGGGGCGGCAGCGGGCGCGGCGCGGCGGTCAGCGCGGTGACGGGCGGTACGGAGGTGGGGGCGAGCAGCACGTCCTGCGGTATCTCCAGCCATACCGGGCCCGCCGGTGCCTCCAGCGCGGACGCCCAGGCGGCGGCGATGGCGGACGGGATCTGCGAGGCCGTGCGGACCGTGTGGACGGACTTGACGATGTCGCGGAACGACGCCTTCTGGTCGGCCAGTTCATGCAGATATCCCTTGCGGCCGCCGCCGAGCCCCGGGGTGGGCACCTGGCTGCCGATGCCCAGCACCGGCGCGGACGCCGCCGCCGACTCCTGCAGCGCCGCCAGCGTCATCAGCGCGCCGGGGCCGGTGGACACCAGCAGCGGGGCGACCGAGCCGGTGACGCGGGCGAAGGCGTCGGCCGCGAACCCCGCGTTGTTCTCCACGCGCAGGCCTATGTAGTCGAGGCCGGAGCGGCGCAGCGCGTCGAAGGCGCCGAGCGCGTGCTGCCCGGGGAGCCCGAAGACGGTGGTCGCGCCGAGCGCGGTGAGGGATTCGACGACGAGATCGCCGCCGTGGCGCTCGCGCTGTGCGGTGCGCATGGAGTGCCTTTCGTGGTGGTCGGCCGGGGACTACGCGTTCGCCGGGGTCGGTTCGGGGGTTTCGGGCGCCGGGTCACCGGCCAGGCGGCGCTGCCAGGCGTTCAGGACCGCGGCGTCCGTGGGCTTGGTGGACAGGCTCACCGCCACGTACGTCACCAGCGAGGCCAGCAGGCCGAGGTAGATGGGCTCGTTGGCGAGGACGCCCTTCCAGACCATCAGCCCGATCACCGTCAGACCGCCCGCGGCCACCGAGGCCAGCGCCCCCGTGCCCGTGCCGCGCTTCCACAGGAGGCCACCGAGGATCGGGATCAGCAACCCGCCGACCAGCAGGTTGTAGGCGACGGTCAGCGCCTCGACGACATCGTTCAGCGCGAGGGAGATCCCGACGACCGTGACGCCCATGACGAGGATGAACAGACGGTTGCCCGCGACCTCGTCGTGCGAGGCGGCGGCGGGGCGGCCCCGGAGGCGGGCCCAGATGTCGTTGTTCGCGACCGTGGCGCAGGCGATGAGCGCGCCGGAGGACGTCGACATCACCGCGGAGAGGGCCGCGGCCAGGACGAGCCCCTTGACCCCGATGGGAAGGGCGTCCTTGACGATGGTCGCGAACGCGTCGTCGGGGGAGCCGAGGTGGGGGTAGAGGACCTTGGTCGCGGTACCGATGACCGCGCCGGCGACCGCGTAGACCAGACAGTACGTTCCGGCCACGGTGCCGCCGCTGCGGGCGACCTTGTCGTCGCGGGCGGTGAAGACGCGCTGCCAGATGTCCTGGCCGATGAGCATGCCGAACGAGTAGATGAGCACATAGGTGAAGACCGTCTGGGCGCCGATGCCCATAGGAGAGAAGTAGCTGTCCGGCAGTTCGGCCTTCATCGCGCCGAAGCCGCCCGCCTTGACGACGGCGATCGGCAGCAGCAGGAGCAGGACGCCGATGGTCTTCACGACGAACTGCACCATGTCGGTGAGCGTGATCGACCACATGCCGCCGAGGGTGGAGTAGCAGACCACGATGGCGCCGCCGAGCACGATCGCCACGACCCGGTCGAGACCGAAGATCACATCGAAGATGGTGGCGTACGCGATGGTCGAGGTGACCGCGAGCATCAGGGTGTACGCCCACATGACGATGCCCGAGATCAGCCCGGAGGACCCGCCGTAGCGCAGGTCCAGCATCTGGCTGACCGTGTAGACCTTGAGGCGGGCGATGCGCGCGGAGAAGAAGACGGACAGCGCGAGCAGGCCGACGCCGATGGTGAGGACCATCCAGGCGCCCGAGAGCCCGTACTGGTAGCCGAGGCCGACGCCGCCGATGGTGGAGGCGCCGCCGAGGACGATCGCGGCCATCGTCCCGGAGTACATGGCGGGGCCCAGGCGGCGGCCCGCGACCAGGAAATCGCTGGTGGACGTGGTGCGGCGCATTCCCCACCAGCCGAGCGCGAGCATGCCCGCGAGATAGACGACGATCACCGTGTAGTCGACAGCGGTCATGGTGGGGCCCTTCAGCGGGGGGACGGTGACCGAGACCCTAGGGTGTCGCCGAGGAGGCCGGGAAGTGTACGTTTCCTCCACTCGTGGTTCCCGGGATGGAGGAAACAGCCATGCCGCCGACAGTGCCCGTGCCTCTCGCCGCCCTGCTGGACCACCCCGGCCTGGGGTTGCGGCAGGTCGCCGGGCCGCGCGGGGAGGCGCCGGTGTACCTGGTGCACACGAGCGAGATGGAGGACCCCGTTCCGTATCTGCTGGGCGGTGAACTGCTGCTCAGCGCCGGGGTGCACGGTCCCGGGGCGACGGACGCGTACTGGGACCGCTATGTGGCCCGCACGGTCGAGGCGGGCGCCACGGCGCTCGGGTTCGGCATCGCGCCGGTGCACCAGGAGGTGCCTCGGGCTCTGGTCGAGGCGTGCGACCGGCATGGGCTGCCGCTGGTGGAAGTGCCGCGCGAGACCACCTTCACGGCCGTCGCGGGCGCCGTCTGGGACGTGATGGCCGAGCGCCGCCACCAGGAGCTGCGGCGGATCACGGAGGTACAGCAGTCCCTCGCGGCCGCCGCCGCCCGGCCCCACCCGGTACCGGCCGTGCTGCGCCAGCTGGCCCGGCATCTGGGCGGGTGGGCGGTGTTGTACGGGCCGGACGGAGCGGAGCTGGCGGCGGCCGGCGCCCGGCCGTCCCCCGAGGTACGCACCGCGCTCGCCTCGCTGGCCGCCCGGCTCCGGACGGGCCCGGCCTCGGCCGCGGGCACGGCGGACGGGACGTCCTTGAGCGCGTACGGCCTGGGCGGGCCGGAACGCCCGCTCGCCCTGGGAGTGTGCGCGCCCCGCCGCGACGCGACAGAGGGCACGGTAGGCGTGGCCATGGTGCTGCTCGCGCTGCTGACCGGGCAGGCGACGGCCGACGCCGGGGCCGAACGCACGGCACTGGTGCGGCTGATGCTGGGCGCCGAACCCGCCGCCGTCGCCGGGCTGCTGAACGGCGCGGACGTATGGACCGTGGTGCGCGGGCGGCGCCGCGGACGAGGCGGGGACGACGAGCTCCTGGCCGCGACCGCCCTCGCCGCCGGGCTCGGTACGTCGCTGGTCGACCTCGACGGGGACGAACTGTGCGCCCTGGTGCCCGGCGACGCGACGGTACGGGCGCAGCCCGGCTGGACCCTGGGCGCCGGGGCGCCGGTCCCCGCCGCCGGGCTGGCGCACGGCGGCGCCGACGCGGCCCGCGCCCTGCGCCGGGCGGTCGCGGAGCGGCTGCCCCTGGTACGGCACGCCCCGGAGCCGGGCGGGATCGCCGCACTGGTCGACCCGGCCGAGGCCGCGGCCCTGGGCCGCACTCGGCTCGCCCCGCTGGACGGCGCCCCGGCACTGCGCGAGACGCTGCGGATGTGGCTCTCGCTGCACGGCAGCTGGGACCGTACGGCGGTGGCCCTGGACATCCACCGCAACACGGTCCGCCAACGCATCGCCCGCGCCGCGTCCCTGCTGGAGGCGGACCTGAGCGACACGGACGTCCGGATGGAACTCTGGTTCGCCCTCAAGTGGGGTGCCGCTGATCAGCAGTGACGCCGTCTCAGGGCCCGGGCGTGGTCCCGGCGCCGAGACGGATCTGCGGCCGACCCCGGAGGTGACCGCCGCCCGGCGCACGCAGCGCGCCCATCCGCCCCGCGTCCTGGTCGGCGTCCCTCAACCCGCGCGCCCCTGCGCGCCGCCGCCGGGTTCGGGTTTCGTACGCCCGTGAACGCCGCGGGGTCCAGGGGCGGAGCTCCTGGGTTCGGGAAGGGGCGGGGTGGGGGAAAGCCACCCTGCCGTGGGTCAGAGCTTCGTCCAGGCCTCCGCGAGGACGCCCCTGAGCACCTGCTCGATCTCGTCGAACAGGGCCTGGTCCGCGATCAGCGGCGGGGCCAGCTGGATGACCGGGTCGCCGCGGTCGTCGGCGCGGCAGTAGAGCCCGTTGTCGTACAGCGCCTTGGAGAGGAAGTCGTAGAGGACGCGTTCGGTCTCGTCCGCCGTGAAGGACTCCTTCGTGGCCTTGTCCTTCACCAGCTCGATGCCGTAGAAGAAGCCGTTCCCCCGGACATCGCCGACGATCGGCAGGTCGTGCAGCCGCTCCAGGGTCGACCGGAACGCCGTCTCGGTGCCGAGCACATGCTGGTTCAGCCCCTCGCGCTCGAAGATGTCGAGGTTGGTGAGGGCGACGGCGGCGGAGACGGGGTGGCCGCCGAAGGTGTAGCCGTGCAGGAAGGTGTTGCCGTCCCGGTAGAACGGCTCGGCGAGCCGGTCGGAGACGAGGCACGCGCCGATCGGGGAGTAGCCGGAGGTCATGCCCTTCGCGCAGGTGATCATGTCCGGGACGTAGCCGAACTTGTCGCACGCGAACATCGTGCCCAGCCGCCCGAACGCGCAGATGACCTCGTCCGAGACGAGCAGGACGTCGTACCGGTCGCAGATCTCGCGCACCCGCTGGAAGTAGCCGGGCGGCGGCGGGAAGCAGCCGCCCGCGTTCTGCACCGGCTCCAGGAAGACCGCGGCGACGGTGTCCGGGCCCTCGAAGAGGATCTGCTGCTCGATCTGGTCGGCGCACCAGCGGCCGAACGCCTCCGGGTCGTCGCCGTGGAGCGGCGCCCGGTAGATGTTGGTGTTGGGCACCTTGTGCGCGCCGGGGACCAGCGGCTCGAAGGGGGCCTTGAGCCCGGGCACACCGGTGATCGACAGGGCGCCCTGGGTGGTGCCGTGGTAGGCCACGGCCCGGGATATGACCTTGTGCTTGGTGGGCTTGCCGGTGAGCTTGAAGTACTGCTTGGCCAGCTTCCAGGCGGTCTCGACCGCCTCGCCGCCGCCGGTGGTGAAGAAGACCTTGTTGAGGTCGCCCGGCGCGTAACCGGCCAGCCGTTCGGCCAGTTCGACGGCCTTGGGGTGGGCGTAGCTCCACACCGGGAAGAAGGCCAGCTCCTGTGCCTGCTTGTAGGCGCTCTCCGCGAGTTCGGCGCGCCCGTGCCCGGCCTGCACCACGAACAGCCCGGACAGGCCGTCGATATAGCGCTTGCCCTTGTCGTCGTAGATGTACGTGCCCTCGCCGCGCACGATCGTCGGCACGGGGGCGTTCTCGTACGACGACATGCGGGTGAAGTGCATCCACAGGTGGTCGTACGCCGTCTTGGAGAGGTCCGCGCTCATGGCTATCTCGTTCCCCAGGTGTAGGTCTGCTTCCGGAGCTTGAGGTAGACGAAGCTCTCGGTGGAGCGCACGCCGGGCAGCGTCCGGACGCGCTTGTTGAGCGTTTCCAGCAGGTGGTCGTCGTCCTCGCAGACGATCTCGATGAGGAGATCGAAGGAACCCGCGGTGACCACCACGTACTCGACCTCGTCCATGGCGGTCAGCGCGTCCGCGACCGGGTCGAGATCGCCGTCGACGTTGATCCCGACCATCGCCTGGCGCCGGAACCCCACCGTGAGGGGGTCGGTGACGGCGACGATCTGCATCGCCCCCTGGTCGATCAGCTTCTGCACGCGCTGCCGCACCGCCGCCTCGGACAGGCCCACGGCCTTGCCGATGGCGGCGTAGGGGCGACGGCCGTCCTCCTGGAGCTGCTCGATGATCGCCAGGGATACGGAGTCGATCGACGGCGTGCCGTTCTTGTCAGGTGTGGCCACGACCCTCACTGTGCACGAGCCTCGACTGTCTGACAACCCTCGATCAATGAATTTCGTTGTCGTGGTGTCGTGAAATCACTGATTCCGTTGTTCTGGTGTGGCGGGTATGTTGAAAACGTCGTCTTCGCGATTAGGGTGGTGTCTCACCCATCGGACAGCTGACAGGAGGGGTGGCACGTGACCACCGAGCTGCGTCGTTTGCGCAACTACATCGACGGGGAGTTCCGGGACGCCGCGGACGGGCGGACCACGGAGGTGGTCAACCCGGCCACGGGCGAGGTGTACGCGACGGCACCGCTGTCGGGAGCGGCCGACGTGGACGCGGCGATGAACGCGGCCGCGGCGGCGTTCCCCGCCTGGCGGGACCTGGTGCCCGGCGAGCGGCAGAAGGCCCTGCTGAAGATCGCCGACGCCTTCGAGGCGCGGGCGGAGGAGCTGATCGCGGCCGAGTCGGAGAACACCGGCAAGCCGATCGGGCTCACGCGGGACGAGGAGATCCCGCCGATGATCGACCAGATCCGTTTCTTCGCGGGCGCGGCGCGGATGCTGGAGGGCCGCTCGGCCGGTGAGTACATGGAGGGGCTGACTTCGATCATCCGGCGCGAGCCGATCGGGGTGTGCGCGCAGGTCGCGCCGTGGAACTACCCGATGATGATGGCCGTATGGAAGTTCGCGCCGGCGCTGGCGGCGGGCAACACGGTCGTCATCAAGCCCTCCGACACCACCCCGGCCTCCACCGTGCTCTTCGCCGAGATCATCGGCGGGGTGCTGGCGGAACTGGGCCATCCGCAGGGCGTCTTCAACGTCATCTGCGGCGACCGGGACACCGGGCGGCTGATGGTCGAGCACGACGTGCCCGCCATGGCGTCCATCACCGGCTCGGTGCGGGCCGGTATGCAGGTCGCGGAGAGCGCGTCGAAGGACCTCAAGCGGGTCCACCTGGAGCTGGGCGGCAAGGCGCCGGTCGTGGTCTTCGAGGACAGCGACATCGCCAAGGCCGTCGAGGACATCTCGGTCGCGGGCTTCTTCAACGCGGGCCAGGACTGTACGGCGGCCACCCGCGTGCTCGTCCACGAGTCGATCCACGACGAGTTCGTGACCGCCCTGGCCAAGGCCGCCGCGGACACCAAGACCGGTGCCCCGGACGACGAGGACGTGCTGTTCGGCCCGCTCAACAGCGCCAACCAGCTGGCCCAGGTCACCGGCTTCATCGAGCGGCTGCCCGCGCACGCCAAGGTCGAGGCGGGCGGCCACCGGGTCGGCGAGAAGGGCTTCTTCTACGCGCCCACCGTGGTCTCCGGGCTCCAGCAGGACGACGAGATCGTCCAGCACGAGGTCTTCGGCCCGGTCATCACCGTCCAGCCGTTCACCGACGAGGCCCAGGCGGTCCGGTACGCCAACGGCGTGGAGTACGCGCTCGCGTCCTCGGTGTGGACCAAGGACCACGCCCGCGCGATGCGGATGTCCAAGGCCCTGGACTTCGGCTGCGTCTGGATCAACACCCATATCCCGCTGGTCGCCGAGATGCCGCACGGCGGATTCAAGAAGTCCGGCTACGGCAAGGACCTGTCGGCGTACGGCTTCGAGGACTACACCCGCATCAAGCATGTGATGACGTCGCTGGGTTAGTCCCCGGGATCAGCGCCGGCTGAGCAGGGCGCAGAGGGTGCCGATGCGGTTCGTGGTGATCGCGTCGGCACCCGCGCGCAGCAGCCGCGCCATCGAGCGGCGGGTGTCGGCGGTCCAGGCGGAGACCAGCATGCCGTCGGCGTGGGCGCGTTCGACGAGGCCGGGGGAGACCAGGCCGAAGCGGTAGTTGAGCCAGCGAGGCCGCAGATCGGCCAGCAGGGTGGGCCGGGGCGGCGCGAGGGTGGTCCAGGTCAGGGAGATCTCGGCACCGGGGTCCGCGCGGCGCACCCGGCGCAGCGCGGACAGCCCGCCGCAGTAGTACACCCGGTCGGCGGCCCCGGCCTCGCGCACCTCGGCGACGGCCGCGAGGGCGGCCGACGCGTCGGGCAGGTCGATCAGCAGCCGGGCCGGGCCGGTCGCGGCGAGCGCGTCGCGCAGCGTGGGTATGCCCCCGCCGGACAGCCGCCGCACCTCGTCGGCGGTCAGCGCGGACAGCGGCCGGTCATGGCCCCACAGCCGCCTGAGGGTGGCGTCGTGCAGGAGGACCGGGACGCCGTCGCGGGTCAGCCGGACGTCGATCTCCACGGCGCCCGCCCCGGCGCGCACCGCCGAGCCGACCGACGCCAGGGTGTTCTCGCGGTGGGTGTACGGGTCGCCGCGGTGGCCGACCGGGAGGAAGGCCGCACCCACCGCCGTCATCGGGCCGCGACCGCCGTGTAGGCGTCGATCTCCGCGGCCAGCCGCGCCTTGCCGGGCGCGTCCAGGAAGGACGCCTCGACGGCGTTCTTCGCGAGGGCCGCGACGCCCGCCGCGTCCAGGTCGAGCAGCCGGGCGGCGACCGCGTACTCGGTGTTGAGGTCGGTGCCGAACATCGGCGGGTCGTCGCTGTTGATGGTGACGAACACCCCGGCCTCGACCAGCTGCCTGAGGGGGTGCTCGTCGAGGGTGGCGACCGCGCGGGTGGCGAGGTTGGAGGTCGGGCAGACCTCCAACGGAATGCGGTGCTCCGCGAGATGGGCCAGCAGCTTCGGGTCCTGGACGGCGCTGATGCCGTGGCCGATCCGCTCGGCGCGAAGCTCGGTGAGGGCGTCCCAGATGGTCTGCGGCCCGGTGGTCTCGCCCGCGTGCGGAACGCTGTGCAGCCCGGCGGCGATGGCGCGGTCGAAGTACGGCTTGAACTGCGGGCGCTCCACGCCGATCTCGGGCCCTCCGAGGCCGAACGAGACCAGCCCCTCGGGCCGCAGGTCGCAGGCGATGCGGGCGGTCTCCTCGGCGGACGGCAGCCCGGCCTCGCCGGGGATGTCGAAGCACCAGCGCAGTACGGTGCCGAACTCGGCCTCGGCGGCCTTGCGGGCGTCCTCGATCGCCTCGGTGAACGCGGCGTCCGGAATGCCGCGCCGGGTCGAGCTGTAGGGGGTGACGGTCAGCTCGGCGTAGCGGATGTTCTGCCGGGCCATGTCGCGGGCGATCTCGTAGGTGAGCAGCCGCACGTCCTCGGCGTCGCGGATCAGATCCACCACGGAGAGGTAGACCTCGATGAAGTGGGCGAAGTCGCGGAAGACGAAGTAGTCGGCCAGCGCCTCCGGATCGGTGGGCACCTTGGAGTCCGGATGGCGTGCCGCCAGCTCGGCCACGATGCGCGGGGACGCGGAACCGACGTGGTGGACATGCAGCTCCGCCTTGGGCAGTCCGGCGATGAAGGCGGTGAGATCGGTCAACGAAAACCTCCGGGTGACGGCCGCCGGTGGCGGGCTCCGGTCATCGTAGATGCGGCCGCACGGGGCGGTGTGGCCAGGCCGTAGCATGGGCGGACATCGCTGTGGGGGAGATACATGGCTGACCAGCCCGACCAGCACGACCAGCAGCGGCAGCCGGAGCCGCGCGACCACGACCCCTGGGCTCCACCGGCCCCGCATACGCCCCTGGACAAGCCGGGCAGGCCGGGCAAGCCGCCGCCCCGGCCCTCGGTGGCCGAGCAGCAGACCCTCACCTCGATGCCGACGGGCCCGGCCGCACCGCCCACGCCGCCCGTGCCGGGACCCCCGCCCGTGCCGCCCCCGCCGCCCCTGCCGGGCCCGCCGCCTGTGCCGGGTCCGCCGCCGCCCGCACCCGGGCCGCAGCCGGGGGCCGTGACCCTGCCGGACGCGGTGCCCCCGCCGCCGCCCGCCCCGACCGGCCCCGGCACCCCGAGCGCGTACCAGGGTTCGCCGTACGCCACCCCCGGCGGCTACGGCCAGCCGATGCCGTACGGCGGCCCGGCCCCCTACGGTGGCCAAGCCCCGTACGGCGGGCCCGGCTACGGCTACCCCAACGCGGCGTACCCCGGCACGGCTCACCCCGGCTACCCCGGTACCGCCTACCCGGGTGCGGGCTACGGCCAGGGCTGGCAGGCGGGCGGCGCCTATCTGCCGAGCAACGGCACCGGCACGGCCGCCCTGGTGCTCGGCATCATCGGCCTGGTGTTCTTCTTCAGCGTCGTGTTCAGCATCATCCTCGGTGTACTCGCGATCATCTTCGGGGCGCTCGGCCGCGCCAAGGCGAGCCGGGGCGAGGCGACCAACGGCGGCATGGCCCTCGCCGGGCTCATCCTCGGGTCCACCGCTGTGGTGGCGAGCGTGGTGATGATCTTCGTCTATGTCGCGGACGAGAACCGCGACAGCTCGGACAGCGCCGACGACTCCGGCTACGCGGATATGTCGGTCGTACGGGTGGTCCCGTCCGCCGATATGAGCCGCTGACGCGCCTTCATCAGCGCGAAGCCCAGCAGATTGAGCCCGCGCCAGCGCGCCGGGTCCGCCGCCCGCTCGTCGTCCGCCGCCAGCCCGATGCCCCATATCCGGTCCACCGGGCTGGCCTCGACCAGCACCCGCGAGTTGGTCCCCAGCAGATAGTCGCGCAGCGGCGGGTGCTGACCGAACTTGTGCACACTGCCCTCGACGACCAGCGCGAAGCGGTGCGCCCGCCACCGCGTCTCGTCGAAGCCGCGCACCGAACGGCCCGCGTCCTTGGCCTGCTTGGGGTGCGCGGCGGCCAGCGCCCGCCGCTCGGCGTCCGCGTCCCCGAACAGCCGCGCTTTCCCGGCCATCATCCAGTGCTCGGCGGTGGGGTAGGCGACGCCGTCCACCTCGAACGGCGCGGGCCACCACTGGCTGAAGCACTCCGAGCCCACGACGCCGTCACGCCGTGGCCGATGGCCCCAGAAATACACGTACTTGACGGTCTCGCCGCGTGCCGCCCGGTCCACCAGCTCCTCGACCGAGCGCGGGCCGCCGCTCGCCGTGGCCGAAGCCGTCTCCCCGTTCGTCTCCATGCCGCGGATTCTCGCACCGGCCACCGACAGCGCACCGGGCGACGGGATCGGTGAACTCGGGGCGTCGTCACCGAATTCGTCGAGAAACCAAAAAGCAACAACGGAATCCCTTGTTGAAGCAGGGGGGCTCTGCCAGGATCGGCCTCCGATTCCGGTTGGAGCCACGCCGCTCTCCCCGCGGGAGGGCGGTCCGGCGGAGGAGATCAGGCGATGGATCAGCGATGCGGTCCGACGGAGCGGCGGTTCGCCGAGGGGGCACAGCGCATGGAGTCACGGCACGAGCCCGAGAGCCTGTCCGCGCCCCAGCTCGCCGCGATCCGGCGGAGCGCGACCGGCGGCCGCATGGCGCTGTCCCGCCGGGCGCTGCTGCGTGCGGGCGGCGCCGGAGCGTTCGCCGTGGGCGGGCTCGGGGCGCTCAGCGGCTGCGGCATCCCGCCCGCCGGGCGTACCGGCGCCGACAGCGCCGCCGACGACCACTCCGCCGAGGAGAAGCGTGTCGACTTCTCCAACTGGACTGAGTACATGGACGAGACCAAGGGCGGGCACCGCCCGACCCTGGAGGAGTTCCGGCGCCGCACCGGCATCACGGTGAAGTACACCGAGGACATCAACGACAACGTCGAGTTCTTCGGCAAGATCAAGCCGCAGCTCGCCGCGGGCCAGGACACCGGACGCGACCTCATCTGCGTCACCGACTGGCTGGCCGCCCGGATGATCCGGCTCGGCTGGGTACAGACCCTGGACGCGGCCAACCTGCCCCACGCCTATACTCAGCTGGCGGCGGAATTCCGCAATCCGGACTGGGACCCGGGCCGCGCCCACTCCTACCCCTGGACCGGCATCCCCGCCGTCATCGCGTACAACAAGAAGGCCACCGGCGGCCGCAGCGTCACCTCCGTCTCCCAGCTCCTGGAGGACCCCGAGCTGAAAGGCCGGGTCGGGCTGCTCACCGAGATGCGCGACACCGTCGGGCTGACCCTTCTCGACATGGGCAAACGGCCCGAGGACGTCACCGCCGACGAGTACGGCGCGGCGATCGCCCGCCTCCGGAAAGCGTCCGACCGCGGCCAGATCCGCCGCTTCACCGGCAACGACTACACCGGCGACCTCACCCGGGGCGACCTCGCCGCCTGCATGGCCTGGGCCGGTGACCTCATCCAGCTCCGGGCCGACAACCCGGAGATCGAGTTCGCCGTCCCCGACGCCGGTTACATGACCGCCACCGACAACCTGCTGGTCCCGGCCGGGGCACGCCACAAGAAGAACGCCGAACGGCTCATCGACTACTACTACGAGCCCAAGGTGGCCGCGAAGATCGCCGCCTACATCAACTACGTCTGCCCGGTCGACGGTGTACGGGCCGAACTCGCGAAGATCGACAAGAAGCTGGCGGACAACCCGCTGATCCTCCCGGACGAGGAGATGGCCGCCAAATCCCATGCCTTCCGCTCGCTGTCGAGCAAGGAAGAGATGGCGTTCGAGGACGCGTTCGCCAAGCTCACCGGCGCCTGACGGCCTGACACGCGAGGGAAGCCCACCCATGACCCAGCCCACCACCACCGCCGCCACCACGACCGGCGGCGACGTCCGGCTCGACGGGATCAGCAAGACCTACGGGTCCTTCACCGCCGTCCACCCGCTCGGCCTGCACATACCCGCCGGTTCCTTCTTCGCCCTGCTCGGCGCCTCCGGCTGCGGCAAGACCACCACCCTGCGCATGATCGCCGGGCTGGAGGAGCCCACCACGGGCACCATACGGCTCGCCGGGGACGACATCACCGCCCTCCCGCCGCACCGGCGGCCCGTCAACACCGTCTTCCAGAGCTACGCCCTCTTCCCGCACCTCGACATCCACGAGAACGTCGCCTTCGGGCTGCGACGGCGCGGCGTCAAGTCCGTGAAGAAGCAGGTCGGGGAGATGCTGGACCTCGTCCAGCTCGGTGACTTCGCCCGCCGCAGACCGCAGCAGCTCTCCGGCGGCCAGCAGCAGCGCGTCGCCCTCGCCCGCGCGCTGATCAACCACCCCCGGGTGCTGCTCCTCGACGAGCCGCTGGGCGCGCTCGACCTCAAGCTGCGCCGCCAGATGCAGCTCGAACTCAAGCGCCTCCAGACCGAGGTCGGCATCACCTTCGTCCATGTCACCCACGACCAGGAGGAGGCCATGACCATGGCCGACACGGTCGCGGTGATGAACCGCGGCCGCGTCGAGCAGCTGGGCGCCCCGGCCGAGCTGTACGAGAGCCCGGGCACCACCTTCGTCGCCAACTTCCTCGGCACCTCCAACCTCATCGAGGCCGAGATCACCGACAAGAGCGGCGGCGATCTGCTGCTCACGGCCGCCGGAGGCAGGCTGGCCCTGCCCGCCGGGCGGTGCCGCGCCCCCGTCCGCACCGGCGCCAGGGTGCTGGTCGGGGTGCGCCCCGAGAAGATCTCGCTGACCCCCGCCGAGGACACCGGCGCCGTTCCCGCTGCCCGCAACCGGATGACCGGCCGCATCGCGGACTCCAGTTTCCTCGGAGTCTCCACTCAGTACGCCGTGGCCACCCCGGACGGCGCCGAGCTGGCCGTCTACGAGCAGAACATCGAGCGCGACCCCCGGCTCGTCCCCGGTGCCGAGGTCGTCCTGCACTGGAACCCCGCCCATACGTTCGGCCTCGACCCGGACCAGGACATCGGCGCGGGCACCGATCCGGATAACGGTACGGGCACCGGCGGGGAGGCGGCGTGACGGCCACGCAGACGCACGACGCGGCCCCCGTCAGCGCTGCGCCCCGCCACGTACGCAAGCGGCTGGTGCCCTACTGGCTGCTGCTTCCCGGCATCCTGTGGCTGCTGGTCTTCTTCGCGGCCCCGCTCGTCTACCAGGCGTCGACCTCCGTCCAGACCGGCTCCCTCGAAGAGGGCTTCACCGTCACCTGGCATGTACAGACCTACTGGGACGCGCTCACCGAGTACGCCCCGCAGTTCCTGCGCTCGGTGCTGTACGCGGCGACCGCCACCGTGCTGTGCCTGCTGCTCGGCTACCCGCTCGCGTATCTCATCGCCTTCCGGGCGGGCCGCTGGCGCAATCTGCTCATGGTCCTGGTCATCGCGCCGTTCTTCACCAGCTTCCTGATCCGCACCCTGGCCTGGAAGACGATCCTGGCCGACGGCGGCCCGGTGGTGGGGGCGCTGAACTCGCTGCACGTCCTGGACGTGACCAGCGGACTGGGGATCACCGAGGGGCAGCGGGTGCTGGCCACCCCGCTCGCCGTGGTGTGCGGGCTGACGTACAACTTCCTGCCCTTCATGATCCTGCCGCTCTACACCTCCCTGGAGCGCATCGACGGCCATCTGCACGAGGCCGCCCGCGATCTCTACGCCCGCCCCTTCACCGTCTTCCGCAAGGTCACCTTCCCGCTGTCCATGCCGGGCGTCGTGGCGGGCACCCTGCTCACCTTCATCCCGGCCGCGGGCGACTACATCAACGCCGAGCTGCTGGGCTCCACCGACCAGAAAATGATCGGCAACGTCATCCAGTCGCAGTTCCTGCGGGTACTCGACTACCCGACGGCGGCCGCGCTGTCCTTCCTCCTCATGGCGGCGATCCTCGCGATGGTCACCGTCTACATCCGCAGGGCAGGGACGGAGGATCTCGTCTGATGGCCCTCATCCGCTGGATACGGCGCAACCTGGTGGTCCTCGCGGGGCTGGCCACCCTCGCGTATCTGATCCTGCCGAACGCCGTCGTGCTGGTGTTCTCGTTCAACAAGCCGAACGGCCGCTTCAACTACGCGTGGCAGCGGTTCTCCACCGACGCCTGGACCGATCCGTGCGGCGTCTCCGACCTGTGCGGTTCGCTCTCGCTGAGCCTGCGGCTCGCGGTGTGGGCCACGCTCGGCGCGACCGTCCTCGGCACGATGATCGCCTTCGCGCTGGCCCGCTACCGCTTCCGGGCCCGTCCCGCCGTCAACAGCCTGATCTTCCTCCCGATGGCGATGCCCGAGGTCGTGATGGCCGCCTCGCTCGCCACGCTCTTCCTCAACATGGGCGTCGGCTTCGGCTTCTGGACGATCCTCATCGCCCACATCATGTTCTGCCTGAGCTTCGTCGTCACCGCCGTCAAGGCACGCGTCATGAGCATGGACCCCCGGCTGGAACAGGCCGCCCAGGACCTCTACGCCTCCCCGGCGCAGACGTTCCTGCGCGTCACCCTGCCGATCGCCGCCCCCGGCATCGCCGCCGGGGCGCTGCTGTCCTTCGCGCTCTCCTTCGACGACTTCATCATCACCAACTTCAACGCCGGATCGACCGTGACCTTCCCCATGTTCGTGTGGGGATCGGCGCAGCGCGGCACCCCCGTCCAGATCAATGTGATCGGCACGGCGATGTTCGCGGTCGCGGTGCTGTGCGTCCTCGCCGGTCGGCTGGCCGGCGCCCGCCGCAAGAGGAGCTGACCACCATGGCCGCAGACGCCATGCCCCGCCCTCCCGGAGGCGGCGACGTTCCCGGACCGCCCGTCCTGGAAGCCCTCGCCGACGTCGCCTACACCCCGTACTGGCTGGACGACCCCGGACGGCCCCGCCCGCACCCCGCCCTGGTCGGCGACGAGCGCTGCGATCTGCTCGTCATCGGCGGCGGCTACAGCGGGCTGTGGACCGCCCTGACCGCCAAGGAGCGCGACCCCGGCCGCGACGTGGTGCTGGTCGAAGGCCAGGAGGCCGGATGGGCCGCCTCCGGCCGCAACGGCGGCTTCTGCGCCGCCTCCCTCACCCACGGACTCGCCAACGGCGCGGCCCGCTGGCCCCGTGAAATGCCCGAACTGGAACGGCTCGGCCACCGCAATCTGGACGCCATCGAAGCCGCCGTCGCCCGCTACGCCATCCACTGCGACTTCGAACGCACCGGGGAGATCGACGTCGCCACCCGGCCCCACCAGATCGCCGAACTGCGCGAAACCGCCGCCCGGGCCGCCGCGCTCGGCGTCACCGAACCCCAGTACCTGGACCGTGACGCGGTGCGCGCCGAGGTCGACTCGCCCACCTTCCTCGCCGGGCTCTGGGACCGCCGGGGCGTGGCCATGCTGCACCCCGCCAAGCTCGCCTGGGGCCTGAAGCGGGCCTGCGCCGGGCTGGGCGTACGGATCTATGAACACACCCCGGCCGAGCAGCTGAGCCGCGCCGGGTCCGGAGCGGCGGGAACCGGAACGGCCAGAACCGGAGCAGCCAGAACCCGAACGGCGGGAACCGGAACGGCCGGAGCGGCCGGAAGCGGAACTTCCGGGATGCTGGTGCGTACGCCCTACGGCCGGGTACGGGCCCGGCAGGTCGCCCTGGCCACCAACGCCTTCCCCGCCCTGGTGCGCCGCGTCCGCCCGTACATCGTCCCCGTCTACGACCACGCCCTGATGACCGAACCGCTGACCGCCGCGCAGCTCGCCGCGATCGGCTGGCAGCGACGGCAGGGCCTCAGCGACACCGCCAACCACTTCCACTACTTCCGCATCACCGCCGACCACCGCATCCTGTGGGGCGGCTACGACATCGTCTACCGCTACGGCGGCGGGGTGCGCGCCGAATACGATCACCACCCGGCCACCTACCGCACCCTCGCGCAGCACTTCTTCCGCTGCTTCCCGCAGCTGGAGGGCGTGCGGTTCAGCCACGCCTGGGGCGGCGCGATCGACACCTGCTCGCGCTTCTCCGCGTTCTTCGGCAGCGCACACGGCGGACGCGTCGCCTACGCCCTCGGCTACACCGGCCTCGGCGTCGGCGCGAGCCGC
This sequence comes from Streptomyces sp. NPDC005962, assembly GCF_040629205.1. Lineage (NCBI taxonomy): Bacteria > Bacillati > Actinomycetota > Actinomycetes > Kitasatosporales > Streptomycetaceae > Streptomyces > Streptomyces sp. NPDC005962. The sequence continues at coordinate 43,188 of NZ_JBEXVE010000009.1, read as the reverse complement.
TTCGGCGCGGAGGTGATGCTCGACCTGCTGGCCGGAGAACGCACCGAGCGGACCCGGCTGGAGATGGTGCGCAGCAAACCGCTGCCGTTCCCGCCGGAACCCGTCCGCTGGGCGGGGATAGGCCTCACCCAGTGGTCGATGAGCCGGGCCGACGCCAACGGGGGACGGCGCAATCTGTGGCTGAAGGCGATGGACCGGGTGGGGCTGGGCTTCGACAGCTGAGCCCCGGCGCCCCGTGTCAGGTCGTGCGTGGGCCGTTCCGTTCGCGTACCCGGAGCACCGCCCACAGCAGTACGCCGCACAGGCACCAGCTCCCGGCCACATCCAGCGGCCAGTGGTAGGCCCGGCGGACCAGACCCGCCCCCACCGCGACGTTGAGCAGCACGACCGCGGCGATCAGCCATCCCCGCAGCCGCCCGCGGAGCCGCCCCCGCAGGAGGGGGAGCAGCAGCACGGCCGCCGCGCCATAGGCGACGGCGGCCGTCGCGGCATGGCCGGACGGGAAGAACCCGGTCTCGCCCGCCAGCGGTCCGGGCGGGCCCGGGCGGTCGAACAGCGCCTTGAGCGGCGCGACCAGGGCCGGGACCGCCGCCATCGCCAGCGCGGCGGCCAGCGGCGCGGGCCAGCGGCGCGCCGCGCCCCGGGTACGCCACACCGCGCAGCCGAGCGCCACACCGAGGACCGGGAGCGCCACCGCCGCATTGCCGAGGTCGGCGAGGAATTCCGCGACGGGGGAGGGGAACGGCGAACCGGCGATCGCGCGGCCGAGCCGCTCGTCGAGCGTGCGCAGCGGACCATCGACGGCGACCTGCCAGGCGCACAGCGCGAACACCACCAGCAGAGTGGCGGGGAGCACGAGCGCGCGGAGAGCCGCAGCGCGGGAGAAGACACGGAAGAAGACAGACGGCGGCCCCGGAACAGGGGGGGTAGTTCCGGGGCCGCCGTGGCGATCGGTGTGCCGCACGCCCCGGGGGGTTTGGGGCGGGCGGCCGTCCGATCGGTGAGGAGATCCGGAGCCGGAGGCTCCAGTGGTGTGCGCGAGGGCACGGCCGGGTCGGGGCTGGGGAAGCACCGGCTCGGCATCGCCCGCAGTCCCCTGCGAGCGGGGTGTTTCTCTCATCTGGAATGACCGTACGGCAGCGAGAGCCTGTCGGACAGGCCGATCACCCACCTGCCATCGGCCCCGCACATCTTCTTCACGCGGCTCGACGATCCACTCACGGTCACGGCTCGCGTCACAGCTCGGCGAAGGCGCCCTCGAGGACGTCCAGACCCTCGTTCAGCAGGTCCTCCCCGATCACCAGCGGCGGCAGGAAACGCAGCACGTTCCCGTACGTACCGCAGGTCAGCACCAGCAGGCCCGCGGCGTGGCAGGCCTTGGCGACGGCCGCCGTCGCCTCCGGGTTGGGGTCCTTGCCGCCCGGCTTCACCAGTTCGACGGCGATCATCGCGCCGCGGCCGCGGAGGTCGCCGATGATGTCGTGCTTCTCCCGCATCGCGGAGAGCCGGCCCTTCATGACCTCCTCGATGCGCTTGGCCTTCGCGTTGAGATCCAGCTTGCGCATCGTCTCGATCGCGCCCAGCGCCGCCGCGCACGCCACCGGGTTGCCGCCGTAGGTGCCGCCGAGGCCGCCGGAGTGCGCCGCGTCCATGATCTCGGCGCGGCCGGTGACGGCGGCCAGCGGAAGCCCGCCCGCGATGCCCTTGGCGGTGGTGATCAGGTCCGGGACGACGCCCTCGTCCTCGCACGCGAACCACTGGCCGGTGCGGCAGAAGCCGGACTGGATCTCGTCCGCGACGAACACGATGCCGTTGTCCTTCGCGAACTCGGCGATCCGCGGCAGGAAGCCCTTGGCCGGTTCGATGAAGCCGCCCTCGCCGAGGACCGGCTCGATGACGATCGCGGCCACGTTCTCCGCCCCGACCTGCTTGCTGATCATGTCGATGGCCTGGGCCGCGGCCTCCTCGGCGCAGCGCTCCGGGCCCGTCAGCCAGCGGTAGGGGTAGGCGACCGGAACGCGGTAGACCTCCGGCGCGAAGGGGCCGAAGCCGTGCTTGTACGGCATGTTCTTGGCGGTGAGCGCCATGGTGAGGTTGGTCCGGCCGTGGTAACCGTGGTCGAACACGACGACCGCCTGGCGCCTGGTGTGCGCGCGGGCGATCTTCACCGCGTTCTCGACCGCCTCCGCGCCCGAGTTGAACAGCGCCGACTTCTTGGCGTGATCGCCCGGCGTGAGCCGCGCCAGCTCCTCGCAGACCTCCACGTACCCCTCGTACGGCGTCACCATGAAACAGGTGTGGGTGAAGTCCGCCAGCTGCGCCGACGCCCGGCGCACCACGGCCTCGGCGCTGGAGCCGACCGAGGTCACGGCGATGCCGGAGCCGAAGTCGATCAGCGAATTGCCGTCCACGTCCTCGATCACCCCGCCGCCCGCGCGCACCGTGAAGACCGGCAGCACGCTGCCCACGCCGTCGGCGACCGCCGCGCTCTTACGGGCGAGCAGCTCCTGCGACTTCGGGCCGGGAATCGCGGTGACGACGCGACGCTCCTGGGGGAGGGACGGGCCTCCGGACAGTTCGGTCATGAGGTACTCCACGGAAAGAAAGGGGCGTGACAGGGGCTTTACTCGCAGGCTAGGCGCGTGGCGAGTGAAGCGGCATGTTCCGTTCGGGAGCAGTGGGTGTGCTGCCTTGTCCGCGACGGCTATAGCCGCGGTCCGGGCGTCATCTCGGCAGGTCGTGAGGTGCCACCCCGGTGGGGTCGCTGAACTCCCCGGGCGGGAACACTAGATTGGGCGGTGGCGCGGTGGCGCGACACGCAGAGGCACAGCCGGTCAGGGGGCAAGGGGTAGCAGATGGACACCGAGGGCACATTCGACTCCCGCAACACCCACCCCACCCCACCCCCCCACCCCCCGGCCCCACCCCGGGTGCCTCCGCCGGCCCCCGCAGTACCACCGCCCATGCCGCCGGGCGCGCCCGAGCCGTCTGGCGCCCCCATGCCGTCTGGCGCGCGGCCGTCCTTCGCCGCGTGGCTGCGTTCCCCGCGGGCGGAGGGGGCGGGGCCGGGGGTGTGGGCGTATGGGCACCGGGTCAAGCCGCCGGAGGACCCGGAACGGATTCCCGGCCGACGCCTGATCAGCGGCGCGCTGATCTCCGGCCTCTGCGGGTGGCTGGTCTGGTCGCTGCTCTGGAACGGATACCTCGGCGGCTATTGGCTGTGGCCGATGTACCTGCTGACACCCGACTCGTGGTACGAGCGCGGGGGTAATACGGATGCAGGATGGTGGTCCCAGCGCATCTATATCGGCGTGTGTGTGGCCATCCTCGCCGTTCTCTTCGGCCGCGTCGGCCACTGGGGCGACGTCTGGCGCCGTTACGTTACGCCCCTCTTCCGGCGGGCCTGGGACGAGACGGACGCGGCGGCCGAGCCGAGTCGGCCCGAGGCCGATCCCGTCGAGTGGCCGCAGCTGCGGGCCGCCGGGGCGCATGGGGCGGCTGATCGGCTGGCGGCCGAGGCGCGCGGTGGGGCGATGAACGACGTCGATCACGCGCGGATCGAGAACGCCTGGCAGTCGGTCCGGGCCGGGCGGAACTCCCTCGCCGCGTTCACCGACACCGTGCTGCGCCACGGCGCCGCCTCGCACGGCCATCCGTCCGGCGCCCGGGACCTGCCCGCGCGCACGGCCGAGCACGATCTGCTGGCCCGCCAAGTCCGGCTCGGGACCGCCGTCGACGATCTGCGCAATCCGTACCAGCACCGCGGCGCCGGGCTCGCGCTCGACCCCGATGTGCTGGGCACCTCGCTGCTGGCCGTCGGGCCGCCCGGGTCGGGGAAGACCGGGCGGCTGGTGCGGCCCGTCGTGGAGTCGCTGTGTCTGCAGGCGCTCGCCGGGCGGGTCGCGGTGGTGTCCGTGGGGGCGGCGGGGGCGGGTCTGGGGACCGACGAGGCGTTCGACGTCGTCGTGAAGATCGGCCGTCCCGATTCCGTCTACGACTTCGACCTCTACGGCGGCACCACCGACCCCGACGAGGCCGCGGGCATCCTCGCCGAGGCGCTGATCGGCGACATGGCCGCCTCGCTGCCCGGCGGCGACAGCCGTCGCGCCGCCACGGCGCTGGCCCAGCTGCTCGGCCCCTATCGCGCCGCGCACGGCCGCTTCCCGTCCGTGCCGGACTTGCGTGAGCTGCTGGACGGCGCGAAGACGGCGGTCGGCGCGCTGCGCGAGGCGCTCGACGCGGCGGGGGAGCGGGCGCAGGCGCGGGAGCTGGAGGCGCGGGTGCGGCAGTCCGGTGCGCCCGGGGACGTGGGCGCGCTGCTGGCCGACCGGATCGCGCTGCTGGACCGGCCCGTGTTCGCCGACTTCTTCGACACCACCGGCGGCCGCCGTCCGTTCTCCCTCCGCGCTCTCGAACACCCGTTGCGGGTCCGGATCGATCTGCCGGAGCGCGGGCACGCCGAGGCGTCCCGCATGCTGGCCCGCCTCGTGCTCGCGCAGTTCACCGAGTGCGCGGTGGGCCGCGCCGACCGGTCGCTCTTCGCGTGCCTGGTCCTCGACGACGCGTCGCACACCATCACCCCCGAGGCGCTGCGCGGCCTCCAGCGCCTCCGCGCCGCCCACGCGGGCGCGGTGCTGACCCTCCGTACCCTCGACGACGTTCCCGAGGCGCTGCGCAGCGCGCTGCTGGGGGCGGTCGGGTGTCGGATGGCCTGTGCCGGGGTGACGACGTGGGACGGGGCCCGGTTCGCGGAGGTGTGGGGGACGGAGTGGGTCGAGACCCGGGACGTCACGGACCGGCAGATCATCTCGGACGAGCCGTTCACCAAGGTCCTGCACTTCATCCGCAAGGTGGTGACGGGGAAGGCCGTGACGACCCAGTCCGTGACGGTGCGGAAGGTGGAGCGCGAGCGCTGGTCCGCCTCGGAGCTGGCGCATTCGGTCCCCGCCGGGCACGCGGTGCTGTCGGTGACCTCGGTACGCGGCGAGGGCGGCCCCCCGGTGCTGGTGGACCTGCGCGGCTGAGCGAGACGGCCGCCGGGGCGGGGCCGGGGTTCTTCCCCACCCCGCCCCTTCCCGAACCAAGGGGCGGCCCCTGGCCCCCGCTCCTCGCGCGCCAAGGCGTCGGCAGCCCGGACCCCTCTCACCGACTGCAGAGCGCTCGGCACTACTCGGCGCGGATACCACGGATTCGTCCATTGAGGCAGAATCGGCAGTAGCCGTTCATACGGGGCGGTGAAGTCGCATTCGTCGTCGCATCCGCATCGAAGGTGCCATGCCTCCCACGCTCGCCTCGCTCGTCCACCACACCGCGCTCAAGCTGTCCGTCCTCGCGGGAGAGGACGGGTTGGAGACGCCGGTGCGCTGGGCTCATGTCAGCGAGCTCGCCGATCCCGTGCCGTATATGGAGGGCGGTGAGCTGCTGCTCATCACCGCGATGAAGCTGGACGCCGAGGACCGGGACGCGATGGTCCGCTACGTCCGGCGGCTGGTCGGCGCGGGGGTGGTGGGGCTGGGCTTCGCGGTCGGGGTGGCCTATGACGAGGTGCCTGCGGCGCTCTTGGCCGCGGCGAAGGAGGAGGGGCTGCCGCTGCTGGGGGTGCCGCGGCGTACGCCGTTCATCGCGATCAGCAAGGCCGTCTCGGCGGCGATAGCCGCCGATCAGTACCGGGCGGTGACCGCCGGGTTCGAGGCGCAGCGGGAGCTGACCCGTGCCGCGATCGGCGCCGAGGGGCCCGCCGCGCTGCTCGCCCGGCTCGCCGCGCACATCGACGGCTGGGCGGCGCTCTACGACGCCTCCGGCTCCGTGGTCGCCGCGGCCCCCGACTGGGCGGCCCGCCGCGCCGCCCGTCATACGGCCGACGCCGAGCGGCTGCGCGCCCGGCCCGCCCCGGCGAGCGTGGTGGTCGGCGGGGGCGCCGCGGAGGCGGGCGACGTGGCGACGGACCGGGTGGAGTTGCAGTCGCTGGGGACGGGGCGCCGTACCCGTGGTGTCCTCGCGGTCGGTACGGGCGCGCCGCTGGGCACCGCCGAGCGGTACGCCGTCCACTCGGCCGTGGCGTTGCTGACCCTGACCACCGAACGGTCCCGGGCCCTGCGGGAGGCCGAGCAGCGGCTGGGCACCGCCGTTCTGCGGATGCTGCTCGCGGGGGAGCCGGACCATGCCCGGGCGGTGGCCGGGCGGCTGTACGGGGAGCTGCTGGACGCCCCGTTCCGGATGCTCGTCGCGGAGGCGGTGCCGGGCGCCGGTACGCACCCCTCGCGCGGCACCTACGCCACGGACGAGACACCGGCGGAGCCGGACGCCGACAGCGACGCCGGTACCACGCCGGGCGACCCGGACCGCGCCGATCCCCTCGGCGTGCTCGTGGACGCCATGGAGGCGGCCGCGGCCCGCACCGGCGAGGCGGTGCTCGTCGTGCCCGACGGCGAGCGGCTGATCGTGCTGGCCCCGGACGGCGGGGCCGCCGTCGCCGTCTGTACGGAGCACGCCGAGGGCATCGAGAGCCGCCGCGGCGTGGCGACCCGCCCCCGCGACCGCGCCGCCGCCGCGGCCCAGGGCGGCTGCCTGGTCGTCGGCCTGTCCGCCCCGGCGGGCCCCATCGCGGCCGCGGCCGCCTACCGGCAGGCGGAGCAGGCCCTGTCGGTGGCGCGGCGGCGCGGCCGGGTGCTGGTCGAGCACGAGCACGTCGCGGCGGGTTCGCTGCTGCCGCTGCTCGCCGACGACGCCGTACGGGCCTTCGCCGACGGCATGCTGCGCGCCCTGCACGACCATGACGCGACGGGCCGCGGCGACCTGGTCGCCTCCCTGCGCGCCTGGCTGTCCCGGCACGGGCAGTGGGACGCGGCCGCCGCCGACCTGGGCGTCCACCGGCACACCCTGCGGTACCGGATGCGCCGCGTGGAGGAGATCCTGGGCCGCTCCCTCGACGACCCGGACGTCCGCATGGAGCTGTGGCTGGCACTGAAGGCCACGGCCCCGGCGACCCCCACGTTGAAGTCCTGAGATCTTCCAGTACACCGCACGCCACGCCATTGCGGTGCGCCGCGGCCACCGACTGCGCCGCCTCGGACAAACGCGCCGTGCGCCGCGCGCGCCTACGGTGGGAGCAGAGAGACATCCGCACCATCACCCCACCACTTCAGAAGGGTCGGGATTCGCCGTGCCAGAGACAAACGAAGCTGTCACCCACGCGTTCTGGCTCGCCGGCCGCGAGGCGACGGGCGAGAGCACGCTCGAGGTCACGTCGCCGTGGGACGGCCGGCGCGTCGGCGCGGTGAGCGTTCCCACCGAGGCGCAGATCGAGGAGGCCGTGGCGGCCGCCGAGGCCGTGCGCGGGGAGTTCTCCGCAACGCCCGCACACGTCCGGGCCGCCGCCCTCGACCACGTCTCGCGACGGCTCGCCGAGCGCACCGAAGAGATCGCCCGGCTGATCTCGGCCGAGAACGGCAAGCCCATGAAGTGGGCGCGCGGTGAGGTCGGCCGCGCCGTCTCCGTCTTCCGGATCGCGGCGGAGGAGGCCCGCCGGTTCAACGGCGGCGAGGCCCAGCGGCTGGACACCGACGCCGGAGGCGAGGGCCGCCTCGCGCTGACCCGCCGCTTCCCCCGGGGTGCCGTGCTCGGCATCGCGCCGTTCAACTTCCCGCTGAACCTGTGCGCCCACAAGGTCGCCCCGGCGCTCGCCGTCGGCGCGCCGATCATCCTCAAGCCCGCGCCCGCGACCCCGCTGTCCGCGCTGGTCCTCGGCGAACTGCTCGCCGAGACCGACCTTCCGGCGGGCTCCTGGAGCGTGTTGCCGGTGCCGAACGACCAGATGCCCGCGCTGGTCCAGGACGAGCGGCTGCCGGTCATCTCCTTCACCGGTTCGGACAAGGTCGGCTACGCGATCCAGGCGTCGGTGCCGCACAAGCACTGCACGCTGGAGCTGGGCGGCAACGGCGCGGCGGTGGTCCTGTCCGACTACGCCTCCGACGCCGACCTCGACCGGGCGGCCACCCGCATCGGCACGTTCTCCAACTACCAGGGCGGCCAGTCCTGCATCTCCGTGCAGCGGGTGATCGCGGACGCGTCCCTGTACGAGCGGCTGCTGCCGAAGGTCGTCGCGGCGGTCGAGGCGCAGGTCACCGGCGATCCGTCCGAGGACACGACCGACGTCGGCCCGCTGGTGAACGAGGACGCGGCCAAGCGCGTCGAGTCCTGGGTGGACGAGGCGGTCCAGGCCGGTGCGAAGCTGCTGACGGGCGGCAAGCGCGAGGGCGCGAGCTATGCCCCGACGGTGCTCGCGGACGTCCCGGCGGACGTCACGCTCTCCTGCGAGGAGGTCTTCGGCCCGGTGCTCACCGTCCAGCGGGCGGCGGACGAGGAGGCGGCGTTCGCGGCCGTCAACGACTCCAAGTACGGCCTGCAGACGGGCGTCTTCACTCGCGATGTGCAGACCGCGTTCCGGGCGCACCGCGCGCTGGAGGTCGGCGGTGTGATCGTCGGCGATGTGCCGTCGTACCGGGCCGACCAGATGCCGTACGGCGGCGCCAAGAAGTCCGGCGTGGGGCGCGAGGGCGTGCGCTTCGCGATGGAGGACTACACGTACGAGCGGGTCATGGTCCTCACCGGGATCGACCTGTAGCGCACGCTCCCAGCCGCCCGCCCCGGGCTTCTCCGGATTCTCGACCCTCAACCGGAGAAGCCGAGGCGGGCCAGTCTGATCGCCCCGCGCAGCGTGACGTGGAGGTCGTGCACGCCCGTCAGGGGTGTGGGCAGGTCGGCGCGGACGGTGGTGTACGTATAGCGGCCGCCGGTGGGCGGGACGGCGACGGTGGCCAGCGGGGTGCCGTCGGCGAGGTGGAGTTCGACCGCTGCGTCGACCGCTGCCTCGGCCGCTGTCCGGCCCCCTGTCCCGACGACTGCGTCGACCGCTGCCTCGTCCCCTGCCGGGACGGCCGCCTCGACCGTGACCGCTGCCTCGTCCCCTGCCGCGACCGCCGCCTCGACCGTGACCGCCGCCGCGCCCGCACCGAAGTCGCAGCCGCGGAAGAGCAGTCGGCCGACCGCCTCGCCGCCGCAGGCCACCGCGTCACCGCGGACCTTGGTGCGGTCGACGAGCACGGTGCCGTCCGCCGCGTCGTAGTCCGCGGCCTCCAGCCCGTGCCGCAGCACCGGGCGCGGAGCGGGCGGCGGGCCGTCGAGGGTGAGGGTGGTGGTGCGGCGGATGTCCGCGCTGGAGGCGCCCGCGTGGATCTCGTACGTGCCCGGGTCGACGGTCCAGCGGCCGTGCGCCACGTCCCAGAACCCCAGCGCCTCGTCCACCGGCACGGTGAAGAACAGCCGCACCATCTCGCCCCGGCGCAGGTACACCCGGCGGTGGGCGATCAGCCGCCGGTGGGGGCGCGGGACGCGCGCCCCCGGGGCGCTCGCGTAGATCTGCACCACCTCGTCCCCGTCGCACGGCCCGGAGTTGGTGACCGTGCACTCGACGGCCAGCGCCCCGGCATCGCTCCCGGGCCGTCGCACCGACAGGCCGTCGTAGCCGAACCGGGTGTACGACAGGCCGTGCCCGAAGGGGAAGAGCGGGGCGCCGTCGAAGTAGAGGTAGGTGGCGCGGGAGGCGATGATGTCGTAGTCCAGCAGATCCGGCAGCTCGTCCTCGGACGCGTACCAGGTCTGCGGCAGCCGCCCGGCCGGTGAGACGTCGCCGAACAGCACCCGGGCCAGCCCGGTGCCCGCCGACTGGCCGCCGTGCGCGGTCCACAGCAGGGCGGGCAGCGCGTCGGCCGCGTCCCCGACGGCGTACGGATAGCTGCTGGTCAGCACCAGCGCGGTGCGCGGGTTGGCGGCGTGGGCCGCGCGCCACAGCCGGTCCTGCGCGGCGGGCAGGGCGAGGGTGGTGCGGTCCTCGGTCTCGCGGCCGTTGATGTGCGGATCGTTGCCCAGGACGACGACGACCGCGTCGGCCCCGGCGGCGGCGCGCGCGACGGCGTCCTCGCCGCGTTCCACGACTTCCGGGTGGAAGACCTCGGCCCGGGACCGGTCGGCAACCTTCAGGCCCTCGGCGGCGACACAGACATATCCGCCCGTCCCGCCGTGTCTGAGGAGATGCCCGTCCCCGTGCCGCTCCAGCGCGAACGTCTCCTGAACGACCCAGCCCCCGGGCTGCTCGGCGGCGGCCCGCACGAAACCGTCCCCGGCGACCGTCAGATAGCGGCCGGAGGGGGCGCGCAGCGTGAGCACGCCCCCGCCCCAGTCGGCCAGGGCCAGGTCGGTGGGGGTGTCACCGATGGTCAGCGGCGGCAGGTCGGTGCGTCCCGCCGTATGCGCCGGGTTGAGCGACGCCTCCTGCGACGCCTCGCGCCCCCGCTCTTCCGCCACAGCACCGGACGGCACCCGCACCCAGCCCGCCGCGGTGCGCAGTCGGACGGTGTCCGTCCCCTCGACGAACACCACCCGGTCCGCGCCGAGCCGCGCGGCCAGGGCCTCACGCGGCGAGCTGCGGCGCAGCAGAGCGCCGCTGTACCAGTCGAGCTTGCACTCGTCGGCGAGCGGGCCGACCACGGCCAGCGTCCGGGTGGCGGACGGCGACAGCGGCAGCAGCCCGTCGTTCGTGAGCAGGACGACGGCCTGCTCGGCGGCCTCCAGGGCGAGCGCCCGGTGCGCGGGGGTGTCGAAGGCGCCCGGCGGATCGGCGTACGGATCGTCCTCCCCGCCGAACCCGTCAAACCCGCCGAACTCGCCCAGCGCGCACCGCATCGCCAGCAGCCGCCGCACCGCCGTGTCGACGGCGGACGCGTCGATGAGCCCGCGCTCCAGCGCGCCCCGCACCCGCTCGACCGTCTTCGAGGCGTCCTGGTCGTGGTCGGTGAAGCTGTCCACCCCGGCCAGCAGGGCGGCCGCCACGCCCTCCTCGTGGGTGGCGAAGTAGTGCTCGGAGTCGACCAGGTTGGAGGGCGCGCCCGCGTCCGAGCAGACCACCAGGTCGTGCGCGGTCCAGGTGCGCAGGTGCTCCCGCAGATACGGGGAGAGGTGGTTGGGCCGCCCGTTGACCAGGTTGTACGCGGGCATCACCCCGGCCACCGCGCCCGCCCGCACCGCGCCGCGGAAGGCCGCGAGGTCGTACTCGTGCAGGACGCGCGGGCGCACCGAGGACGACGTGGTGTCGCGGCCGGTCTCGTTGTTGTGCGCCAGCCAGTGCTTGAGGACCGGGGCGGTGCGCCAGCGGTCCGGGTGGTCGCCGCGCAGCCCGCGGGTGTAGGCGGCGGCCAGCGCGGAGGTGAGGTACGGGTCCTCGGCGTATCCCTCCTCGTTGCGGCCCCAGCGCGGATCGCGCAGCAGATTGACCGTGGGCGCCCACACGTTGAGCCCGACCCGGGGGTCGCGGGCGCGCATGGCGCGTATCTCGGCGCCGACCGCCTCGCCGATCCGCCGCACCAGGTCCGGACTCCAGGTGGCGCCGAGCCCGACCGCCTGCGGGAACACGGTCGCCGGTCCCATCCAGGCGACGCCGTGCAGCGCCTCCTGCCCGGTGCGGAAGGCGGCGAGGCCGAGCCGTTCCACCGCCGGGGCGTACTGGTGGAGCATCGCGATCCGCTCGTCGGGCGTGAGCCGGGTGAGCAGGTCGTCCACGCGGACGCCGAGCGGCAGCCGCGGATCGCGAAAGGGCGGACGGGTCGCCGGGGCACCGGGCTCGCAACCGCTCACAGGTCTCCTCGCGGAGGTCGGAGGTGTGATTCGAAGCGCTTCGATGCTGGGGGTCCAGGTCCCGCTCTGTCAAGGCTCGACGGACCAACGCACCTTTCCCGCCACCCGATTGCGATGAGACGAGAATCAACGGACCCCCCAACGACTCCTTCCCGCCCGGCCCTTGCGCGACCTGACCCCCCGACTTAATCTCAGCGCAATATCGAAGCGCTTCGACCATCGGTCGTACGGCGGGCTCGCCACGAAGGGTTGACGCAATGCCGAACTCCCAGGCTTCGGCCTCTACTTCCGCTCCCAGCCGGAGAACCTTCCTGGCCTCCACGGCGATCGCCGCGGCGGCCGTGACGGGAGGCGTTCCGCTGTTGTCCGCGTGCTCCACGGAGGGGAGCGGCGACAAGAACGGAACCACCTCCGGCAAGGACCTGAAGAAGCTGCTGCCTACCTATGCGGCCTCGAAGGTGGCGGACCCCGATATTCCGAGTGTCAACGGCTCCAGCCCCGGCTACACCAAGGCGCCGCCCGCCGCCGATCTGGTCGCCTCCGTGAAGGGCAAGCCCGGCCACGGCGGCAGCTACACCATGTTCGAACCGCTGTGGGGCACCCCGCCGTCCAAGGACAACGCCTACTACAAGGCGGTCGACGACGCGCTCGGCGCGAAGGTGAGACTTCAGCCGCAGGACGGCAATACCTACGGCGAAAAGCTCAGCGCCGTTCTCGCCTCCGGTGACATCGCCGACATCGTGATGATTCCGCTGTGGGAGATGGGCGGGAAGATCCATGGTGCGGTCAGCGCCAAATTCGCCGACCTCGGCCCGTATCTCTCCGGCGACAAGGTCAAGAAATATCCCAACCTGGCCGCCATCCCCACCGCCGCCTGGCAGATGTCCGTCTTCGGCGGCAAGCTCCGCGGCCTGCCGATGCCCTCCCGCCCGCTCGCCGGAGTCGTCCCGTTCTACCGCGAGGACCTCTTCAAGAAGAACGGATATCAAGTACCGAAGAGCCCGGACGAATTCCTCGCCCTCGCCAAGGAGATCACCCGCCCCAAGAGCAAGGTGTGGGCGTGCGACGACATGTGGTGGGCGGCGCAGCGATTCTTCGGCTGCCCGGGCGAAAAACCGTACTACTGGGTAGAGAAGGACGGAAAGCTCGTCCACAAGGTCGAGACCGACAACTATCTGGAAGCCCTGGAGTGGTGCCGCAAGCTCTTCGCCCGGGGCTATGTCCACCCCGACGCCATCGCGGGCAAGGCCAATGACGCGCTGACCCGCTTCACCTCCGGCCAGACCCTGATCATGAACGACGGCGACGCCAAATGGTACGGCGCCACCTTCGAACAGGCCGAGCCCAACCCCGGCTTCAAAATCCAGGGAATGGACTATTTCGGCCCCGACGGCGGCGACCCGGTCCTCTATCTCGACCCGCCCGCCCAGATCTGGTCCTTCCTCAACAAGAACCTCTCCAAGGAACAGATCGAGGAAGTCCTCGCCCTCGCCAATTTCATCGCCGCGCCCTTCGGCACCAAGGAACAGCGGCTCATCGACTACGGCGTCGAGGGGGTGCACCACACCATGAAGGACGGCGTTCCGGTCAAGAACGCCACCGGTGTGCGGGATGTCCAGGACACCTACCGCTTCGTCGTGTCACCGCAGGCCAGTGTCGCCTACCCGGACTTCCCGCAGATGGTCGAGGACTACTGCGGCTGGATGCGGCGTATGTGTAAGTTCGCGAAGAAGCCGCTCTTCTACGGCATGCAGATCCAGGAGCCCAACCGGTACGCCTCCCTCTACACCCCCTTCGAGGACCTGGCCAAGGACGTCACCCGCGGCCGCAAGTCGCTCAAGGACGCCCGGCGGGCCATCGACGACTGGCGCAGCGGCGGCGGCGACCGGCTCCGCGACTGGTATGCCAAGCTCCTCGAAGAGAACGGCAGCGGCGCCTGATGGCGGTGAACCCCCGCCACCGGACCGACGGCGTCCGGTGGTGGCACCGGCTGCGCCGCGACCGTGCCCTGCTGCTGATGACGGCCCCCGCCGTCGGTCTGCTCCTGCTGTTCACCTACGTCCCGCTGCTGTGGACCACGGTCGCCTTCAAGGACTACGACCCGTTCACCCAGGGGCTGTGGACCAGCCCCTGGGTCGGGTTCGACAACTTCACCCTGCTCTTCGAGGACAGCCGCTTCTGGGACGCCTTCGCCAACACCCTCAGCATCACCTTCATCCAGCTGGTGCTGTTCTTCCCGGTGCCGGTCGCGCTCGCGCTGCTGCTCAACAGCGTGCTCAGCGACCGGCTCCGGGGCCTGGTGCAGTCGGTCCTCTACCTGCCGCACTTCTTCTCCTGGGTGCTGGTCATCACGATCTTCCAGCAGATGCTCGGCGGCGCCGGGCTGCTCGCCCAGCGGCTGCGCTCCCACGGGTACGAGGGCTTCGACCTGATGACCGACCCGGGCGTCTTCAAGTACCTGGTCACCGCCCAGCTGGTGTGGAAGGACGCGGGCTGGGGCGTGATCGTCTTCCTCGCCGCGCTGTCCGCCGTCAACCAGGACCTGTACGAGGCGGCCGCCGCGGACGGCGCGGGACGCTGGCGCCGGATGTGGCACGTCACGCTGCCCGCGCTGCGCCCGGTGATCGCCCTGCTGCTGGTGCTGCGCGTCGGCGACGCGCTGACCGTCGGCTTCGAGCAGATCCTGCTCCAGCGTGACGCGGTGGGGCCGGGCGCCTCGGAGGTCTTCGACACCTATGTGTGGTGGGTCGGTATCGCCAACACCGACTACGGGATCGCCGCCGCGGGCGGTCTGATCAAGGGCGTCTTCAGCCTCGTCCTGGTGCTGATCGCCAACAAAGTCGCCCATATGCTCGGCGAGCAGGGGGTTTACCGGAAATGACCGTGACCGAGCGGCCCGCCGCCCCCGCCGCGACACCGCCCGCCCAGCCCCTGCGACGGCGCGGCGGGGAGAAGCGCCCGGTGTGGGAGGAGGAGCCCGGCAGGGTCGGCCAGGGGCTCAAGGGCATCACCCTGACCGGGGTGTGCCTGGTGATCCTCGGCCCGCTCTGGGTCGTGATCGTCACCAGCCTCTCCGACCAGAGGACCATCACCGACGCCGGCGGTCTCGTCATCGTCCCCAGGACGATCACCTTCCGGGCCTACACCGAGCTCCTGAGCGGCGGCACCGTGACCCGCGCGACGCTCGTCAGCCTCGCGCTCACGGCGGTGGGTACCACGATCAGCACCGTCGTCTCCGTGCTGTGCGCCTACGGACTGTCCCGCTCCGGCTCGTTCCTGCACCGGCCGATCCTGATGCTGCTGCTCGTCACCATGTTCTTCAACGCCGGACTGATCCCCACGTATCTGCTGGTCACCGGGGTCGGCCTGGACGGCAGCTACTGGTCGATGATCCTGCCGAGCGCCCTCTCGGTCTTCAACGTGCTGGTGCTGCGCGCCTTCTTCCAGGACACCGCGCCCGAACTGGTCGACAGCGCCCGCATCGACGGCGCGGGGGAGTGGCGCATCCTGCTCCAGATCGTGATGCCGCTGTCCAAGGCGGTGATCGCGGTGGTCTCCCTGTTCTACGCGGTCGGCTACTGGAGCCAGTGGTTCAACGCGATGCTCTACCTCAACGACCAGCAGATGTGGCCGCTGCAGATGATCCTGCGCCAGCTCGTCATCAAACAGCAGGCGCCGCAGGGCATGTCCCAGATGATCTCCAGCCAGCAGATCCCGGGCCTGGCCGTGCAGATGGCCGTCATGGTGCTGGCGCTGATCCCGGTCGCCGTCCTCTACCCGTTCGTCCAGAAGCACTTCACCAAGGGGATGCTCATCGGCGCCGTCAAGGGCTGACCCCTGCTGACCCCGCCGCCCCACCCCGCTGACACCGTTCCACCCGCCCGCCCCGACCCGAAAGAGCCGGTATGCCCGACCTGAACGACGCCACCCGCGGCCGCATCCTCTACGGCGCCGACTACAACCCCGAGCAGTGGCCCCAGAGCGTCTGGCACGACGACATCCGGCTGATGCGCGAGGCGGGCGTCACCACCGTCACGGTCGGCGTCTTCTCCTGGGCGACGCTCGAACCCCGCCCCGGCGCACGCGACTTCGGCTGGCTCGACCGGGTCATGGACCTGCTCCACCAGGGCGGCATCGAGGTGTGCCTGGCCACCCCGACCGCCTCCCCGCCGCCCTGGATGGGCGCCCGCCACCCCGAGACCCTGCCGCGCGACGAGACCGGCTCGGTCGTCTGGTACGGCTCGCGGAACCAGTTCTGCGCCTCGTCCCCCGTCTACCGCGACTACGCGCTGCGGATCGCCGAGGACCTGGCCGACCGCTACGGCGACCACCCCGCCCTGCGGATGTGGCACGTGGGCAACGAATACGGCACCCACTGCTGGTGCGACACCACCGCCGCCCACTTCCGCCGCTGGTTACGCACCAGGTACGGCAGCCTCGACGCGCTCAACGAGGCCTGGGGGACCGCCTTCTGGAGCCAGCGCTACGACTCCTGGGAGGAGATCATTCCGCCGCGCCGGGCCCAATACCTGGTCAACCCCGGGCAGGCGCTGGACTTCCGCCGCTTCACCAGCGACGCGCTGCTGGAGTGCTTCACCGCCGAGCGCGACGCGCTGGCCGCCCGCACTCCGCACATTCCGGTGACCACCAACTTCATGCCGCTGTTCATCGGCCAGGACGGCTGGGCCTGGGCCGCCGAGGAGGACGTCGTCTCCGTCGACGTCTACCCCGACCCCAAGGACCCGCACGGCGCCGCGTACGGCGCGATGATCCACGACCTGACCCGCTCCCAGGCGGGCGGGCCGTGGGTGCTGATGGAACAGGCCGCGGGCCCGGTCAACTGGCGCGGCGTCAACCACCCCAAGCCGCCGGGTCTGATGCGGCTGTGGTCGCTCCAGGCCGTCGCGCGAGGCGCCGACGGCGTGTGCTTCTTCCAGTGGCGGCAGTCCCGGCAGGGCAGCGAGAAGTTCCACTCCGGCATGGTCACCCACGCCGGGGAGCACAGCCGAACCTTCCGCCAGGTCCGCGAACTCGGCGCCTCCTTACGCGAACTGGGCGCGGTCCAGGGCCGCGATGTCCCCGCCCGGGCCGCCCTCCTGCACGACTGGCACGCCTGGTGGGCGAGCGTCCAGGACGGCAGGCCCTCCGCCCGGCTCCACTACGACCAGGTGCTGCGCGCCTGGCACCAGGCCCTGTGGGAGCGGAACCTCACCACCGACTTCGCCCATCCGCACGCCGATCTCGCCGACTACGCCCTGGTCGCCGTCCCCCATCTGTATCTGCTGACCGATGAGGCGCTGGAGAACCTGGCCGGTTACGTCCGCGGCGGTGGCACCCTCGTCTGCGGCTTCTTCACCGGCGTCGCCGACGAGGACGACCGGGTCCGCCCCGGCGGGGTCGACCGGCGGCTGCGCGACATCCTGGGGCTGCGGACCGTCCACGAGTGGTGGCCGCTGGACGAGGGCGAGACGGTGACCGCCGAAGGCCCCTGGCTCGGCCCGTTCACCGGCTCCCTCTGGTCCGAGGACCTGGAGCCCGTCACCGCCGAACCGGTCGCCCGGATCAAGGGCGGCGAACTGGACGGCCTGCCCGCCGTCACCCGCAACGCCTACGGCGACGGCACCGCCTGGTACGTCTCCACCCTCCCCGAACCCGCCGCGCTGCGCGCCCTGCTGGCCCGCGCCGCCGACGAGGCCGGGCTGACGCCGCCGCTGCCCGGCATCCCCGAGGGCGTCGAGGCCGTACCGCGCGGCCCGTACCTCTTCCTCCTCAACCACGGCCGCTCCCCGGCGGTCGTCCCCCTCCCGTCCGCGCGCACCGATCTGCTGACCGGCCGCGTGTACGACACCCAGGTCAGGCTGGACCGCTTCGCGGTCGTGGTCCTGGCACCGCTCTGATCCCCGGAATCCCCGGAATCCGGAATCCCCGAGTCCCCGAAAGCCCCCGCATGTCCCCCCACCCGAAAGGAACCGGCATCGTGCGAAGACGAGCCGTGCGTTCGCTTCTCCTGGCCCCATTACTGGCGCTCCTCACCGTGGTCGGCTTCGCCGCCGCGCCCGCCCAGGCCGCCACCTGGTCCTCCTCCGATCAGTGGGGCAACTGGTCCACCGGCGGCTACACGCTCTACAACAACATCTGGGGCTCCGGCGCGGGCTCCCAGAGCATCTGGGCCAACTCCGCGAGCGACTGGGGCGTATGGGCCAACCACCCGAACACCGGTGGCATCAAGTCCTACCCCAACGCCAAGAAGGTCGTCGGCAAGAAGGTCAGCGCCATCAACAGCCTGACCAGCAACTACAACGTGACGGTCCCGTCCTCGGGCGCCTACAACACCTCGTACGACATCTGGGACAGCAACTACGCGTACGAGATCATGCTCTGGGTCAACAAGACCGGCGCGGTCGGCCCGCTCGGCACCTCCCAGGGCACTGTCACCCTCGGCGGCCACACCTGGACCGTCTACAAGGGCAGCAACGGCGCCAACCAGGTCTTCTCCTTCATCCGCAGCTCCAACTCCAGCTCCGGAACGGTGGACATCAAGTCCATCGTGAACTGGGTCAAGAACACCAAGGGCTGGTTCGGCGATGTGACCATCGGTGACGTCCAGTTCGGCTACGAGATCACCTCGTCGGCCGGGGGCCTGGACTTCCGCACCAACAGCTTCGGCGTCAGCGCGAGCTGACGCCGAAGCGCACCGCCGCCGCCCCCCATGGCGGCGGCGGTACGCGCCCTGCGCGGATCAGTCCCGCACCGGCAGCCGGGCGCCGTCCCGCAGGAACAGCGGGATGCGGTCCAGGGGAGCGGGGACGGTCACCGGCCGGCCGCCGGCGTACTCCTCGCCCGTCCAGGCGTCCGTCCAGCGCGCGCCCGCCGGGAGGTACGCCGTCCGCTCGACCGCGCCCGGCTCCAGGACCGGGGCGACCAGCAGGTCCGGGCCCAGCAGGTAGGAGTCGGCGATGTCCCAGGCGGCCGGGTCGTCGGGGAACTCCAGGAAGAGCGGGCGCAGCGGCGGCAGCCCCTCCTCGTGGGCGGTGCGCATCTGGTCCAGCAGATACGGCTTCAGGCGCTCGCGTAGCCGCAGATACGAGGCCAGGATCTGTTCGGCCTCCTCGCCGTACGACCACACCTCGTTCGGGCCGCCGGTCATCCCCGGGCCGAGCGGCAGTCCCGGGGCGCGGTAGCCGTGCAGCCGCATCACCGGGGACAGCGCGCCGAACTGGAACCAGCGGATCAGCACCTCGCGGTAGGCCGGGTCGTCCGGGTCGCCGCCGTGGAAGCCGCCGATGTCGGTGTTCCACCACGGGATGCCGGACAGCGCCACATTGAGCCCGGCGGCGATCTGGCGGCGCAGGGTCGCGAAGTCGGTGCCGATGTCGCCGGACCACAGGACGGCGCCGTAGGCCTGGCTGCCCGCCCAGGCCGAGCGGATGAGGGTGACGACGTCCTCCTCGCCCGCCGCCCGCATCCCGTCGTACAGCGCGCGGGCGTTCTCGCGCGGGTAGAGGTTGCCGACTTCCAGCCCGGGCCCCGCGTGGTAGCGCAGATTCGCGGCGAAGCCGGGCTTCATCTCGGGTTCGCAGGCGTCCAGCCAGAAGGCGCGGATGCCGTACGGCTCCAGATAGTTCCGCCGCACCCGGGACCAGACGAACTCCCGCGCCCCGGGGTGGGTGGCGTCGTAGAAGGCGACCTGGATCGGCTCGCCCTCCCGTCGGTCGGGCCAGTCGGCGTGCGCGACGGGGCCGTACTCGGTGCTGATCAGGAAGCCGCGCTGCTCCATGGTGGCGTGGTTCTCGCTCAGCGGCGAGACCGACGGCCACACCGACACCATCAGCCTGATGCCCAGCTCGTCCAGCTCCCGCACCATCGCGGCCGGATCGGGCCAGGCCACCGGGTCGAACGCCCAGTCGCCCAGATGCGTCCAGTGGAAGAAGTCGCACACGATGACGGACATCGGCAGCCCGCGCCGCCGGTGCTCGCGGGCGACGGTCAGCAGCTCCTCCTGGGTGCGGTAGCGCAGCTTGCACTGCCAGAACCCGGCCGCCCACTCGGGCAGCATGGGGGCGCGGCCGGTGACCGCGGTGTAGCGGCGCTGGGCGGTGGCCGGATCGCCCGCGGTGATCCAGTAGTCGATCTGGCGGGCGCTGTCGGCGACCCAGCGGGTGCCGGTCGCGCCCAGCTCGACCCGCCCGATGGCCGGGTTGTTCCACAGCAGCGTGTAGCCGCGGCTGGAGGTCAGGACGGGGATGGTCACCTCGGAGTTGCGCTGGACGAGGTCGACGACGGCGCCCTTCTGGTCGAGCAGTCCGTGCTGGTGCTGCCCGAGCCCGTACAGCTTCTCGCCCTCGTACGCGCGGAAGCGCTGCTCCAGGCGGTGGTAGCCGTTGCCGGTCGCGGTGCGCAGCCGGGGCCCGGGCCACCAGAAGTGGGCGCGCTCCTCGGCCAGCAGCTCCCCGCCGTCCGCGGTCCGCACGAAGCGGATCATGCCGTCCGCGGCGATCTCGGCGGTGAGCGCGCCGTTGGTCAGCGCGGCGTGCCCGTCCGCCACCTCGATGGACGCGGCGGTCGGCGGCGGGGCGTCCTGGAGCGCGCCGGGCAGTCCGTCGGAGACCGGTCCGCCGAGCCGGGCGCGCACCCGGATCGCGTCGGGGCCCCACGGTTCGAGCCGTACGGTCTCCTGGCGCCCGCTCCACTCCAGGGCGCCGCCGCGCTCGGCGAAGGAGCCGACGGTGGGGGAGGTCTCGGTGAGCGAGGACGAGGGGGACGAGGGCGAAGAGGCGGACGCGACGGAAGCGGCGGGCGAAGACGGCGACGGGTTCACGGATGCGCTCCTCGGGGGTGCGGCGGTGAGGGGTCGTACGGTCGGTGCGTACGGGTCGCGCTGTCAGGAGGGGCCGGGCCGTCAGGCGGGGGCCGGGCCGGAGCTGGCCCGTTCGGTCAGCTCGGGCGCCAGCAGCGCAACCTGCTCGGAGGCGTCGCCCTGCAGCTTGGCCACCACCAGCTCGACGGCCCGCCGCCCCATCTCCTGCGCGGGGATGGCGACCGAGGTGAGCCGCACCGACGCGCTCGTGGCCACCTGGTCGGGGCAGATGGCGACCACCGAGACGTCCTCGGGAACCGCTCGTCCCTGCCGCCGCAGCAGGCTCAGCAGCGGATCGATGGCGGCCTCGTTCTGGACGATGAAGCCGGTGGTGCCGGGGCGCTCGTCGAAGATCCGGGACAGGGTGCCGTCCATCGACTCGTAGCTGCCCTCGCACGGGCGGTGCAGCAGTCGCAGCCCCAGCTCGCGGGCGGTCCCGCGCAGCCCGTCCAGGGTCCGCTCGGCGAATCCGGTGTGGCGCTCGTAGACGGCCGCCGCCTCGCCGATCACCGCGATCTCCCGGTGGCCGAGGGCGGCCAGATGCTCCGCGCAGAGCGTGCCGGTTGCGGCGAAGTCGAGATCGACGCAGGTCAGGCCGATGGTATCGGCGGGCAGTCCGATCAGCACGGTGGGCTGGCGGGCCGCGTGCAGCAGCGGCAGCCGCTCGTCCTCCAGCTCGATGTCCATCAGGATCATGGCGTCGGCGAGCCCGCTGCCGGTGACCCGGCGCACCGCTGCGGGGCCCTCCTCACCGGTGAGCAGCAGCACGTCGTACCCGTGCGCGCGGGCGGTGGTGGCGACCGCGATGGCGACCTCCATCATCACCGGTACGTAGATATCGGTCCGCAGCGGCACCATCAGCGCGATGATGTTGGAACGGCTGCTGGCCAGGGCGCGGGCTCCGGCGTTCGGGTGGTAGCCCAGCTCCTTGATGGACCGCTCGACGCGCTCCCGGGTGGGCGCCGAGATCGAGCGCTTGCCGCTGAGGACGTAGCTCACCGTGCTGGCGGAGACTCCGGCGTGCCGGGCGACCTCGGCGAGAGTGACCATGCGGGGGCTCCGTCCGGCGGGGGAGGGGAAGTGAAGCGCTTCGATGCAGACAGTAAGCCTCTCAGGGGGCGCTGTCCAGAGGATGTCGAAGCGCTTCAACGAACCTTCGGCCTACCTTCCGGGCATCTTTTCCTCCGCCGACCGCTTTGCCGACCCGGCCCGCCGGAGGCACACTGAACAGCGGTACGTGCCGGTAATGTCACGAGATCGTCATTTGCGGCAAGGGAGCACCGATGACCGCATCATCCGTCAGGCCGGTGTCCGAGCGTGAGGCGCGCCAGGTCGCCGAGGCCGCACGCGAACAGGCATGGCACAAGCCGAGCTTCGCCAAGGAGCTGTTCCTCGGCCGCTTCCGCCTCGACCTGATCCACCCCCACCCCGCCCCCGCACCGGACGACGTCCGCCGCGGCGAGGCGTTCCTCGCCAAGCTCCGCGAGTTCTGCGAGACCCGGATCGACCCCGCCCGCATCGAGCGCGAGTCGCAGATCCCCGACGAGACCATCAACGGCCTCAAGGAGATCGGCGCGCTCGGCATGAAGATCGACACCAAGTACGGCGGCATGGGGCTCACCCAGGTCTACTACAACAAGGCCCTCGCGCTGGCCGGTTCCGTCAGCCCCGCCATCGGCGCGCTGCTCTCCGCCCACCAGTCCATCGGCGTACCGCAGCCGGTCAAGCTGTTCGGCACCCAGGACCAGAAGGACCGCTTCCTGCCGCGCTGCGCCCGCACCGACATCTCGGCCTTCCTGCTCACCGAGCCGGACGTGGGCTCCGACCCGGCCCGGCTCGCCACCACCGCGGTCCCCGACGGCGACGACTACGTCCTCGACGGCGTCAAGCTGTGGACCACCAACGGCGTCGTCGCCGACCTCCTCGTCGTCATGGCCCGGGTGCCGAAGTCCGACGGTCACAAGGGCGGGATCAGCGCCTTCGTCGTCGAGACCGCCTCCGAGGGCGTCACCGTCGAGAACCGCAACGCGTTCATGGGGCTGCGCGGCATCGAGAACGGGGTGACCCGCTTCCACCGGGTCCGGGTCCCCGCCGCCAACCGCATCGGCCCCGAGGGCGCCGGTCTCAAGATCGCGCTCACCACGCTCAACACCGGGCGGCTCTCGCTGCCCGCGATGTGCGCGGGCGCCGGGAAGTGGTGTCTGAAGATCGCCCGCGAATGGTCCGCGGCCCGTGAGCAGTGGGGCAAGCCGATCGCCCGGCACGAGGCCGTCGGCGCCAAGGTCTCCTTCATCGCGGCCACCACCTTCGCCCTGGAGGCGGTCATCGACCTGGCCTCCCAGATGGCCGACGAGGACCGCAACGACATCCGCATCGAGGCGGCGCTCGCCAAGCTCTACGGCAGCGAGATGGCCTGGCTGATGGCCGACGAACTGGTCCAGATCCGCGGCGGCCGCGGCTTCGAGACCGCGGCCTCGCTCGCCGCCCGCGGCGAACGGGCCGTCCCCGCCGAGCAGATGCTCCGCGATCTGCGCATCAACCGGATCTTCGAGGGCTCCACCGAGATCATGCATCTGCTGATCGCCCGGGAGGCCGTGGACGCCCATCTGTCGGTCGCGGGCGACCTCATCGACCCGGACAAGTCCCTGTCCGACAAGGGCAGGGCGGCCGCCAAGGCGGGCGGCTTCTACGCCCGCTGGCTGCCCGGCCTGGTCACCGGCCCCGGCCATCTCCCGCGCGCCTACGCCGAGTTCGCCCCGCCCGCCCACCGGGACCTCTCCCCGCATCTGCGCTACGTCGAGCGCTCGGCGCGCAAGCTCGCCCGGTCGACGTTCTACGCCATGTCCCGCTGGCAGGGCCGGATGGAGACCAAACAGGGCTTCCTCAGCCGGATCGTGGACATCGGCGCGGAGCTGTTCGCGATGAGCGCGGCCTGCGTACGGGCCGAGATGCTGCGCAGCCGCGGCGACCACGGCGCCGAGGCCTACCAGCTGGCCGATGTCTTCTGCCGGCAGGCCCGTATCCGCGCCGACGAACTCTTCGGCCGGCTGTGGAACAACACCGACGACCTCGACCGCAAGGTGGTCTCCGGGGTGCTCTCCGGTTCGTACGAGTGGCTGGAGGCGGGCGTTCTCGACCCCAGCGGCGACGGCCCGTGGATCGCCGACGCCACCCCCGGTCCGGCCACCAGGGACAACGTCCACCGCCCCATCAGATGACCCGGCGAGGTGCCCCGCCGGGGACGATCCCCGGCCGGGCACGGAATCCCACCAGTCCTCCGGGACCCGGTCATCCGTGGCCGTCGGCACGGGCAACAATGGGCAGATGACGGATTCCCTGGCTGACCCGCATCTGCGCCCCCTGGCAGCCCCCGCCGACCCCGGAAATCCCCGCGACATCGTGATCCTGGGCTCCACCGGATCGATCGGCACCCAGGCCATCGACGTGATCCTGCGCAATCCGGACCGCTTCCGGGTGACCGCCCTGTCCGCCGCCGGAGGGCGGGCCGGGCTGCTCGCCGAGCAATCCCACCAGCTGAAGGTCTCCACCGTCGCGGTCGCCCGCGAGGACGCGGTGCCCGAGCTGCGCGCGGCGCTGGCCGCGCGGTACGGCGCGGGCGAGCCGCTCCCGGAGGTCCTGGCCGGGCCCGACGCGGCCACCGAAGTGGCCCGCTCCGCATGCCACACCGTGCTCAACGGCATCACCGGCTCCATCGGCCTCGCGCCCACCCTGGCCGCCCTGGAGGCGGGCCGGGTGCTGGCGCTGGCCAACAAGGAGTCCCTCATCGTGGGCGGGCCGCTGGTCAAGGCGGTCGCCAAGCCGGGCCAGATCGTGCCCGTCGACTCCGAGCACTCCGCCCTCTTCCAGGCCCTGCTCGGCGGCGGCCGCCAGGAGGTCCGCAAGCTGGTCGTCACCGCGTCCGGCGGCCCGTTCCGCGGGCGTACGAAGCGGGAGCTGGCCGCGGTCACCCCGGACCAGGCGCTGGACCACCCCACCTGGGACATGGGCCCGGTCGTCACGATCAACTCCTCGACCCTCGTCAACAAGGGGCTGGAGGTCATCGAGGCCCACCTGCTGTTCGACATTCCCTTCGAGCGGATTGAGGTGGTCGTCCACCCTCAGTCGTATATCCACTCGATGGTTGAATTCACCGATGGCTCGACGCTCGCCCAGGCGAGCCCGCCCGATATGCGCATGGCGATCGCGCTCGGTCTCGGCTGGCCCGAGCGGGTGCCGGACGCCGCCCCCGGCTGCGACTGGACCAGGGCCCACACCTGGGAGTTCTTCCCTCTCGACACCGAGGCGTTCCCCTCGGTCGACCTCGCCCGGCACGTCGGCGGCCTCGGCGGCACCGCCCCGGCCGTCTTCAACGCGGCGAACGAGGAATGCGTGGACGCCTTCTTCGGCCGGAAGCTGCCCTTCAACGGAATTGTCGATACGGTCGCGGAAGTGGTCGCCGAGCACGGCGCCCCCTCCGCGGGAACTCAGCTCACCGTCGCGGACGTCCTCGAAGCCGAGACGTGGGCCCGTGCCCGCGCCCGTGAACTGGCCGCCCGCGCGGCGAAGGCGACCCCGGAGGGTCACGCATGACGACATTGATGACGGTCCTCGGCATAGTCGTATTCGCCGTGGGCCTGGGGATCTCGATCGCCTGGCACGAGCTCGGCCATCTCTCCACGGCCAAGCTCTTCGGCATCCGGGTCCCGCAGTACATGGTCGGCTTCGGGCCTACGGTCTTCTCCCGCAAACGGGGGGAGACCGAGTACGGCATCAAGGCGATTCCGTTCGGCGGCTACATCCGCATGATCGGGATGTTCCCGCCCGGCGACGACGGCAAGATCGCCCAGCGCTCCACCTCTCCCTGGCGCGGCATGATCGAGGACGCCCGCTCGGCCGCCTTCGAGGAGCTGCAGCCCGGCGACGAGAAGCGCCTCTTCTACACGCGCGCGCCGTGGAAGCGCATGATCGTGATGTTCGCCGGGCCGTTCATGAACCTGATCATGGCGGTCGTGATCTTCGTCGGCGTGATGATGAGCTTCGGCGTCAACACCCAGACCACCAGCGTCGGCACCGTCTCCGCCTGTGTGGTCCCGGCCTCGGCCGCCGCCGACAAGTGCCCGAAGGGCGCCAAGGACTCCCCGGCCAAGGCCGCGGGGCTCCAGCCCCGGGACAAGATCGTCGCGTTCAACGGTCACCGGGTCGCGGACTGGAGCGCACTCCAGCAGGACATCCGCGAGACCACCGGCCCCGCGACGATCACCGTCGAGCGGGACGGCGCGCGCAAGATCCTGAACGCCGACCTCATCACCAACAAGGTCGCCAAGTCCGACGGGAACGGCGGCTACGTCGAGGGCCAGTACGTCAGCGCCGGGTTCCTCGGCTTCACCCCGGCCAACGGCGTGGTGCAGCAGTCCCTCGGCCAGTCCGTGGACCGCATGGGCACCATGGTCGAGGACGGCGTCCAGTCCCTGGTCGACCTGCCCTCCAAGGTGCCCGACCTGTGGAACGCGGCCTTCGGGGACGCCCCCCGCAAGGCGGACTCCCCGATGGGCGTCGTCGGCGCCGCCCGGGTCGGCGGCGAGGTCGCCAACCTCGACATCCCGCCCTCGCAGCGCATCGCGACGATGCTCTTCCTCGTCGCCGGGTTCAACCTCTCGCTGTTCCTGTTCAACATGCTGCCGCTGCTCCCGCTGGACGGCGGCCATATCGCGGGCGCGGCGTGGGAGTCCCTGCGCCGACGGCTCGCCAAGCTGGTCCGGCGGCCCGACCCCGGGCCGTTCGACGTGGCCAAGATGATGCCGGTCGCCTATGTGATCGCCGGAATCTTCATCTGCTTCACCCTGCTGGTCCTGGTGGCCGACGTGGTGAACCCCGTCCGAATTTCCTGATGACGTGAAATGTCCCGAAGTTCGCCTTTGGGTGGACTTCGGGGCCGGGGTGTGCTGGCGCGCCGCCCGGTGCCGTAATCTCGATTCCGGAGCCCGCTGATCTCGGGCCACTCAAACACCTTCTTGGGGCTACGAACCAGATGACTGCGATCTCGCTAGGAATGCCGTCCGTACCGACCAAGCTCGCCGACCGCCGGGTCAGCCGGAAGATCCAGGTCGGGGCGGTCGCCGTGGGCGGGGACGCGCCGATCTCGGTGCAGTCGATGACGACGACGGTGACCTCGGACATCGGGGCGACGCTGCAGCAGATCGCGGAGCTGACGGCGTCCGGCTGCCAGATCGTGCGGGTGGCCTGCCCCTCGCAGGATGACGCCGAGGCGCTGCCGGTGATCGCCAGGAAGTCGCAGATCCCGGTCATCGCGGACATCCACTTCCAGCCGAAGTACGTCTTCGCCGCGATCGACGCCGGGTGCGCGGCAGTGCGGGTGAACCCGGGGAACATCCGGCAGTTCGACGACAAGGTCAAGGAGATCGCCAGGGCGGCGTCGGACGCGGGCACGCCGATCCGCATCGGCGTCAACGCGGGATCGCTGGACAAGCGGCTGCTGGAGAAGTACGGCAAGGCCACGCCCGAGGCGCTGGTGGAGTCGGCCCTGTGGGAGTGCTCGCTGTTCGAGGAGCACGGCTTCCGGGACATCAAGATCTCGGTGAAGCACAACGACCCGGTGGTGATGGTCAATGCCTACCGCCAGCTGGCCGCCCAGTGCGACTACCCGCTCCACCTCGGCGTCACCGAGGCCGGCCCCGCCTTCCAGGGCACGATCAAGTCGTCCGTGGCCTTCGGCGCCCTGCTGAGCGAGGGCATCGGGGACACGATCCGGGTCTCGCTGTCGGCACCGCCGGCGGAGGAGGTCAAGGTCGGCATCCAGATCCTGGAGTCGCTGAACCTGCGGCAGCGGCGGCTGGAGATCGTCTCGTGCCCGTCGTGCGGGCGTGCGCAGGTGGACGTCTACAAGCTGGCCGACGAGGTCACGGCCGGGCTGGACGGCATGGAGGTCCCGCTGCGGGTCGCCGTGATGGGCTGCGTCGTCAACGGCCCGGGCGAGGCGCGCGAGGCGGACCTCGGTGTGGCGTCCGGCAACGGCAAGGGGCAGATCTTCGTGAAGGGCGAGGTCATCAAGACCGTGCCGGAGTCGAAGATCGTGGAGACCCTGATCGACGAGGCCATGAAGATCGCCGAGCAGATGGAGAAGGACGGCATCGCCTCCGGCGAGCCCCAGATCTCCGTCAGCGGCTGACGTCCCAGGGGCTCGATTCTTCCTGGTGGAGGTATCGCTGCCCTGGGTACAGTCGGCGCTCCGGTGCCCCCGTCTGACCGGCGAGAGAGCCGAAGGGGCGCGCCGCTGTCGAAAGGGAGACGCGCGCAGGGAGCGAGGTACGAGCGACCGAGCACGTCGACCGTCGACCGGGGGGCACCTCCCAGCGGTAGCTGGGGGCGGGCATTCGCGCCCCGGAGGCGAACCGAGCCTTCAAAAAGGGGGGAAGGTACAGTGCGGGGAATCGACTTCCCTCCGGCCGCAGGCCCGCAACCGGTGAGGCAATCCGACACGTGCTGACGACGTCCACCACCAGGGTCCTCGAGCCCCAAGAGCTCGACTCGGCCCTCGCGGTGCTCAACCGCGATCCCGTTTCCAACGCCTTCGTCGCCGCCCGCGTGCAGGCCGCGGGCCTGGACCCGTGGCGGCTGGGCGGCGAGATGTGGGGCTGGTACAGCGGCGGACGGCTGGAGTCGCTCTGCTACGCGGGGGCCAATCTGGTCCCCATCTGCGCCACCCCCGAGGCCGTGCGCGGCTTCGCGGAGCGTGCCCGCCGGTCCGGGCGGCGCTGTTCGTCGATCGTCGGCCCCGTCGAGACCACGGCCGAGCTGTGGTCCCTGCTGGAGCCCAGCTGGGGCCCGGCCCGTGAGGTCCGCGCCCGTCAGCCGCTCATGGTCACCGCCTCGATGTCCGCCGACGTCCCGCCCGATCCGCGGGTGCGCCGGGTCCGCAAGGACGAGCTGGACGTGATCATGCCCGCGTGCGTGGCGATGTTCACCGAGGAGGTCGGTGTCTCGCCGCTCGCGGGCGACGGCGGACTGCTGTATCAGGCGCGGGTCGCCGAACTCGTCGCCGCCGGACGCTCGTTCGCCCGCGTGGAGAACGGCCGCGTCGTCTTCAAGGCCGAGATCGGCGCCGCCACCCCGCACGCCTGCCAGATCCAGGGCGTCTGGGTCGCCCCCGAATACCGCGGCCGCGGGCTCTCCGAGACGGGCATGGCCGCGGTGCTGGGTTACGCGCTGAACGAGATCGCGCCCGTGGCGAGCCTCTACGTCAACGACTACAACACCGCGGCCCGCGCCGCGTACCGCCGGGTCGGCTTCCAGGAGGTCGGCGCGTTCATGAGCGTGCTGTTCTGATCGCCGGACCGGGCCAGTAGGGTGCCGCCCATGCTGCAGATGCCCGGGGAACATCCCCCGGACCCCCGAGGTGTCATCGTCGGGCCGCTCGACCTCGCCGCACGCGTGGACGAGGCGCTCGCCGTGCAGGCCATGGCCTTCGGGCTGACGGAAGAGGAGATCGGCGTACGGCGGCACATCGTGCTGCGCCACCTCACCAGCCCCGGCGCCCGGGCCTTCGGCGCGACCACCCCGGAGGGGCGGCTCGTGGGCTTCGTCTACGGCATGCCCAACGACCGCACGCACTGGTGGTCCACCGTCGTCCAGCCCTATCTGCGCGCGGCCGGGAACGAGGACTGGCTGGACGACGCCTTCGTCATCACCGAGCTGCACGTCCATCCCGGCTACCAGAACCGCGGCGTGGGCCGCCGGCTGATCACCGCCATCACCGACGGGGCCGTGCAGCCGCGGTCGATCCTCTCGGCCATCGACACCGACAGCCCGGCCCGCTGCCTCTACCGTTCGCTGGGCTATGACGACCTGGCCTGTCCGGTGCTCTTCCCGAGCGCGCCGAGCCCGTACACGGTGATGGGCGCGCCCCTGCCGCTGCGGCGCTAGCGTGCGCTTACGGAGCGCATTTCCGGGTTGCGTCCCCGGGCGGCTAACCTCCTGACATCCGTCTCGTACGCAGGAGAAGACCCCATGGCCAACGCCGCCCACGTCCAGCGCATGTCCACCTTGATGCTGAAGACGCTGCGCGAAGACCCGGCCGACGCCGAGACCGCCAGCCACAAGCTGCTCGTCCGCGCCGGATACGTCCGCCGCGCGTCCGCGGGTATCTGGGCCTGGCTGCCGGTCGGCAAGAAGGTCCTGGAGAACGTCTCCCGGATCGTCCGCGAGGAGATGGACGCGATCGGCGCCCAGGAAGTGCTGCTGCCCGCGCTGCTCCCCAAGGAGCCGTACGAGGCCAGCGGCCGCTGGGAGGAGTACGGCGACCTGCTGTTCCGGCTCAAGGACCGCAAGGGCGGCGACTACCTCCTCGGCCCCACCCACGAGGAGATCTTCACCCAGACGGTCAAGGACCAGTGCACGTCCTACAAGGACCTGCCGGTGATGCTCTACCAGATCCAGACCAAGTACCGGGACGAGGCCCGGCCGCGCTCGGGCGTGCTGCGCGGCCGCGAGTTCCACATGAAGGACTCGTACTCCTTCGACACCACTGACGAGGGCCTGGCCGAGTCCTACCGGCTGCACCGCGAGGCCTACCAGCGGATCTTCGAGCGCCTGGGCCTCGACTACCGCATCGTCTCGGCCGTCTCCGGCGCGATGGGCGGCTCCGCCTCCGAGGAGTTCCTCGCCCCCGCGGCGGCCGGTGAGGACACCTTCGTGGACTGCCCGAACTGCGACTACGCGGCCAACACGGAGGCGGTCACGACCACCGTCCCGGCGGTCGAGGGCGCCGAGCACGGGCCGGTCGAGGAGCTGGACACCCCCGACACCCCCACCATCGAGACCCTCGCCGCGCACCTGGGCGTCCCGGCCTCCGCGACCCTCAAGAACCTGCTGATCAAGGTCGACGGCGAGATCACCGCGGTGGGCGTCCCCGGCGACCGCGAGGTCGACCTCGGCAAGCTGGGCGAGCACCTGGCCCCGGCGGAGGTCGAGCTCGTCACCGCCGAGGACTTCGAGGGCCGCCCCGACCTGGTCCGCGGCTACGTGGGTCCGCAGGGCCTGGCGGGCAAGTCCTTCCGCTACATCGCCGACCCCCGGGTCGCCCCCGGCACCGCCTGGGTGACCGGCGCCAACAAGCCGGACACCCACGCCCGCAACGTCGTCTGCGGCCGCGACTTCGAGGTCGACGACTACCTCGACGTGGTCGTCGTCCAGCCGGGCGACCCCTGCCCCCGGTGCGGCACGGGCATCGCGCTCGACCGGGCCATCGAGATCGGCCACATCTTCCAGCTCGGCCGCAAGTACGCCGACACCTTCCAGCTCGACGTGCTCGGCCAGAACGGCAAGCCGGTGCGGGTCACGATGGGCTCGTACGGCATCGGCGTCTCGCGCGTCGTCGCCGCCCTCGCCGAGCAGACCCACGACGAGTCCGGCCTCTGCTGGCCCCGCGAGGTCGCCCCGGCGGACGTTCACATCGTCGCGGCGGGCAAGGCCCTCCAGACCGAGCTGGCCCTGGACCTCGCCGAGAAGCTGGGCACGGCGGGCGTACGGGTCATGGTGGACGACCGTCCCGGCGTCTCCCCGGGCGTGAAGTTCACCGACGCGGAGCTGATCGGCGTCCCGACCATCCTGGTCGTGGGCCGCGGCGCGAAGGACGGCGTGGTCGAACTGAAGGACCGCCGCACCGGAGACCGCGAGGAGCTCCCGATCGACGAAGCGGTGGCCCGCCTGTCGTCCTGACGGCCACGGGCCCCCGCCACACCGGGGGCCCAACCGCCGCCCCCCACCGAGCGCTCCGGCCCCGATACGTCCGGCGCCGGAACACCCGCACGACGCCACCGACTCCGGCCCCCGCCGGACCGGGGTCTCAACCGCTGCTCCGCACCGGGTGCTCCGGCCCGGCCCCGATGCGTCCGGTGCCGGAACGCCGACACGACGCCACCGAGTCCGGCTCTCGCCGGACCGGGGTCTCAACCGCCGCCCCGCACCGGGCGCTCCGGCCCGGCCCCAATGCGTCCGGTGCCGGAACGCCCGCACGACGCCACCGACTCCGGCTCCCGCCGGACCGGGGTCTCAACCGCCGCTCCGCACCGGGTGCTCCGGCCCGGCCCCGATGCGTCCGGTGCCGGAACACCCGCGCAACGCCACCGGCTTCGGCCCCCGGCCCCGCCGTGCCGGGACGACGCCGCGCCCGGCGCGGTGCTCGCCCCGCGCCGCGGGTCCCGGCCCTTCGCCCACCCCACCCCGGCTGGGGACTGCCCCCTATCCCCGCGCCGGGCGCTCCGCAGCGATGCCCTCAGCCTCCAGCCCTGGGCGCTGCCCCGTTCCCGGCCGGGCTGTGGGCCCGCCGGGGTTCTGGCGCTGTTTCCGTGCTGGGCTGAGGCTGATGTCCGCTCCGGGCTTCTGCCGGTCGCCGCCCAGGCCCTCCCGCGCCGGGCGCTCCGACCCGTGCCGCGCCGGACGGCGGCCCGCATCGCGCCGAGGGCCTCGGCCCTCGCACCCAAACCTTCAGCCGGGGCCCGGCCCGGCCCCGGGTGCGGCCCCCGCGATGTGGCAGGGGCTGCGCGCCGAGCCTCAATGTGGCGCTGCCCCTGGACGGGCGAGCGGGTCGGAGGCCACGGGGCACCGAATCCTGCGCGGCCCGGGACGGGGACCGGAGACGGGCCGTTGGGGCGGAGGCCGGTGGGCTGCCGGGGCCCGAGCCGGGGCGCAGCGGATCGGGCCTGCGCGGCCCCTCATGCGGAGCTTTCGCGGGCGCCTCGGTGCCTCGGGCCGGAGCGCGTGTCCCCGGTGCGGCCGGGGTGGGGCCCGCGCGGGCCCCGTGAGGGGGGCCGGGGGCGGTGCCCCCGGTTTCGGGAAGGGGCGGGGTGGGGGAGGAGCCCTACAGCCAGCCCGCGAACTCCAGCAGCAGTTCGGCCCGCCGCCGGTCACCGGCCGCCCCGTACCGCAGGCCCGCCTCCACGGCACGGAAGAGCGTCCAGCCCCGCAGCCGCTCACGGTCCACGTCCAGCGAGTCGGCCAGCTTGGCGATCCGCCGCCGCGCGGCCGCGGCCGGGCCGGGGCCTGCGGCCAGGTCCTCGCAGCGGTCGAGGACCAGCCGCGCCAGGTCGTACGCGCGCTCCCCGACGACCGGTACCGGCCCCACCGTGAGCCATGGCGTCCGCTCCCCGGCCAGCACCTTGCCCTGCCGGAAGTCGCCGTGCAGCAGCAGCCGTTCGGGCGGCTGGGCGGTCAGCCCGGACCGCAGTTCCAGGGCCTCGTCGGCCAGCGGGCGTACGTCGGCCGCCCACGCCCCCGAGGCGAGTACCGGCAGCACCTCGGCGGCCTCGCCGGTGCGCTGCTCGAGCGAATCGAGCGAATCGAGCGAGCCGGGCGAGCCGGCCTCCGCGTCCGGCGGCGGCACCCACAGCCGCCGCACCGTGCCCGCAGCCTCCAGCAGCGCCTTCGCCTCAGGCAGCGAGCGCAGCGACACGGCGGACTGCAGCCGCTCGATGAGCAGCGCGCCGTCCGATCGCCCGGTGCGCAGGAGCCGGGCCGCGCCCCAGCCGTTCCAGTGCGCGAGCGCGGCCGCCTCGTGGGCCGCGCGGGGGCCGGGTACGGGGAGCTTGAGCGCCGCCGGGGTGCCGTCCGCCTGCCGTACGAGCACGACCAGGCCGCCGCGGCCGCCGGGGGTGACCACCCGTTCGGGGGTCAGCTCCCACTCCCGCAGCCGCCGCGCGGCCAGCTGCGGCAGGGCGGCCAGCCAGCTCCGTACGGGCTCGGCCGGATCGTCGCTCACCGCGTCCAGCAGCCGCTTCGGTACCTGGAGGGAGGCCGTGCCATCGGGCTCTTCTGCCGCTGCCATTCTCGAGCTGCCCCCTGTCACCGTCACCCCACGCACGTCACTGTCAGACCCCGTCGGCGGCTCCGCTCGCCGACGCGGACGGGGCGGTCGGCGCGGCGCGTTCCGTGAGTCCAGGGAAGGCTACGCCGCCGCCCCGCCAGCGCACCGACCGGACCGCCGCCTCGCGCAGCGCGCCCGCCGCCTGCCGCCGCAGCGGGGCGTCGGAGGTCCGTACGAGGTCGGCGTAGACGGCGGCCACCCGGCTCTCCAGTTCGGCGGCGAGCCGGACCGCGGCGGCCGAGTCGGGCACCGCGAACGGCAGCGCGTACGCGGGGGCGGCGCTCTGCGGCGTACCGCCCATGTCGCGCACGGTGCGGACGAGGTCGTCGCGGCGGGCACGGTGCGCGGCGTACCCCTCGCGCGCCTCGGCGAGCCGGTCGTCGCCGATCCGGCCGCCGACGACGCCGTATCCGTACACGGCGGCGTGCTCGGCGGCGAGCGCGGCCTGGGTGGCCTTGAGCGTCGCGGCACGGTTCATCCGGGTACTCCTTCCGCGCGGAGGGGCCTGACGAGGCTGATGGGCCTGACGGGGCTGACGGGGAGGGGGCTGAAAGGGCTGACGGGGACCGTCATGAGCCCGGGTCGCCCTGGGTGAGGAGGTACACATGGGCGGCGCCGCAGGCCGCGACGGAGGCCAGCAGCCGGGCCAGTTCGGGCGGTGCGCCGGCGAGCGCGGTGGTGCGGCTGTCGGCGGTGTGCCGCTCGGCCTGGGCGAGGGCGCCGAGGGCCTTCTTCTCGTCCTCGGGCACCGCGGGCAGCCGCCGCCCGCCCGCGGCCGGTGAGCGGGACGCGGTCGCGGAGGCGGACGCGGAGGGGTCCTTGGAGCCGAACGCGGCGACATGCGCCGCCGTCTCCGCCCGCAGCGGCCGCAGCCGCTCCGCGAGACCGGCGTGGGCGTCGATGGTCGCGTCGTAGCGCGCGAGGAGCGCGGCCGAGTCCCGTACGCCCCGAGCGCGCAACGCCGCGCCGTCCGCGGAACCGGAGGAGCGGTGTCCGTCGTCCGAGCCACCGGAACAGCCGACCAGCAGCGCGGCGGCCCCCGCCGAACCACCGGCCAGCAGCAGACTTCGCCGCCGCGGGGACGCCGCCTGCGAGGCGGTCTGCGGGACGGTCTGCGCAGCGTCCTGCGGGCCGGTCCGCGCGGCGGTCTGCGCGGCGTCCTGGGGGAGGGACGGGGACGTGGGGCGAGGTGGGGGATTCGTGATCGGCACGTTCCTCTTTCCGGGCTGCGGCCGCTCCCGGCCGCCGTTAGTGATCACAGCAGGCGAGCGTACCCGCGCGAGGCCGGAAAGCCGGGCAGCGGCCACCGAATCGTCAGCCCGCCGCCGGAACAGATAGGCTTTGAGCTGACACGCGACCTTCCCACAACAGCACACGCGGCCGAGGAGTCACCCGGATGAGCACGACCCAGAGCGAAAGGCTGCGCGGACTGCTGGAACCGCTCGTCAGCGCACGGGATCTGGATCTGGAAGAGGTCGAGGTGACACCGGCCGGGAAGCGGCGCGTCCTTCGTATCGTGGTGGATTCCGACGACGGCGTGCAGCTGGATACGTGTGCGGAGCTGAGCCGGGCGATCTCGCAGTCGCTCGACGAGTCGGACGCGATGGGCCAGACCCCGTACGTCCTGGAGGTCACCTCTCCCGGCGCCGAGCGCCCCCTGACCGAGCAGCGCCACTACCGGCGGGCCATAGGCCGGCTGATGAGGGCGCAGCTGGCGGAGGGCGGCGAGCTGGTCGCCCGGATCGTCTCCGTGGACGACGAGGGACTGGATCTGGAAGTCCCCGGCGTGAAGGGGCGCAAGCCCACCGCCAGGCGGCTGGCCTTCAAGGAGATCTCCAAGGCCCGAGTGGAGATCGAGTTCAACCGCAAGCCCGAGGGCGACGAGAGCAAGGAGGAGGCGTAGCCGTGGACATCGACATGAGTGCCCTGCGGGGACTGGTGCGGGAGAAGGAGATCTCGTTCGACCTGCTGGTCGAGGCGATCGAGTCGGCTCTCCTCATCGCTTACCACCGCACCGAGGGAAGCCGCCGGCGGGCCCGGGTGGAGCTGGACCGCGCCAGCGGCCATGTGACGGTATGGGCCCGGGAGGACGCCGACGACGTCGAGGAGGGCGAGGAGCCCCGCGAGTTCGACGACACCCCCAGCGGCTTCGGCCGGATCGCCGCCATGACCGCCAAGCAGGTCATCCTGCAGCGGCTGCGGGACGCCGAGGAGGAGATCACCTTCGGCGAGTACGCGGGCCGTGAGGGCGATGTCGTCGCGGGCGTCGTACAGCAGGGCAAGGACCCGAAGAACGTCCTGGTGGACATCGGCCGCCTCGAGGCGATCCTGCCGGTGCAGGAGCAGGTGCCCGGCGAGGACTATGCGCACGGCACCCGGCTGCGTACATACGTCGTACGAGTGGTCAAGGGCGTGCGCGGGCCGTCGGTGACCCTTTCGCGTACGCATCCCAATTTGGTGAAGAAACTCTTCGCGCTCGAGGTGCCGGAGATCGCGGACGGCTCGGTGGAGATCGCGGCGATCGCCCGTGAGGCGGGCCACCGCACCAAGATCGCCGTCCGGTCCACCCGTTCGGGTCTGAACGCCAAGGGCGCGTGCATCGGCCCGATGGGCGGCCGGGTGCGCGCGGTGATGGCCGAGCTGCACGGCGAGAAGATCGACATCGTCGACTGGTCGGACGACCCCGCCGATCTGGTGGCGAACGCGCTGTCGCCCGCCCGGGTGAGCAAGGTCGAGGTGGTTGACCTGGCGGCCCGGTCCGCACGGGTCACCGTGCCCGACTACCAGCTGTCGCTGGCGATCGGCAAGGAAGGGCAGAACGCCCGGCTCGCGGCCCGGCTCACGGGCTGGCGGATCGACATCCGGCCGGACACCGAGCAGTCCGCCGATCAGTCCGCCGAGCAGGCCTGAGCGGATCGATCAAGGCTGATCGCGATCGATCAAGGCTGTTTCAAGCCGCGGACACCGCGATCCAGCCGAATTCGTGTGACGGTTCGATCACTCCCCCCAAGGGGTGAGGTCGCCGCAGGGAGGTAGACTTAAGCAGTGTCTGGCCGCACGCGTGCTCGTGCCTGCCCTGAGAGAACCT
Organism: Streptomyces sp. NPDC005962; assembly: GCF_040629205.1. NCBI lineage: Bacteria > Bacillati > Actinomycetota > Actinomycetes > Kitasatosporales > Streptomycetaceae > Streptomyces > Streptomyces sp. NPDC005962. Next base: position 6,678 of record NZ_JBEXVE010000009.1, on the reverse strand, counting down.
GTGTGGGATGCCGGGATCGGGCGGCCAAAGACGATCTGCTGCGCATCGTGGCGGTCGAGGGAGTTTGCGTCCCCGATCGGCGCGGTACGCTGCCCGGTCGGGGAGCTTATATGCACCCCACACGGGTCTGTCTTGACCTGGCGGTCCGCCGCCGGGCCTTTCCCCGGGCCTTCAGGGGACCGGGGGCGCTCGACACCACGGCACTGCGCCGTTATGTGGAGCACCAGGGTGACCAGTCACCCTCGTAAGAAGCTGGAAGAACGGCACGGGAACCCGTGCGGTCAGGTACCTCGCGAGTCGGAAGTAGGTCGAGATTGCGATGAGCACTCGATGAGTACGCGATGAGTACGCCCATGAAGTAGCGACGGTCCGGCGGTAACCCGGACCTAAAAGGAGCGAAGTGGCTAAGGTCCGGGTATACGAACTCGCCAAGGAGTTCGGCGTTGAGAGCAAGGTCGTCATGGCCAAGCTCCAGGAACTCGGTGAGTTCGTACGTTCGGCGTCCTCGACGATCGAGGCGCCGGTAGTCCGCAAGTTGACCGACGCTTTCCAGGGCGGCAACGGCTCCGGCCGTGCCTCTGGCAAGCCCTCGGCGCCGCGCAAGGCGACGCCCAAGCCCCCGACGCCCGGTCCGGCGTCGGCGGCCCGTCCCGCTGCCCCCAAGCCCCCGACGCCCGGCCCCAAGCCGGCCGCCGCCGAGGGCCCGAGCAGCACCCCCTCCGAGGCGCCCAGCCCGTCCGCGGCGCCCACTCCGGGCCCGCGTCCGGCGCCCGCTGCCCCCAAGCCCGCGACGCCCGGCCCCAAGCCGGGTCCGGCGCAGCCCGCGGCTCCGGCGCAGCCCGAGTTCACCGCACCGCCGGCCACCCCGGGCCCCAAGCCCGCCGCGGCCAAGCCGGGTGCGCCCAAGCCGGGCGCCACGCCCGGTCCGCGCCCCGGCGCCCGTCCCGGCCCCGGTGGCCAGGGCGGTCAGGGTCAGGGCGGCCAGGGCCAGGGTGGTCAGGGCCAGGGCGGCCAGGGTGGCCGTTCCGGCGCCCCGCGTCCGGGTCAGGAGCGCGGTGGCCCGCGTCCGGGCGGCGGTCGTCCGGCCGGTCCGCGTCCGGGTAACAACCCCTTCACCTCCGGTGGCTCCACCGGCATGGCGCGTCCGCAGGCACCCCGTCCCGGCGGCGGCGCCCGTCCCGGCCCCGGTGGTCAGGGCGGTGCCGGTCCGCGTCCGCAGGGCGGCGGCCAGGGCGGTCCCGGTGCCGGTCGCGGCCAGGGTGCGGGCGGTCCCCGTCCCACTCCGGGCTCGATGCCTCGTCCGCAGGGCGGTCAGGGTGCGGGCGGTCCCCGTCCCGGCGGCGGCGCCGGCGGCCCGCGTCCGAACCCGGGCATGATGCCGCAGCGTCCGGCCGCGGGTCCGCGTCCGGGCCCCGGTGGTGGCGGCGGCGGTCGCGGTCCCGGCGGTGCCGGTCGTCCCGGTGGCGGTGGCGGCGCTGGTCGTCCGGGTGGCGGCGGCGGTTTCGCCGGTCGTCCCGGTGGCGGTGGCGGTGCTGGTCGTCCGGGTGGCGGCGGCGGTTTCGCCGGTCGTCCCGGTGGCGGCGGTGGCCGTCCGGGCTTCGGCGGTCGTCCGGGTGGTCCCGGCGGCCGTGGTGGTACGCAGGGTGCGTTCGGCCGTCCCGGCGGTCCGGCGCGTCGTGGCCGTAAGTCGAAGCGGCAGAGGCGCCAGGAGTACGAGGCCATGCAGGCCCCGTCGGTCGGCGGCGTGATGCTGCCGCGCGGCAACGGCCAGACGGTCCGGCTGTCGCGTGGTGCCTCGCTCACGGACTTCGCGGAGAAGATCAACGCCAACCCGGCGTCGCTGGTAGCGGTGATGCTGAACCTCGGCGAGATGGTCACCGCGACCCAGTCCGTCCCCGACGAGACGCTGCATCTCCTCGGCGGCGAGATGAACTACAACGTCGAGATCGTCAGCCCGGAGGAGGAGGACCGCGAGCTTCTCGAGTCCTTCGACATCGAGTTCGGCGAGAACGAGGGCGGCGAGGAGATGCTCGTCGCGCGTCCGCCGGTGGTGACCGTCATGGGTCACGTCGACCACGGTAAGACGCGACTTCTGGACGCGATCCGCAAGACCAACGTGGTCGCGGGCGAGGCCGGCGGCATCACCCAGCACATCGGTGCCTACCAGGTCTCGACCGACGTCAACAACGAAGAGCGCAGGATCACCTTCATCGACACCCCGGGTCACGAGGCGTTCACCGCCATGCGTGCCCGTGGTGCCAAGTCGACCGACATCGCGATCCTCGTGGTGGCGGCCAACGATGGTGTGATGCCCCAGACGATCGAGGCGCTGAACCACGCCAAGGCGGCCGACGTGCCGATCGTGGTCGCGGTCAACAAGATCGACGTCGAGGGCGCGGACCCGACCAAGGTGCGCGGTCAGCTGACCGAATACGGCCTGGTGGCCGAGGAGTACGGCGGCGACACCATGTTCGTCGACATCTCCGCCCGCCAGGGTCTGAACATCGACGAGCTGCTCGAGGCCGTGGTCCTCACCGCGGACGCCTCGCTCGACCTGCGCGCCAACGCGGAGCAGGACGCGCAGGGCATCGCGATCGAGGCGCACCTCGACCGCGGCCGCGGCGCCGTGGCCACCGTGCTGGTCCAGCGCGGCACCCTGAAGGTCGGCGAGACGATGGTCGTGGGCGACGCCTACGGTCGCGTCCGGGCGATGCTCGACGACAACGGCAACCAGCTCCAGGAGGCGGGTCCCTCGACCCCGGTCCTGGTGCTCGGTCTGACCAACGTGCCGGGCGCGGGCGACAACTTCCTCGTCGTCGACGAGGACCGCACCGCCCGCCAGATCGCCGAGAAGCGCGCCGCGCGTGAGCGCAACGCCGCCTTCGCCAAGCGCACCCGCAGGGTCTCCCTGGAGGACCTGGACAAGGTGCTCAAGGCCGGTCAGGTCCAGCAGCTCAACCTCATCATCAAGGGCGACGCGTCCGGTTCGGTGGAGGCCCTCGAGTCCTCCCTGCTCCAGCTCGACGTCGGCGAAGAGGTCGACCTGCGCGTCCTGCACCGCGGTGTGGGTGCGGTCACCGAGACCGACATCGACCTGGCGACCGGCTCCGACGCCATCGTCATCGGCTTCAACGTGCGCGCCGATGGGCGTGCCACGCAGATGGCCGAGCGCGAGGGTGTGGACGTCCGCTACTACTCGGTCATCTACCAGGTGATCGAGGAGATCGAGGCGGCCCTCAAGGGCATGCTCAAGCCGGAGTACGAAGAGGTCGAGCTCGGCACGGCGGAGATCCGCGAGGTCTTCCGCTCGTCCAAGCTGGGCAACATCGCGGGTGTGCTCATCCGCTCCGGCGAGGTCAAGCGGAACACCAAGGCCCGCCTCGTCCGCGACGGCAAGGTCATCGCGGAGAGCCTCAACATCGAGGGCCTGCGCCGCTTCAAGGACGACGTCACCGAGATTCGCGAAGGCTTCGAGGGCGGTATCAACCTCGGCAGCTACAACGACATCAAGATCGACGACGTCATCGCGACGTACGAGATGCGCGAGAAGCCGCGCGGCTGACGCGCTGCCTCTCATCCGGGGCCGGTCGGCGGAGAATTTCCGTCGATCGGCCCCGGCCCTTGCGTGTACGGTTCGAGAAGTCCGAACCTCGAAGGCCCCACGGGTGGCTTGACCCGGACCGCATGTATGTAGGGACATTGTCCTTTGACCTGCTCCTCGGCGACGTACGGTCGTTGAAGGAGAAGCGCTCCGTCGTCCGCCCGATCGTCGCCGAGCTGCACCGCAAGTACGCGGTGAGCGTGGCGGAGGTCGGCGACCAGGACCTCTACCGCAGGGCCGAGATCGGCCTCGCGGTGGTCTCCGGGGACACGGGCCACCTGACGGAAGTCCTCGACCGCTGCGAGCGGCTGGTCGCGGCGCGGCCGGAGGTGGAGCTGCTGTCGGTACGACGGCGGCTCCACAGTGGTGACGACGAGTGAAGGCCGGGGACCGGGGACGGCCGGTCGATGACCGCCCCCGACCGTTCCTGACCACCGATGACTGAAGTGAAGAAGAGAGAAGAAGACGCATGACCGACACTGCGCGGGCACGCAAGCTGGCGGACCGCATCCGGGTCGTGGTCGCGGAGACGCTGCAGCGGCGGATCAAGGACCCGCGGCTCGGCTATGTGACCATCACCGACACCCGGATCACCGGTGATCTGCGGGAGGCGACCGTCTTCTACACGGTCTACGGCGACGACGAGGAGCGCGCGGCCTCCGCCGCCGCCCTGGAGAGCGCCAAGGGCGTGCTGCGGTCGGAGGTCGGACGGCAGACCGGGGTGCGGTTCACCCCGACCCTGACGTTCGTCCCGGACGCCCTGCCGGACAATGCCCGTACGATCGACGACCTGCTCGCCAAGGCCAAGGCGGCCGACGCGGAGGTCCGGGAGGCCTCCTCGGGCGCCGCGTACGCCGGTGAAGCCGATCCGTACCGCAAGCCGGGCGAGGACGAGGCGGACGAGGCCGACCAGGCCGACGAGGCGGACCGGGCGGACGACGGCGAGTCGGGCTCCGACGGCAACGGCAAGGGTGCCGCGGACGCATGACACGCAAGGGCAGGGCCGGTTCCGGTGCGCCGGACGGCCTGGTGATCGTCGACAAACCGGCCGGGTTCACCTCGCACGACGTCGTCGCGAAGATGCGCCGCTTCGCCGGTACGCGCCGGGTCGGGCACGCCGGGACGCTGGACCCGATGGCCACGGGCGTGCTCGTGATCGGCGTCGAGAAGGCGACCCGGCTGCTCGGCCATCTGGCGCTGACCGAGAAGGAGTACGCGGCCACCGTCCGGCTCGGCCAGAACACGGTCACCGACGACGCCGAGGGGGAGATCACCTCCTCGGACGGGGCCGCCGGGACCGCGCTCGACGCCGTCCGGGCCGGGATCGGCGAGCTGACCGGGGACATCCAGCAGGTGCCGTCCAAGGTCAGCGCCATCAAGATCGACGGCAAGCGGTCCTACACCCGGGCCCGGGAGGGCGAGGAGTTCGAGATCCCGGCCCGGCCGGTCACCGTCTCGTCCTTCGGCCTCCACGACAGCCGCGAGGCGAAGGCCGAGGACGGCACCCCCGTCCTCGACCTCGACGTCACGGTCGTGTGCTCCTCGGGTACGTACATCCGCGCCCTGGCCCGCGACCTCGGCGCCGGGCTCGGCACCGGCGGCCATCTGACGGCGCTGCGCCGCACCCGGGTCGGCCCGTACGGGCTGGCGGCCGCGCGGACGCTGGAGCAGCTGGAGGAGTCCCTCCAGATCATGCCCATCGCCGAGGCCGCGGCCGCCGCCTTCCCGCGCTGGGACGTCGACGAGCACCAGGCCCGGCTGCTGGGCAACGGCGTACGGATCGACATGCCGCCCCGTGAGGGCGGCCGGTCGGGCCCGGTGGCGGTCTTCGGGCCGGACGGGCGCTTCCTGGCCCTGGTGGAGGAGTCGAAGGGCCGGGCCAAGAGCCTCGCGGTCTTCGTATAAGGGTTCCGCGGGTCCCCCGCCGACCGGCCTCCGGTGCACGGCGGGGACCGGCGGCATGGCAGTCTTAGATCTGCGAAAGCGATAAGTCGGCAGTCAAAGGTTCGGGCGAGGAGCGGGCATAGTGCAGCGCTGGCGTGGCTTGGAGGACATCCCCGAGGACTGGGGGCGCAGCGTCGTCACAATCGGTTCCTACGACGGAGTGCACCGCGGGCATCAGCTGATCATCGGCCGCGCGGTGGCCCGCGCGCGGGAGCTGGGCGTACCGGCGGTCGTGGTCACCTTCGACCCGCATCCGAGCGAGGTCGTGCGGCCCGGCAGCCATCCGCCGCTGCTCGCCCCGCACCAGCGGCGTGCGGAGCTGATGGCGGAGCTGGGCGTGGACGCGGTGCTGATCCTTCCGTTCACCCAGGAGTTCTCGCGGCTCACCCCCGCCGACTTCGTGGTGAAGGTGCTGGTCGACAAGCTCCACGCGCGGGTCGTGGTGGAGGGCCCCAACTTCCGCTTCGGCCACCGGGCCGCCGGAAACGTCGACTCGCTGCGCGAGCTGGGCACCACCTACGACTACGAGGTCCAGGTGATCGACCTGTACGAGCGCGGTACGGCGGGCGGCGGCGAGCCGTTCTCGTCCACCCTGGTGCGCAGGCTGGTCGCGGAGGGGGACGTCACGGGCGCCATGGAGGTCCTGGGGCGGCCGCACCGCGTCGAGGGCGTCGTGGTCCGCGGCGCCCAGCGCGGCCGCGAACTGGGCTTTCCGACGGCCAACCTGGAGACGCTGCCGCACACCGCGATCCCGGCCGACGGGGTCTACGCGGGCTGGCTGACGGCCCAGGGCGAGGCCATGCCCGCGGCCATCTCGGTCGGCACCAACCCGCAGTTCGACGGGACCGAGCGGACCGTGGAGGCGTACGCGATCGACCGGGTCGGTCTGGATCTGTACGGGCTCCATGTCGAGGTGGACTTCCTCGCCTTCCTGCGCGGGCAGGAGAAGTTCGACTCGATCGAGGCGCTGCTGGAGCGGATGGCGGCCGATGTGAAGCGGGCGAGCGAGCTGGTGGAGGAGCACGGCAGCCCCCGCTGACGCTCTTTTCATACAAAAGGCGATCGCCCCGCCGGACCTGATCGACCGTGCCCCGGGAACTGAATTGGGCGATGAGATAGGAGGCGACCTGCTC